>BNUH01000044.1 GCA_025997215.1 Clostridia bacterium
GTACAACTACCAGCACAAAACGACGCAGAACAGTCGTAATGGATCGTATCCCAAGAGTGTCATCAGCACGGAAGGGCAGATAGAGCTGCAGGTGCCGCGTGATCGCAACGGGGAATACGAGCCGCAACGTTCTTGTTTTTACAAAGAATGGAATTGTAATTACGCCTTATCGCAGCTTAACGGCTCCCGACTATTTTGCTTCCCACATTGTGTTTGAAAATTTCACAGCCGATACTTTTCTAGATATGATTAACGCGACCAAAAAGACTGTTTTCGCTATGCCGGAACAAAGTATCATCGTCAACTCCAAGCCGAATGATCGTTATTTATGTGTTGTTGTTCACCAGATCAACGAAAATGCCTGTTACGGTATGCTGATCGATTCTGGTAAGATGGCGAGTATTTTCTCAATGAATGAATTACCCGACGATGCTTTCCTCATCATTACAGATGCTGAGGGACAGAGTATAACCAGCCAAATGAATTCTGGGGAGACTATATAGTGCTGTCCATCGACCTGGCCGCAGCGAAGCTCGCCGTGCATACGCACGTAGATTACAACGTGTCGCCCCGCTCGTGTGAGGTGCTACCCGCCCTGCGCGTCGCCGGTTACACGGGTCTGTGGGGCTTGGAACATCATACTGAGGTAGACGAGATGCGCAAGGTGGAGCTTCAGCTAGCGCAGATTCGCTTGGCGAAGTGTTGGCGCTACCATCTTACATATCCACGAGGGAAGCGCTTTTCTGGCTTCCTGCTGTGTTTATTGGAACTGTGAACGTGCATTTTTGTTTTCAGTATATTTGATAAGAGTGGCGGCCAAAAGAGAAGCTATATACGAATAACCTACTGCAACTTCTCTTCCAGCATTGCGCACAGTGTGTGATACACCGGCAAATGCAGCTCCTGCACATCAGCCGGTGTATTGCCTGGCACGATGATTGAATAATCGCAAGCTTCCTTCAGCTTTCCTTCGGTTCCGCCGGTCAGTCCCAACGTGTGAACGCCCAGTGCCTTTGCTGTCTCGACCGCTAAAAGGACATTCTTTGCGTTACCACTTGTGCTGATCGCGAGCAGCACATCGCCTGGCCGACCGTAGCCGATAACCTGCTGTGCGGCGGTGAGTATACCGTCCACATCATTCGAAAACGCGGTGGACAGCGCGGCGTGTTGTGTAAGTGAGATTGCAGGGTAAGCGCGTTGAAGCAAAGTTTCCGCGCCAGGGAGTATCGCGCCCACTGCGGGCTTTAACCGCTCTTGCAATTCTTTCGCCAACGGACGCTTGAGATAAAACCCCTTCATCAATTCGCCGACAATGTGGTCGCAGTCGGCACAGCTGCCGCCGTTGCCGATCAACAGCAGCTTGCCGCCATGTCGAAAACTGCGTTCCAGCATTTCATATGCCTGCATCACCTGCTCGCGTGTTCCATCCAATAGAGGATACCGCGCGAACAGCCGCTCAAAGTGAGCGAGAATCTTCTCGTTGCGCTCAGTTCCCTCTTCTATCGGCTCAATCCCCATCGCGTACAGCGCAACCATGACACTCGCCAGATCACCAATACTCTCGCCCGTCTGCGCGGGAACGATACGTAGTCCGTTCAGCGAATATGGGATGGCCTCTCGCCGTAATTCCCTTTCCATGGATGCGCGAAGCAAGTCTTCACATCTCACAAACACGCTGCCAATCACTACACATTCCGGATTCAGCGTATCCACCAACAGACTGATCCCCTTGCCCAGCATAGTTCCAATATGATTGAAGAATTTGATTGCGTCCGGATCGTCCGTGCGAGCATATCCAGCAAGGAGCCTCGCGTCCACTTCATCAGGGAGATGCCCATCTCTGACCCACGCGGGAGGATTGCCTTCCTCTATCAGCCGCTGTGTCAGCGCTACAGCTTGGCGCGCAATGCCGCCGCCTGATGTAAACCCTTCAAACGAGCCAGCCTTTTCAAACCCAATAGGTCCGTCCTCCGCGAGACGCAGATGGCCTATCTCGCCGCCCATATCCGTATGACCTCTGAGCAGTATGCCTTCCGCGATGATACCGGAACCCATTCCCGTGCCCATTGTAAGGAATATCATATTTTGAGTGCCGCGCCCCGCACCCAGTTTCCACTCTACCAGAGCGCAAGCGTTGGCGTCGTTCTGCAGGAAAGCGGGCATGCCGTACTTCTCGGTAAGCATCCGGGGCAGAGGAATATTCACCCAACCCGGCAGATTGGGCGGCGAGAGAATAATTCCGGTTCGGCTGTCAAGCGGCCCGCCGCAACTGATGCCAATTGCCTCGATATCCTTGCTTGTATAATGATTGCGCGTCAGAACAATATCGATTGCTTCATACAATCGACTAAGCGTGTGCGCAAACCCCTTTGGCGTTTCGGTCGGAAAGGAGAGTTTGTCCTGAATCTGGATTCCATGGTCAAGATAAGCCAGTACGACCGCGCACTTTGTGCCGCCGATATCCAAGCCGATATAATAGCTCATTGCAAGCTCTCCTTATGAATGAAGGTTATCGGGTTTGTTCCAGCAAGTCAATCGATGATACCTTGCCGTCTCTTTGAATGCGTAGCGCCTTGATTTCACCCGCTGAGAATGAGATCGTTTCATCCAAATGCAAGCGCGGGATAATCAATTTACAATCCGTCTGTTCTCTCACTGTTTCATGCAGATGCAATATCACATCGCCGCTGCCGTCTTCGGCTAGCTTTACCGCGTCAAGAGTCACGTGATCCGAATCGATGGATGTAAAGCTCTCCTGATGCGCCAGTTCGCCTGAATGGAAAGATTCTGGCAGCGTCTGAAGCGGCGCATTGAGCAGCAATGCATATTGATCGATGCACGCGCGTTCCATTGCGCCGATGTGAGGATATAGCGCATAGTTGAACTCCTGCCAGCCCTGATCCAGCACGGGATAATTCATCCCATCCTCAACCACAAACGGATCATGATTGGCGCAATATGGTGAGCGCAGCACAGTCAGAAACAGGCTGCGGTCGCGCGCGTCATATGAATACTTGCCGTCGTTCAAAATGGCAAGCCCATGCACGCCCGCTAGACCGCCGCTGGCTGAACCGGAGGAGTCCACCCACATGTGCATGGGATATTCCTCACCGTCCATTTCACGCACCGCGTACCCAAATGGCGCTTGCGCTGTGACGCTGGAGTGATTCTGATTCAGCGGGAATTGCAGTTTTAACGCCTGCTGCTTGCCCTGCCAGTTGACGTCGCAATGAACCAGCACCTGACGTTGACCAGTGTAGAGTGTATATTCCTGTATAAGCCGCGAATCATCATAGCTGTGGATCACGCGGATACTCTGACATACCGGTCCGTCCGCGACGCGTTTGATGCTGACGAGCCGCATAGCGCCTTCAACCTGATCATAACGCAATACGGCGTGCGACCATGTGTCGCTCTTGTCTATCATCACAAGGGCTTGCGTGCCGTCACGCAGGAAGTCCACGCCTGTTTCCTTGTCGACGATGCTTTCAAGTGAGCCTGTTTCTCCAGAGAATTCTACACGCAGTATATCATTTTCCAATGTCAGGCAACCTGTGTTCAGTTTCGTTTCCGGCCTGGTGCATGTTTCATCCCGCGGTATCAGGCGATACACCCGATAGCCCAGCGGCGGCACCTCTGCCGTAAATGTTAACTTCTCCCGCCCATAACAGGCGGCTGAAGCGGTGATAATCTGATAGGGAATCTCATACCCATCTTCATCCTGTAGCGCATAATGCTTGGGTACGGCGGATGTCTCCAGGTTCACCGGGCTAAGCGTCGTAAACGGATGAGGATTAAACACCACCATCGGGCGGCTGCCTTCCTGATACGGTATGTTAATCCGCCGCGCTAACGCTTGCAACGCGTCGTTGAGATGCTCTTGCGCAACGCTAAACGCGAAGCCGTAATCCTCCATTGCGTCCTGGAAGGCTTCCTTGATGCATGTGCCGGGCAGAATATCATGATCCTGATTGAACAGAACTTTCTTCCATGCTCGCTCGAAGTCTTTCATTGGATAATCGCTGCCAGTCACGATAGACGCTATAGCCGACCATTTCTCCGCAGTCACCAGACGGTTTTCAGACTGCCGATTCGCGCGCTTCATGCCCGAGTGAACGCTGTAACACCCGCTGGCGTGATGCAAAAGCTCACCGTTTACAACAGGCAGCGGCAGGTCGGAAGCCTGCGCTTCATCAAAGAAACGGTCGGGCGACGAGAATATCAACTCCGCATAAGATTCCCGCTGCATGCGCTGAATGCTCTCGATATTTTCCTTTGTAGGACCGCCGCCATGGTTGCCCACGCCGTAGAAACACACAGTCCCGCGCTCATCTTTAGACTCACTCAGGCAGCGGGCTACGTGATTCTGTAGTTCCTTTCCCCAGGTACAGTATTCGAACGGAATGCGCTGGCACACCACCCGATGTCCCTCGGGGCTTTCCCAATGGAACAGCCCGGCAGGAACAGCCTTCTCATGCCGACCCGGACGCATGAATATATAGCGATCCATACCGGATAGCAGCAGAATCTGCGGCAATGTCCCGGCATGACCGAAACTGTCCACATTGTAGCCGATCCGCGCGGTCTTCCCGAATTTCTCCTTGAAATATCGCTGCGCGTACAACGCTTGGCGCGCGAAGCTCTCCCCGGACGGCAGGTTGCAATCTGGCTGTATCCACCAGCCGCCGACAATATCCCAGCGCCCCTCGTGAACGCGACGCTGGATTTCCTTGAACATATCTGGGTCCATGCGCTCTATCCATTCGTAGAATGCTGCGCACGCACTGGTAAACACAAATTCAGGGTATTCCTCCAGCCGATCCAACGCGGAACGGAATGTCGCGCGAATCTCAGAGTATCCATCCGGCCAGCACCATAGCCATACCGGATCGATATGCGCGTTGCCAATCATATGCAGTTTCTTTTTCATATACAATCCTCATCAATAACGGTAATCCTCATAAAAGTTCTTAAACCATGGGGTATAGTAATTGGCGAACGAACGGCGCAGACTATCCAGGCGCGCGTTTGCATCACACAGGAGTATAGGCGGAGTGTGACCCATTGTATAACAATCATAGTTGCGTTCACATAGTTTGTTCAGACTGTTACGCCAGACATCTTCATCGGAACCGATGCGCGGGCTGAATCCCCCGCTGAGCGTATCTCCGCCGAACAGCAGTACCATTCCGCAAATATGCGTCAGCACAAAGCAGCAGCTTCCCATGCTATGTCCGGGGGTGTGCAGCGTTTCAACGACACCTGCGTCAACGGTAAACGACATTCCACCCGTCAACGGATGATGTACCTTCGCGGGCGGGAATGTATGCCCATACAGCAGGGACGCAGTCGTCCGCACATCGTCTCCGGATTCCACCTGCTCCCTATCGGCTTCATGCAGATATAGTTCGGTGTAATAATCCTCCGCGAAACGCGCGGCCGCTCCAACATGGTCATAATGGCCATGTGTGCCGTAGATGCGTTTTACACGCGCCGGATCAAACCCGAGTTTTCGGATGTTCCGCTGCAGCAGCTCGTATCCTTCCGGCGTACCGCATTCGATAAGGTAAAGAGCATCTCCCACTGTCAGCAGATAGGCTGTCGCGTCGTTGGAATGCGTTAGAGCTGGCCCTCCCACCTGAAAAACCGACGGTAACAATCTCATAGACATTCTTCTCCGTTCTAAGACAAAGCGCCAAGGCACAAACCTCGGCGCCATCTATCCTAACCGAATTACAGACCCTTCAGCTCCGGATATTTGTCTCTGACTTCGTTTTTGAAATTCTGTAGTATCTGTTCGTCGGTCAGGTTTTCCTTGATGCCCTGATTAGCGTGCTTGCCGAATATGTTCTGGCAGTCGCGCGTGTATTTGTCCGGGATGATCTCCAGTATCGCCTGACAAACTTTGTCGTATGTCTTAAGGATGTTCTGTCCGCCAAAACGCGCGTTGGTGTAATCCGCGCCCATGGCTTCCAGCACATTGCGGTTCGCGGGCATCTGGTTGTTCGTCTCCAGGTTCGCCACCTGATATTCTACCGTGGTGAGGAACTCGATGAACTTCATGCACAACTCTTTGTTCTCGCTGTTGGAATAGATAACGCGGTAGGTTCCGCCTTCATACGAACCCTTAAACGGTTTGGCTACGCCCACGTTGCCGCTGTTTTTATCCCAATCGGTGAAGAAGTCCCAGGAAGGCATTGTGCGCAGAAGCAGTGTGCCGTCGTTCCACGCGGTTGCCCATTCGCCTGACCAACTGCCCAGGTCTGCTACCGCGCTCACTTCCCAGAATGAACGCATTACGCCCAGCAGATCAACCCAACCCTGATCGATTGAGAATTCGCCATTGCGGACGAACGGCGGCAGACTGTAGCCCTCAACCTTAACCAGATCGCTCATGTTGGGCAGCAGGTAAACGGTTCCGCCGCTCGCCTCCTTGATTTCCAGCGAGAGCTTGAGTATCTCATCCCAGCTGCTCAATTTGGCCGTGATCTCCGTGTCATCTGCAGTGCCGAGCCACTTCTCAGCGGCATCGCGCAGATACCAGAACGCCACAGGTGATACGTTGTCGCATACGCCCTTGATATTGCCCTGTGAATCGGTCGCCATCGCCAGCGCCCATGGGTAGTAGTCGCCGATGAAATCGCTGACACCGTATTCTTCCAGATTGGCGATCAGCGGGCTATCGATGAACTTGTAAATATAACCCTCTTCCAGATCAAACAGATCCGGCACACCCTGTCCGCTGGGCAGCGTGTTCATGATCTTCGTCTGATAATCATCGCCGCCGAACACTTCCAGATTGATGGTTACGTTCGGATACTTCTTCAGGAATTCATCCTTCAGGAACGGGGCTTGGTCGAAGTATGTCCACCAGGTAAACGTACCGGTCAGCGACTCGTCCACATCGTAGGCGAGTGCGGGGACGGCCGCGCACAGCATCAGCGCGCACAGCAGAATACTCAGGAACCTTTTCATGAATTCTCCTCCTTATTTATACAGACGCCGGTCTGCAAGATACAATGTTACAGCATAAACTGGTCACCCTTTGACTGCGGAACCGATGGCGATCTTATCCATAATTACCCTGTTGGATAGAGCGAACACCACTATCAGCGGCAGCACCGAAATTAGAATACCTACATACTGCGCCCCGTAATCCGCGCTGCCGCCGCCGCTCTTGATGGACGCGAGCAGCACAGGCAGCGTCATCTTCCTCGTTTCAGTCAGTATGATTAATGGATTCAGATAGCTGTTCCAGTTGCCGATAAAGCTCATCACGCCCTGAGTTACCAGCGCGGCTCCCATGCACGGCAGAACAATCCGGTGGAATATGCTCAATTCCTTGCACCCATCCATCAATGCCGCCTCGATCAGCTCATTGGGCAGGCTGCCGTCCAGATACTGCTTGAAGAAGAATACCGCGAAGCAATTCGCAATTGCGGGTATTGTAAGAGGGATGTAACTATTGAGCAGTTTCATATCGCTCATCTGCCGAAAATAGCCGATCACGCTTATCTGTCCCGGTATCATCATCATAACCAGTATGATGGTGAACAGTGACTTCTGCCCTTTGAATCGGAACTTGGCGAAGGCGTAAGCCGTCAGCGCTGAAAAATATAGGCATAGCGCCGTGTTGACGACCGCGAGCGCCATCGAATTGCCGAAACCGCGCCAGATGTTCTTATTCTGTATCATGCGCTCGTAATTCGCCCGGAAGAAACGACCCGGCATCAGTGTCGCTGTTGATGTAATGTGGAAGTTATCTTGCGTGGAGCCCATCAGCATTACCAGGAATGGATAGAACGATATCAACGCAACGGCAAGTAACAGCAGATAGCAGATGCCACGCGACACAACGCGCTTAAACCGTGCCTGCCTGTTTATCGATACTGCAGACTGGTAATGTGTCATGCGTTTTTCTCCTCCTTATGTGAGCCGCGCGAAGTTACAAACATGGAGAACAGCGAAAACACACCGATGATGATGAAAATTCCGTATGATATAGCCGCGCCGTATCCGAACTGCCAGCGTTCAAACGCGGTTTCAAACATGTAGTACACCATCGTCCGTGTCGCGTTGCCCATTCCATCCTTGAACAGCATGCGGGGAACATCGAAGATTTGCAAACCGCCGATTATGGATGTAACCATAACATAGAGCAGAATCGGTTTGAGCAGCGGCAGTGTGATGCGTGTTGTGCGTCGAAGCGCGTTTGCGCCGTCTACCTCAGCGGCTTCATATACATCCTGGCTGATAGCGTTCAATCCGGCGGATATAAATATTATGTTATAGCCAAAGTTCTGCCAGCAGATCGCTATGCCTCCGACCATCTTCGCCAGTATCGGTGTATCCTTGAAGTTGACCGCTTGGCTGGCTAAGCCTGTCGCTGTCAGCAAGTTGTTGATAGCGCCGCCCGGATAGCTGAACATCATGTTGAACAGCAGGCCTATCGTCACAGGCGTAACCAGATTCGGGAAATAGTATATACTACGCAGAGTGCTGCGTCCCTTGATCCAACGCTCGTTCAGTATCAGCGCCAGAGTAATCGCGATGATCAACTGTGGGATGATCGAGAACAGCCATATGACTATCGTATTACCGACGCTTTCCCAGAAATATGCTGATGAAATAAGCCGCGTGTAGTTCTGCATGCCGACCAATTTGGTCGTCAAGAAGAGCGGATCATACTCCGTGAACGAGAGATACAGCGAATAGAATATCGGATATATGCTGAATGTCAGGAACACCGCGAAGAATGGGAGGATAAAGAGGTAAGCCCAGCCCTGCCGCTTGCGAGTTAACATGCTGCCTCCTCCGTCTGTTGCACAATACCGGTTGATTCCCGCACGATAAGCTTGGGTTGAATATATATGGCCGCGTGCTGTTCCGATTCACCCGCAATCAAACGCACCAACTGCTCGACCGCCGTGCTTCCAATTCGCGCGAACGGCTGTGAAAGCGTTGTCAACGCGGGTTTTGCGATTGTCGTCAATAAATCATCATCGAATCCAGCGACGGATATATCTTCCGGAACGCGATAGCCTGCCGCCTGAAGCGCAGTCATCGCGCCGTATGTGCAGAATGAGTTGGAACCAACCAAAGAGGTGAAGTTTGTCCGCGCAAGCAGTATTTTCGCGCCGCGTTCGCCTTCAAGCACAGACCATCCGATTTGTTCAACCAAATCCGGATCGAGTTCAATACCACTTATCTCAAGCGCCTTTTGATATCCTCGCAACCGTGCGGCGCTTGCCGACATCGGCTCAGGTCCCGCAAGATAGGCGATGCGGCGATGACCCTGCTTTATGATGTGCAGGACTTCCTCCATCGTGCCGTTCAGATTATCAACATCGACCGACGACAAACGCTGCTCGCCAGAATGTTCGCCGATCAGAACAATCGGCTGCCCGCTCCTGATCAGCAGACGCACTTCATCCGGATTGCGCTTACGAAATGAAGCGAACAGCAAACCGTCCACCTGACCGCCCGCAAACAAGTGTAGATAAGAAGTCTCAGCAGCCTGCGTAGGCTTGCGGCTGAAAAACGTACACATGAATCCGTGCTCGTTCGCAGCGCTCTGGATACCGGAAAGCATCGCGCCGTAGATATAATCCGAGATATCGTCTATCACGATGCCGAGTATGCCACTCTTGTGGCTGACAAGACGGCGCGCGTTTATGTTTGGCGCATAGTCCAACTGCTTGATAGCGGATTCGATGACTTGCGCTGAGTTCTTGCCGACGCTGCCTTTGTTCAAATAGCGGGAAACCGTGCTCTTGGAGATGCCTGTCAGCGCGGCAATGTCCAGGATTGTTGAGGGCACGACGGCATACCTCCTTTATTGGTAACGTTCCCATTTCTATGATCACATGTTATCACAGAACCATTGTGTTGTCAATATCGATTATTGAGAACGTTCCCATCTATTTTCACAGATGCTATTGTTACGAAACCAGGAAGCAGAGGAAGGGAAAAGTGGAACTCAGAAAATTCGACACAGGAGGGTAACGAATGGTAATGGTGCCACATTGCGATGCTCTGGTGTTCCTTGCGCCATGTTACCCAGTCTTCGGTTGCATCTGCGACTCGAGGTCTTATTAGCCGCGACCATATCAGTTTTCGTATATCCCGCAAACTCATACGCGCATTTTGTGCTTTTTTTTAAACTCTTCCAAACTGCTTTCGATTGGGTTATGCTCTTGTATCCTTTGTGTGTCCATCGAAGCGCTTGATAACACGGCCAATAACGCCAGCGCCAGGCATGCGATTGTTATGTGCTTATACCAGCCCATATAACTTCTTACCTCATACTCATCAAGACCTACCTCTGACCTGCTATCTGCAAAGCATCTCTCTACTGTCCAGCGCGTTCCTGCTATCTGCGCTAGTTTTTCTATTCTGGTCTCTTGCGGGGCGCAGCATATATATGCCTGATAATCGGGAGGTTGCTGAAAAAGTCGCTCAATGGAAAAATTTGCATAAAAATAGCTATGACAGAATAGCCATACTGTGTCAAAAAAGCAAGTTACGACAAGAGTTTTGCATTTGCTTCTTCAGCACCGTTTGTGCATATTGGTGTAGAGCAAATGCAAAGAGGGTACTTTTTCAGCAACCTCGATAATCGGCTTCGCCTTTTTCATTTTTCCCGCGCCGAATCAATAGCGTGCGTGACCATCCTGCTTGCGTGGTTGGTCCTATGTTCCTGTGCATCCACTCATATATCCGCGCTCCTTTGGAACCATCCCCACAACTTGCTTTTATCCAGCCTTCGCTTGGCAGTTCCTTCAGAATTGCTCCAACTTGCACTTGCTTCAAGCCTTCGTATATATATTCTTTTGACGAGACATGATCATATGGCGTATCCATGCCGCCGAACCCGCCGTTGCGACAAATGAAGGCGTCGCCCTCGCCGACTATTATCTTGGTGATAGTCGTAAACAGGGTTGACGATATTTAATCGCGAAAGATAACGCAGAAAAACCACAATATACAGCATGGCATTGATTACTATCTTGCTACCAGTGGTATAAGGTTGATGAGGCAAGTTGATATCAACACTTGTTACGACTATCACCATTATCTTCGCACCCTCGTCCTGGAAAGCCTTGGCACTCCCGGCGTGATCCCAGTGCCCGTGAGTTAATATTACGTGCGAGACAGGCACGCCTTCGATCCCCCACGTCTGTAGTCCGATCATGACATTGGTGCGACCAATATCCGGCGCGCCGCTGTCGATCAGAATCATCCCCGCGCACGTACGAATGCCATACACCTCGCCCAGCGCGCCGAACACCTTGCCGCTAAACAGATAGGTATTGTCAGTGATCTTCATAGCCAGCAGCCCTCCTAGCTATTACGCCTGCACGTCGATAAGCACCTTCATAGTTTCCTCGCGGTGGGCGTCAATATACTTATACGCGTCCAGATATTCCCTGAACGGGAATGTCCGGCTCATCAGCGGATTCAGTTGAATCTTGCCCGCCTCAACAAATGCGATTGCATCCACGTAATCCTCGTGTCGATACATCATGGTGGACTTGATGTCCAGCTCGTGATCGTTGGCTAATGCCAGGTCAATCGTCGCCATCTTCTCAAACACGGCCACCAGTATTATGGTCGAGCCTTTGCGTGCGTACTTGATTGCCTGACCCATCGTGACATCACTGCCCGCACAGTCATAGATAACGTCCGCTTTATCAGGACCGAACGAGTCGGTCAGCGCTTCGCCGAAATCCTTATACCTCGTATTATACGTATAGTTGATGCCGCATTGCCTGGCCAGCGTCAACCGATAGTCGCTGATATCGGTAATCATCACCGAGGCTGCGCCCATCGCCTTGGCCGTTTGCGCAACCAAGTTCCCGATTGGCCCCGCGCCTATCACTGCGATATTTAGTCCGTCGACGGCGCTCGCTTGCTTTACGGCATGCACCGCTACGGCTAGCGGCTCGATCATCGCACCCTGGTCGAACGTCATGCCATCAGGCAGCGGCGTAACCTTGGACGAATCCACGGCGAAATAGGTGGATGCTGCACCTGTCGTCTGAAACCCCATAACCTTTAGTTCCTCGCAAAGGTTATATTTACCATGCCGACAGAGATAACATGATCCACATACAACCTGCGGTTCTATCGTAACCTTCTGTCCGACGCGAACTGTATTAACATCAGCGCCCAATGCCGTGACTTCGCCTGAAACCTCATGCCCCTGTGTTATGGGATATTTGGTGAACGGGTGCTTGCCGTGATAAACGTGGATATCGGAACCGCACACACCTATCCGCTGTATCTTTACCAATACCTGACCTGGCGCAAGTTCAGGTATGTGAATCTCGACAAACTCGATCACCCCTGGCGCGATCATAACCTGCTGCAACATAATTATTCCTCCTGTATAATCTCACAAAAAAGTCACTATGTCATTGCGCGTGCCGTGTATATCTGGTAATATTCGAGTTCGCGGAATAATCCCCTGTGCAGATTTGAAATTTCGCTGATAAAATCGTCCAAGTTGATGTCACTGGAATCTTACCTAGAGGAGAGCATTGAAGTGTTAGACGCAACGACTCCCACGCCGTCGGGGATCAGCGCGATGCTGAATGCCGAGCCAAACCACTCCGCTGCCATCGCTAACGCTTGCGCTGGATCGGCTGCCCAGTGCATGTGCATGTGCTTAACAGAATCTGATCCGGATACGCGTGCGGCACTGATGGAAGCGCTCATCAAGGATGTAGCATGCTCCCCGGTAGCGGTAAGATCCGGACGTTCGTCCCCAAGAAATCCTCTCCCTCGAGTAAGGCCCTGTAACATGAAAAATTCTTCGGGGTTGTGACCTGTTAGGTTGACGACATTGCCGCCCTCAGGGCTTGTTCATGAAAATCGAAGATTTCGGTTTATACGCTGGCTTTTCAGCACTCGTAATCCACCCCAAAAACTAACTAAAAAATGTAGTCAAAAAGCAAGCCGCTGCGGCACATTTCTGAGTTTTCATGAACAAGCTCTGCACAAGATCAGCAAAGGCTTGAAAAAATGAAGTGCTTGTGATATCATAACGTGAGGTGTTGTATAGAGTACAGGTAAACAGATCATAGATGGAGTATGTCTTGAAATGGTATTTTATTGCATCTGAAGTTCTCGTTTTGTCGGAGGTTTGATGGGTAAGTTTTTTTCTAATCGCAAGGGTTCAGGGGTTGCCATTTCTTGGATAGCCTCTTACTTGTGTGTGCTTTTGATTCCGATTATTGCCCACAGCCTGACTTTATGGGTAAGCGATAATGCTGTGCGTGAGGATATTCGCAACAATAATCAGGCTCTGGTAGAGCAGATGCGGAGTATGCTCGATACTCGTCTGAATGAGGTCCTGCGCTTTCAAAACGAATTGCGCATCGATCCTGCGTTTGTTAAGTTATCCCAAATGAAACGGCCATTAAGCGCGCAAAACCACTATGACATGTGGAAAGCCAGCCTCTATTTACAAAATCGATGTATAAATAACTATTATATATCAGGCGGATATATATATCTGAGCTTGCTCGATCAAACGCTATGTTATGGCTCGCTATACGATCTTTCGCTTACGTGGAAACTGGTGCATGCGGACGCGGTAATGTCAATGGAAAACTGGAAGCTCACCATGGCACAGAATACAAACTATACGTTTGTGCAGATCGATCAGCGGAATCAAATTCCGCAAGTAGCCATTATCTCATCTATATTATACAATTTTAACTCAAAGCAGGTGCAAGCGACCCTTGTTCTGCTGCTGGATATGGATCGGCTGATTAACAGCCTTCAGGAAATGAAATACGGCAGCGGGTCTATACTGCTGTTAGACGAGCATGACAACGTGCTGGCGTCAAGTATGAACGTTGACATGGATCTGAGGAATAAGGGCATTTCATTCAAGTCTCAGGAGGATGCTTACGCTATCGGCATTGATGGTCAGGAAACGGTGACGACCTACGCGTCGTCCGCTCTGAATGGCTGGAAATATGTGCTGATTGCGCCTTTGCGTCCGCTGGAGATCCGTTTCCGCTTTTTGCGGATTTTTTCCCTCGTCAGCATCATTTTAAGCGCCGGGATCGGCCTGGCGCTTGCATACCGGTTGGCAAAGACCCGTATGCATTTTATTTATGAGGTTATGACGAAACTGTCCGGCAGTAAGAACGTATCCGATAACGGTAATAATGAATATGTAAAAATCAATCATATGCTGGATGAATTGCTGCGTGACAACGATTATCTCGCAGTTATCGCGGACAATCAGGAGCTTCAGTTGCAAAAGCACGCGTTGGCGCGGTTGCTGCGGCCCGGCATTGGTGTTGAAAACACACTGTCGTCAACCGGCGTATCATTTGAATATGATAACTATATTGTTGCTATACTATTTCTGAACGAGACGTTGGAAACCAGCCTGCCTACCGTTGAACGGGACACTATCCTCGGTCAGGCAGCAGGCATCCTCAAAGCGGCGTTGAAACATATCAATATATACACGCTGACTTATAATAGTTTAGCCGTATTGCTTCTGAATATACCGGATCAGCCTCTGCCCGCGGCGGATTGCGAATTGCTTACATCAACGTTTGCTTCACAGCAGAATAGTCTGCGTACGGAGCATATATACCTCGGCGCAAGCATAAGCGCGTCATTCACGGGTGCAGACCACATATATGAAGCGTATGAGGACGCATTG
This sequence comes from Clostridia bacterium, assembly GCA_025997215.1. Next base: position 14,693 of record BNUH01000044.1, read on the forward strand.
CGCTGGGTCAACTACGCGTTAATGGCACCGCCCGGCGAAAACGCCTTCTATCAAACGAAGGCTGCGGACATATCCGAATCAATGAACGTAATGACATACCTGCATACGGATTTGCTGTGCTCCACCATAGCCACTGGCCAATGCGACGAAGCGGTGGCTCTATTCAATACCATGTGCAGACCTTTCAGCAACTCCCCCGTGGGTATTGGTACGGTGAAACTCGCGCTGTATGATATATGTGCCGACATAGTGCGCCAGCTGGAAAGAGATGGCATCAGCGTTCATGGCTGCATTAAAGACACGCTGAGCGCTTTGGAGGAGTCGATCAATCTGCGCAGCATGATCGATGCGGTACGAGATGCCGTCCGGAGCGCCGCCCATGAATATCAGGCGCAGCGAAAAGCTGCCGAGCGCACGCTTTTGGATGATATATACGAGGATCTGAAGGCACATTACACGGAGTCGGATTTCAATATTACTGCCTTGTCTCGGCACCTGGGCAAGAGTCTGTCATATATATCGAAATATTACAAAGATTCGACAGGCGTTGGCTTATTCGATACGCTAAATCGGATGCGCATCGATCACGCCAAAACCCTGATCAAAGATAGTAATAAATCCATAACATCTATTATTAATGAAGCAGGGTTTGAGAATCTGGGATCTTTCATACGCGTATTCAAGCGTTATGAAGGCATAACGCCAGGCTGGTTTCAAAAGCAAACCGATGCAGATAAAAAGTAGCGCATTCGGTCAAAAAAAGAGTACCTATGATGGTAAAAGCGGCACCATATATAAAAAAACGCTCATGGCGCGTGCGGCTTTGGCAGTGATATAGTAGACGCAGCAATGGCTTACACCGTAGTTTATGAGTGCGAGCCGCAGCCAAAGAATGAATGGAGGTATGGGTAATGAAACAACCGATCTCTCGCGTATTCGTTTTCCTGTTAACGTTGGCGCTGGTGTGCAGCATGGCGGCAGTGAACGTCGCCGCTGAAAGCGGTTCTGGCAAGCACTCGTTTTCCTTGTACGTGGGTTTGCAGGAAACGACGATCAACACATCCAACAACGACATCTACGCTTGGCGCGTAGCGCAGGAAAACACTGGTATTAATGTAGAATATGTCTATGCCAACGGGGATAACCTGGTTCTGATGATCGCATCGAATGATCTGCCGGATGCGATTATCCAGACCTGGACGAGTTTCTCCGGCGGGCCGCAAGGCGCGATCGATAACGGCGTTATTATCCCCTTGAGCGAATCATTGCTGGCAGAGCAAGCGCCAAACTACTGGGCGTATATACAAAAATATGAAGATATCAGGAAAATGGTCACCACGGACGACAGCGTCCATTACCAGATTGCGGGGATTATGACGTGGGAGCCTGATGAGACGAAGGGCTTTACCTCCGTTATAGACCGGGATCCGTTCTATGAATCGTGGATGGGACCGATAATCCGCAAGGATATACTCGACGCTGCAGGTTTACCTCTGCCTGAAACCGTGGACGATTGGACGGCCGCGCTGCGCTTGATGAAGGAGCAGGGATTCGCTTCGCCTATGAGCGCGCCTGTTGGCAACTTCCAGACAAGCAACGCATTTGCAGGGGCGTTTGGCATCACACTGGGGCTGTATCAGGATGAATCCGGCAAGGTGCACTATGGACCGCTGGAGCCGGGATACGCCGACTATATCACGCTGCTCAACGGCTGGTATGAGGAAGGCTTGCTCGATGCGGATTATGCGGCTATTGATGGTACGGCGGCGCGCACCAAGGTCATCAACGGCGAGGCCGGGGCAACCATCGGAACCGGCAGCGTCATTGGAGTTAGTTACGCAGGCGCGCATGAACTGGATCCGGATACATCATTCTACTCGATCGCAGTGAAGCACCCAAAGTTGAACGCCGAAAGCGGCGAGCCAGTATTGGGGCAGAAAGCGTATCCCTACCTGAACGGCGTAGGTATAACGCCTAAATGCGTTGATCCATCCGCAGTACTGAACTTCTTCGATTATCTGTGGTCGGATGAGGGCACGCTCGTTGCCAACTGGGGCGGCATCGAAGGCGTAACATATGATTTGACTGCGAATGGTCTACCTGAGTTCTCGGCGAGCCTGGCCGATAATGAGTGGGGATATCCCATTTCGACCATGACCCAGAAGGTTGAGATCCTCAATGGCCCGTTCCCGGTCGATCTGCGCAACCGCCTGTACCAGATGACGCTGTATGATACCCCGGAACCCATTTACTGCAGAGGCACATGGAGCAATGCGCTGTATTCTGCCAGCTTGCCTCCATACTCAATCCCAACGGATAAGTCAAGCGACTTTGCTTCTCTAAGCAACGATATCACAACGTTTTTTAATGAAAACCATATCAAGTTCATAATGGGTCTAGAACCGTTGGAGAACATTGAGGCATTCCAAAACTCGCTGCACAGGATCGGCGTGGACGACTATATCGCCATTGCCCAAGACGCCCTGGATCAATACAACGCGCGCTGATCAACAGATCAACTGATCAGTGATTCCCCGCGTCCGGATGGCAGTACTACCTTCCGGGCGCGGGAATGACAGGCGGGAGGTACACGCGATGATAGCGGCGGCGAAAACGCTCAAACCCAAACACGGCCTGGCGTCAGACCTGCGCAAGCATGCATTGATTTATTTTCTATTCCTGCCAGTATTGGCATACTATATTATTTTCTGCTATTGGCCCATGTACGGTGTTCAGATAGCTTTCAAAAATTATGTGCCCGCCAAAGGCGTGCTGAATAGTTCCTGGGTGGGTCTGAAGCACTTTCTTGCATTTTTCAAAGGCATGTACTTCACGCGCTTGCTGCGCAATACACTGCTGATCAGCGTTTACAGCCTAGTATTCGGATTTCCCGCGCCCATCATATTCGCGCTGCTGATAAACGAGCTAAGGAGCAGGCGGTTTAAGCGATTTGTGCAGACGGCGACATATCTGCCGCATTTCCTATCCACAGTCGTAATCTGCGGCATGATTATCGACTTTACGAATAGCAAAGGTATCATCAGCCAGCTGCTGTCAGTATTCGGTATGCCGCCGCGTACACTGCTGCTATTCCCTCAGAATTTCCGAACCATATATGTAGCCAGCGGCATATGGCAAGGCGTTGGCTGGGGTTCAATTATATACTTGGCCGCGCTGTCCGGCATAGACCCCACGTACTATGAGGCGGCCTGCGTAGACGGCGCAGGTCGGCTGCGTCAAGCTATTCATGTGACACTGCCGGGTATAGCGCCAACCATCACGGTTTTGCTGATACTGCAGTGCGGAGGCCTCCTCAGCGTAGGTTATGAAAAAATCATATTGTTATACAATAATAACACGCTTGAAACAGCCGATGTTATATCATCGTACGTCTATAGGCGAGGCTTGCTGGAGCTGAACTACAGCTTCAGCGCGGCGGTGGGTTTGTTTAACTCAGTGGCAAACCTCCTTATATTAGTGATAACGAACACAGTCAGCAGACGCATCAGCGAAAGCAGCCTCTGGTGAACTGAGGACATCAGGAAGGTGACGATATGGTAATCCAACGGCGCTCCATCGGTTCGCGGGTGTTTGACTTAGGTAATGCCGCGCTGCAATGCCTGATTGTTTTTGCATCGATTTATCCATTCCTGTATGTATTGTTTGCCTCGGTAAGCAATCCGGCGCGGCTTGTGACATATTCCGGCTTTCTTTATGCCCCGCTGGGGTTTACGATGAATGCATACCGGCTGATAATGCGTAACGGCAATATCATCATGGGGTATAAGAATACCTTTATCTATGTAACACTAGGACTTTGTGTGAATATGGTAATAACTATACTGGGCGCTTTTGTGCTGTCGCGGAAGGATCTGCGCCTTAAGAGAGTGTTGTTATGGATAGCGATGTTTACTATGTTCTTTGGCGGAGGCTTGATTCCTACGTTCTTGGTCATAAAAGACCTCGGTATGATCGACACGGTATGGTCTATGGTTTTGCCCAATGCGCTAAGCACATATAATATGCTTGTCTTGCGCACGGCGTTCATCACACTGCCGCCATCGCTTGAAGAATCCGCCAGGCTGGATGGCGCGAATGACTTAACCATACTATTGCGGATTCTATTGCCATTGATAATACCTAATCTCGCCGTCATAGCGCTTTTTTATACCGTTGGCCACTGGAACAGCTGGTTTAATGCGATGATTTACCTGCGCACACGGACAAAATTCCCACTGCAGACAATCCTGCGCGAAATACTGATACTGTCCCAAGAGGACTTCTCTGTGCAAGTCAACAGGGATGAAGCGACGAATATCAACGAGCTGATCAAGTACGCTACAATAATCGTCGCAACCGTCCCAATACTGTGCGTTTATCCTTTCCTGCAGAAGTACTTTATAAAGGGCGTAATGCTCGGTGCCGTCAAAGAGTGATTGTCATGTGAGTAAAGGAGGCTTCTTTATGGAGCTTGTGCCTGCAGCCGTGCTTGGCTCCAGCGCTGCCGGAATTGCGTTCACGATAGCGCATGCCGATACGACGGCCTTGCTGGATGACGGAGGGCTATTGGCTTCGGAATTCATCGCCGCTATGAATGTACGCCCACGAAGACCGGACCCAAATTGGTGTGCGGAAACAAAGTCCATTTGGGAGGAATGCGCCCAACTCGGCGTAGTGGGCGATAAAGGCTGCATTCATGCTTCGCCGATAACGTCCATGCTTGCGGAACGCCTGATCAATCATCACGCAGATGTCCGATTATTCTCGCGGATCATCCGCATTGAGCGGAAGTATTCAATGTGGCATATAACATATTGCGACGCCGAGGGCATCCATATGCTAATGGCCGAAACAGTTATAGATACCAGAGTTAAGCCCGTTGCGCAGAAGCGGTTGTCCGCCACACTGTTCGCTGACGCCAAAGCGGATGGAATAATCGATCCATCCGGCGTGAAGATTTTGCCGACATTATGGGATATGGAGAAGATACTGCAGATTGATTTACCGTGGGAGTCAGACTGGATTGAGGCCAGGTCAGCACTGCATGGTTATTGGCAACAACATCGAAACCGGGTATTTCCAGGCTGGCGGATTGCGTCAGTCGCGTCGGTATTCTGCTATGAATATAATTCTATAGTAAATGATAGACCGCAGGATGGCTATATAAGGCTTATTTCAGCCTCATACCCCAGTCTTTTCGATGCCTTTGATGGAGGATACATATGCAATATAGAACAATAATTGATAATAGCCCAACAGTGATTAGCTGCCAACCAAAGTTCGGCATGTGTTATGATATAGTAGTTGCGGGTTTGGGGACTGCCGGGGCCATCGCGATGTTGGCTGCTGCGCGTTTGGGGCTGACTGTGTTCGGCTTTGACCGCGCTACGGGTATGGGTGGTATGGGCACACTGGGCAGCGTGCTGGATTACTATTATGGACAAGGCGGCGGTTTACAAGAGGATGTAAACGGTAAGTGCAGCGATATGGTGAATGACGGCGGATATGTCACATCGCAGCGGCCTGATCTCAATGGCCGCGAGAGCTTTCCAGGGGCTGTAAAAAGCTATGTCTTGGAATATACGGTGCTGGATAATAAGGCGACTATTCGTTATGAAACCATCGCCATAGGGGTTTACCTCGAAGGGAAGCGGATTGTCGGACTCCGCTGCTGGGATGGGAGCCGCTGTATAGACATCCAGTCAAAGATCGTCGTCGACGCCACCGGTGATGCGGGTTTTTCGCGAATGGCGGGTGCGCGAATGAATCCAGCTCGTTTAACCGACAACACACATCAGTATTATTCGAAAACTAAAACGTTGTTGTTCGACAGCGGCTTTGTGATGGGCCTATGGCATGGCTGCGGGCGTATGGATGCGCAGAATCCGCAGGCGCTATCAAAGGGAGTGCTACAGGCCATGCTCTTCCCATTTGAACGAAGGCATATTTCATCGGATACCCATACTGTTTACGAATCCCCCATATATGGATTCCGAGAAGGCCCTCGTATCCGCAGTAAAGAAGTTCTGACACTGGACGATGTGATGAATGGGAAGTCGACGGCGGAACCCATCTTCTATGCGGCTTCGCATGTGGATAGTTTCAACCACGACCTTGCGCTGGAGGACGACCTGTTGCAAGATTTCTATATCTGCGGTTTGGATCGCGCTTGCATGACGGTCGCGGTGCCTATGGGATCATTGATTCCTGAAGAGATGGATGGATTGCTGGCGGCAGGCCGCTGTATCGGCGTTGACCATAATATAGCCGCGTGCGTTCGAATGAAGCGCGATATGGAAAAATCCGGCGAAGCATCGGCGGCGCTGGCGTATGCCAGCATACGCACGGATGTTCATCCGCGTGAGGTTCCTTACGACGCGGTAGCCAGCATGCTCAGACAAAGCGGCTGCTTGAATGACAATCAGTATAACCCGTGGTATTCGTTGGAAATAGTGAATCGGGCTGGCAGCTCCCCGTCGTCTATGCGCGACGCGTTGTGCAGAAGCCCTTTGTTTGCTATGTGGGTTGCCAGGTCAAGCGCGTATAATTGGACGCCTTACTTAAAAGAATGGGTTGATTGCCATGATAACGATCTTTGTATAAACAGTGCGCTTACCCTAGGAATGATCGGTGATGCCGCCGCGTTGCCTTCATTGCGCTCGATCTGCGCCGAATCTTTACATAAGAAAATTGAGTATGGTACTTTATGGAAAGCAATCTGCCTGCTAGGAAGATATGCTATTAAATCCGACGCTAAAATAATGGCACAAATATTACAATATTCATATTTTGGTGGACATAAGGATGAAAGCTACTGTTTTAACCAGGATCAGCGCGCATTCATCTTTCTTGCCGCAGAGATGAGCTTACTGAAGATTGCCTTGCGGAACATGGAATCCAACATTATCGCTCGATCCATCGATTGTTTGCACAGAATTATACTCGACCCAGTCTTTGTGCTAACATTGAGCGTAGGTTTGGGTAATGTTGATCTTACAGATACCGCCCGTAGAATGGCTTGCTGTATCAGTGGATATAATAATTATTAATTAGTAAAGATGTAATATCTTCGTAGGGGCGCCAGTTCGGGCGTGAAAAACAGGAAGGTGAAAGACCTTCCCCGGTAAAGCCTAGCAAGCAACCGGTACCCAGCCTTGGAGCCGAAGCCGCAAGGTTCCATACTCGATTTTCGGCGGCTTCCCTGCCGCTCTGCGCGTATCTGTATACACGCTGACCATTTTTACATCAACCTTCCAGGCTGATTTTGCTGAGCAGCGTAGATTCTATAAAGAGGAATTACTGCACCTGATGGCAGGCGCAAAGAGGAACGAACTGGTGCTGCAGTTCATGGATGCCGCACATTTTGTATACGGAACGCCTAC
>BNUH01000045.1 GCA_025997215.1 Clostridia bacterium
CCCCTGCTGCCAGGGGTTAACCCAGGAAGTTCATCCACCCTGGTAAAGATTTCCATGAATCTTTGACCTTCTTAGCCAGGGTTTATTGAGGAGTATTTTCTGCGCTTTTTCACCGCCTTCACTGCCGCTTTCTCTCGTTTTTTCCTCTTGACATTTCACCGATGGACTTTTACATATACAGCCTTAGTCCGCGACAGTAATCCGGCTCAGTGAAAACGTTTGAGTCGAGCATGATGTATTGTAACATACCCCGCCTATTATTGACAAGAATATTTATGTGCTGAAACTCATTGGATGGCTTGGCAGTCAACAGCGACACCAGCACAATCAGCAGCGACGAGAATATGAATGCGGACAGCAACTCATATGCGCCTAGAACCTTCTTTTCAAGGGAACCATCCTTTCGGTTAATTGCCCGATCTAACGTTCAATTGACAACAAACAGGCGCGCATGATAGAATTATTTTTGTTAAAATTCTGAATCAATCGTTATGTTGACAATAACCGAACACGAAACGGAGAAACGTACTATGGATGTCGTTAGCGTAAACAAGGTACCGACTTATCATATCAGCGCGCTGGACGGAGCGGTCCTGAACGACTTCCAGAAAGCCGCCCTGTATCGAAACCCCGAACACCTGCCCGTCGCGGTCAGTCTGCTGCCGGCCGCGTGGCTGCGATACGGCGACGAACTGCGCGACCTGTGCAGTCAGTATCCCGTGATCTTTCCCACCGTCAATCCCGACGCAGGCAAGCCGGACTGGGAGTACGCGCCGCGCTACCACGCAGGCAAGTATACCGATCCTTGGGGCTGCGTGTGGGAGAATATCCATGACGGTTACGACGCCATGGTGACGGGACATCCGCTGAAGAACCGCGAGGACATCAACGCGCTGAAGCCGCCCACCGAAAACATGGGCTATCCTCACGGGTTCATGTTCCTGCGGCTGACGGACCTGCGCGGCTATGAAGAGATGATGATCGACTTCGCCGAGGAACCGCCGGAGCTGCAGAAACTCCTTGATATAGTGCTGGCGTACAATCTGACCCAAGCGCAGCCCATACTGGACAAAACCCAACCGCTGGACGTCGTGACCTTCGGCGACGACCTGGGCACCCAAAAGGCGCTGCCCATCAGCCCCGTTATGTGGCGCAAGTATCTGAAACCATGCTTCAAGGCGATATACGCGCCGTTTCGCGCGGCGGACCGCATCATATACATGCATACGGACGGATGCATCCACGACATCATCCCCGACCTGATCGAGTGTGGTGTTCAAGTGCTGAACCCGCAAATACGCGCGAACGGCTTGGATAACCTTGTGCGCACATGCAAGGGCAAGGTTTGCATCAACCTCGACCTCGACCGGCAGATGTTCCCCTTCGCCTCACCCAAGGAGGTGCACAACCATATCGCGGAATGCGTGCGCGCCATGTACATGCCGGAAGGCGGGCTGATGCTGATAGCGGAGTGCGCCGCCGACGTGCCCCTGGACAACATACGCGCAATATGCGATGCGCTCATGGAATTCAGGGAATATAAAGGTTAAACGAATACTATGATAATGTTCTATGCTTTACCAATTGTTTGTTCGCACACCTCATTTGGTAATTCCTCCCTTCGTTGGTAGGTGCATGTTAACTCTTCCAGCAAATTATAGCAAGAGAATTTTTCTGATATTGCGTTTTTATTTTTCTATTCGTTACATATTTCAATATATATTTTCTAAAACTACCTCTTATTCTTTTCTAAGTATTTTCCCTTCCGAATAGCAGCTAAATAATTGGGGTAAGCATCTGTTTTGATGTATTCGGACACGGCTCTGTGAATGCGCTACCACTACATGAAAAAGCTCACGTTTTGCACGTGAGCCAAATGAATGAAACTTAGCAGTCTCAGTTAACAGGCGGTATATACTCAGCCTTAACGATGCCAATCATCCCATGTTCCGATGATTCATCCGTCAACGCAGGCTGGTTAGCGGCAGCTTCATAAGTATAATCACCCTCAACTGTGACCGACTGCGCACTATCGCCAATCTCGATCACTCCGGAAAACAATACCTGATTCTTCCAACGCAATGTACCCTCTACGAAAAACTTATAAACCCCTTGTGGTACTGTGCTCCCATCGCTATCCTTCAGATCCCAAACACAGCTGAACACACCTGTCTGAGGCGTCGCACTGGTTACTCCGTCCACTCCTGACCGCGCAACCCATATCGGTATGGAATCCGGTCTGCTCTTGTATCCGCCGGAAGCCGTAAACTTCGTTGCAAATATCGTCCTGATGAACTGACCGTTCGCATTTTCAACCCATACCGCGAACTGGTTTGACGCGCTGCCCGGCTGTCTCATAAAATCAAACGAGATGGTAAGCGACCCTGACGATGCATCCGCTTGCGGCGTTGGCGATGGCGCGGGCGTACTGCACGCAGTTAATGCTAAAATGGTAACCATGCAAAAGCATACCAACAGTTTTCTCATATGCGTTCCACCGCCTTCTCAAATATCCCAGTCCTCATACCCAAGCCTGGCTGCTAGCGCCTTAAGCACAGTCTTACGTCTATCATAATCCGGCATGACGTTTTTGACAAGCACCCAAAATTTTTCGCCGTGGTTCATTTCCCTCAGATGCGCTAGTTCGTGCACTACCACATAATCTACCACATCTGGCGCTGCCATGCATAGTCGCCACGAGAAGTTAAGATTTCGTTTTGATGATCAACTACCCCAATGTGTCTTTGCGTCGTTCACCTTCACAGCCGCAGGTGCCTGCCCCATAGCCTTTGAGTAAACGCCAACCCTGGTTTTGAGATACCTCAACGCATGCGATTTATATAACCTGATAACGTTCAGCTTCAATGTCTCTGCATCATGGCCGATGACGATGTGATCCCAGAGCTGAAAGCGTCGTCCGAATACGGCGAACTCATAGCGGCTACGGGCAAGGCAACATTGATTGAGAAGCTGAACACGGAGTTTGACCTTAAGAAAACAGATACCGCTAGTCCAGTCACACTGCCGATAGTAAAAGATAATGGTTATTATAAACTGCGCGTTACACAGGTAGGCATGTATCTCGACAGGTTGACGGTTACAGCGGAAGTGGTTTTCCAAACATATGAGGAAGCGCTGAAGTATACGCCTTCTTACAACGAGTCGAAAACGGATCTCAATTGGCAAATCAAGGTAAGTGACGCAAATAATAGCGGCAGCTTCGCAAACGCTGCCGAATGGGGCGTGGTAAACAACGTGCCAAAGGAACGGCCCGATGGTACTTGGGTATGGGAATACGTGTATGGCGCGTCGAATTTTGTCAGACAGCCCAGCGGCATTACCTTAACCCCATACTGGGGCAGTATTGAGGAAGGCAAATCGGTTGCGCATCCCGAAGACGCCATAACAATTATTCTGGATACTGTTGATCAATAATACCTCCCCGCGTCAACCACACAAAAAACAGGCCTAAAGATTGCTTGAATTATGCACTTGACAAAACAAGCCTCACATGTGGTACAATACTAAGGCTGGACAGCGATGCGCGTAGAATTCCATGTGAATTCTACGCGTTTTTATGTCCAGAATAAACTTTGCTATCAAAAAGATGAGGTGTTACAATGGAAGTCGCAAACAACAACTACCTGCTCAATGAACCCATCCGTAAACTGTTACCTAAATTCGCGATACCGTGCGTGGTATCGCTGATTATTTCTTGTCTGTATAATATTGTTGACCAGATATTTGTCGGCCAGGGCATCGGCTATCTGGGTAACGCAGCGACTGGGATCATATTCCCTATCACCGTTATCGGCTGGGGATTGTCACTGCTGTTCGGCGACGGCGGCGCGGCGTTTTTGAGCCTGTCGCAAGGCGCGGGCGACACAAAGCGCACAGGCCAGTCTGTCGCAAACAGTGTGCTGTTCTCATTCCTGACTGGCGTCGTGTTAATCCTCATCTGTTACTTAATGGGCGACAGACTGTTTTATGCGCTGGGCACTACGGACGCTACGATCGAACTCACCCGCGATTATGGCAACATCATATTTATGATGATACCCATTGCGTTAGCCGGACAGACGCTTGTATCGATTATCCGCGCGGACGGCAGCCCGCGGTTCGCGATGATAACTATGTTAGTCGGATGTATTCTGAATATTATCTTTGACCCGGTTACCATTTTTGTTTGGGGCTGGGGAATCAAGGGCGCGGCATATGCCACCATATTCGGGCAATTTGTCAGCTTTGCGCTGGCCGCCATCTATTTGACCAGAAGTAAGACTTTCAAAGTGAAACTTGCTGATTTCAAACCCGATTTCGATATAATACGCCAGGTCTCGCTGCTGGGCGGATCAAGTTTCCTAACACAAATATCCATCGTGCTTGTCACTGTCGTCAACAATAAACTGCTGGTATCATATGGCGCACGCTCAGAGTATGGCGCGGATATCCCGCTGGCTGCGTTCGTGGTCATTATGAAACTATTCCAAATTGTGCTGAACATAGCGATCGGCATAGCCGCTGGCGCGCAGCCCATCATCGGCTACAACTTCGGCGCGAAACGCCTGGACCGAGTAAAGCAAGCATTCAAATATGTAATGATTTCCGTACTCGCAGTCAGCGTGCTCTCTACAATTCTGGTTGAAGTATTCCCGCGTTGGTTTATCTCCCTGTTTGGCGCGGATGGCGAGTTATACACACGATTCGCCGTAAATTGCCTGAGGATATACCTCATGCTGCTGGTCTTCACCTGCATACAGAAAGCGTGCGCCATCTTCCTGCAATCCATCGGCGAAGCGAAAGCGGCCATCCCGCTGTCGATGATCCGCGATGTCATATTCCTGGTAATATTCTCATTGGTTCTGCCTATTACACTGGGCGTTACTGGCATATTCTGGGCCGCACCATTGGCGGATGTGCTAGCAATGGCCGTCACAGTGGTAGTTATCGCGCGTACGTGGAAACATTTGGATAGTGTCGCAGCCGGGCAAATTCAGCAGAATACGCACCCTTCCATCGTAAAATCCCTGTAAAATTTAGTTGAAATAAATCGAAAGAAGCCGTATAATAGAATCTGTTCGCGGATTATGTCAGGACTGAATGGGAGGAGATCACCATGCACATCCATATGAGGCGCGTCGCGATTCTCGCCGCGCTGCTGCTGGTTCTAGCGTCGGTATCGGCGTACGCGGAATTTGCGCCCGTGCCCAAGGATCAACTCAAGGTCGGCTTCGTCTACATCGGCGACGTCAGCGATAAGGGCTACACTTACGCGCACCATCAAGGCACACTGGAGATGCAGGCCGTCCTAGGCCTAACCGATGAGCAGGTGCTCTACAAAACCAATGTATCCGAGGACGCCGCGTGTGAGAACGCCATACTTGAGCTCATCGAGCAGGGCTGCCAGATCATATTCACCACATCGTATGGGTTTATGGATTACACCGAGGCGTTGGCTGCTGAGTATCCGAACGTCATCTTCAGCCACTGTTCCGGCTATAAATCCAACGGCGTGAACTTCAATAATTATTTCGGACGGATCTACCAACCGCGGTACCTTAGCGGCATCGCGGCCGGACTTAAAACACAGTCGAATAAGATCGGGTATGTCGCCGCGTTCTCAAATCCTGAGGTAAATGGCGGCGCGGACGCGTTCACGCTAGGCGTGCGCTCGGTCAATCCGGATGCCGAGGTCTACATCCAATACACCAATACGTGGTATGATCCAACCGTCGAGCGTCAGGCTGCCGAGGCGCTGCTCGACCTGGGCTGCGACATCATTGCCCAGCATCAGGATACGACCATGCCCCAGATTGCGGCCCAGAATCGCGGCGTGTGGGGTGTGGGTTACAACGCCGACATGTCCGACGATGCGCCTGACGCCGAGCTGTGCTCGCCCGTGTGGTTCTGGGGCGCGTACGTGACCGAGGCCGTGCAGTCCGTGATCGACAGCACCTGGACGCCCGACAACATTTTCTGGGGGATGAAGGAAGGCCTCGTCGGGCTGTCTACCTTGACCGCCAACAACGACCCGCAGGCCCAGGCGTTGATCGACGAAGCCGCCGCGAAGATCCTGTCGGGTGAATTCGACGTATTCGACGGCGAAATCAAGGACAACACCGGCGCAGTGCGTCTCCAGGCTGGACAACGCTTAACCGATGCCGAGATCACCTCGATCGACTGGCTGGTCGAAGGGCTGATCGTCAAGTGAGAACCTGGTTGTAATACTTTGACGGATAGGCTCCTCGTTGGGAGTCTATCCGTTTTTACGTGGGGGCAAACCCCACCGCCTGCGGGCGGAGCCCCTTTCAAAAGGGGCCAAGGAGTTAGCTCGTGATACAGCCTGTGCTGGAGTTAAAGCGCCTCACGAAAACCTTTGGCACACTCAAGGCTTGCGACTCAATCGATCTCACACTTTTCCCAGGTGAAATATTGGCGTTACTGGGTGAGAATGGTTCCGGCAAAACCACGCTGATGAATATGATCACTGGGCTGTATCGGCCAGACAACGGCGCCATATTCGTGCGCGGACGCCGCGAGGATGTGCACGCGCCCAGCGATTCGCGGCGGCTGGGCATCGGTATGATCCACCAGCACTTCAAGCTGGTCGAGCCGTTCACCGCCCAGGAGAATATTTTGCTGGGATTTCCACGGCGGCGCGGCCAGTCCTCGGCTAAACTGCGCGAGGATATTCAGGCGTTGAGCGCCCGTTATGGCCTGGATGTTAAACTGGATCAACGCGTTCACAATATGTCCGTTTCCCAGAAACAAACCGTGGAAATATTGAAGGTGCTCTACCGAGGCGCGGATATACTTATATTGGATGAACCAACCGCCGTGCTCACGCCCCAGGAAACCGATCGGCTATTCGACATATTGCGCCGGATGCGCGATTCCGGTTCAGCCATAATAATGATAACTCATAAGCTCAGCGAGGTCATGGCGCTGTCGGATCGCATCGCGATCCTACGTCAAGGCCGGCATATCGCCACGGTCAGGCGCGATGAAACCAGCCCTTCACAATTGACTGAATTCATGGTCGGACAGAAGATCGATCTGAATATTGCGCGGCCATCCACACTTCAGAAGCCGTTATTATCCATAAAGAATCTCACCGTACGCGATTCGGACGGCGCGCAGCGGTTGAGCGGCGTCTCATTCGACCTGGCTGCCGGAGAGATCCTCGGCGTGGCTGGCGTTGCTGGCAGCGGCCAGAAGCAGCTGTGCGAGGCTATCGCCGGGCTAGTCCCCACCGCCTCGGGCGCGATACTCCTGCATGGCCGCAACCTAGCTGGCCAATCCCCACGGCAGATTTATGAGCAAGGGGTACGGCTGGGCTTCATACCGGAGGATCGATTGGGCATGGGTCTTGTGGGTTCCATGAATATAGTGGATAATTTATTGTTAAGGGATTATAGGCGGCAGCACGGGCCGTTCTTGAGGCGGTCGGGGGCACGGGTTCGCGCGGATGATCTGGTCAAACGCCTAGCCATTATACCTCCAGAACCATTGCGCCCGGTTGGTCGGCTATCCGGCGGCAACCTTCAGAAGGTGTTGCTGGGGCGTGAGCTGATGAGCAAGCCCGAACTGCTAGTAACTAGCTACGTCGTGCGCGGACTGGACATCCAATCGTCGTACGTGATATACGACCTGTTGAATGAGCAGAAACGCAGCGGTGTCGGCGCGCTGTTCGTCGGTGAGGATCTGGACGTCCTGCTCGAATTGTGCGACCGGATAATGGTGCTGTGCGGCGGACGGGTGACAGGCATCGCGGATGCCCGCACAGCAACGCGGGAACAGATCGGCCTGTTGATGGTGGGAGGTGCGTTGTGACTATCCGAATGGCGCAGCGGGAAACCATGCCGGCCGGCCAATCCGTCGCGTTGAGGCTGCTGGCCGTCGCACTGGCCTTGGCGACGGGCGGATTATTTATACGATTGATTGGATTTAATCCGATAACAATATACGCGGGTATGCTGAGAGGCGTATTCGGCTCGCAAATCAGTTTCCGCGAGACGGTCAAGCTGGCTGCTCCGTTGTGCGTAACCGCGTTAGGGTTGGCCATAGCCTTCCGCATGAGGTACTGGAATATCGGCGGAGAGGGTCAGATGTGCGTTGGAGCGATAGCCGCGACATATTTCGCGCTTTATCACCAGAATATATTCGGCGCCATGTGGCCGCAATGGTTACTACTGGTTGTGATGGCGTTGGCTGCTATGGCCGCAGGCGCGCTATTTGGATTGATCCCGGCGTGGTTCAATGCGCGGTATGGCACCAACGAAACGTTGTTTACGCTGATGCTCAACTATATCGCGATGTACATCATCCAATACCTGCGCGAAGGCCCATGGAAAAACCCGCGCGACATGGGTTATCCAAAGATCGCAATGTTCCCCAGCATCGCGCAGCTGCCCAAGGTCCTGGGCATCCACTGCGGCTGGATCATCGCGCTGGCGCTCGTCATAATCATTACATTATATATTAGATATACCAAACAGGGTTTTGAATTGGCCGTCGTTGGCGCGAACCCCAACACCGCGCGCTACGCTGGGATGCCCGTGCGCGGCGTGATTCTGCGCACGGCGGCGATCAGCGCGGCCATCTGCGCGCTGTCCGGCATGATCAAGGCCTCCGGTGCGGATCGCACCCTCACCGACGGGGTTGCGGGCGGGATCGGGTTCAGCGCTATCACCGTGTCCTGGCTGGCGAATCTGTCGCCCATCGTGGTCGCCGTCGTAGCGTTCCTATTCGGCATGCTGCAAAAGGGCGCGGGTTTTGTCCAATCCACGTACAAAGTATCCGCGTCGGCTGCCGACGTGTTGCAGGGCATCATCCTATTCTTCGTGCTCGGTTGTGAATTTTTCACAAGATATCGGCTGATTATCGGAAGGGAGCGTGCCGTCGATGCCTAGCGGATCCGTCAGCGTTATCGTAAATATATTCAACGCGGCCGTGCTCGCGGGCGTGCCGCTGCTGCTGGGCACGGTTGGTGAAATCATCACGGAAAAGAGCGGCCACCTCAACCTGGGCGTCGAAGGGCTGATGTATATCGGCGCGGCATTCGGGTTCGCGGCGGGGTATTTCGCGAATAGTGCGATGATAGCACTGCTCTGCGCGTTCGCTGGCGGCGTGCTGGGTAGTTTCATTTATGCTGTCTTAACTGTTACTCTGCGTGCTAATCAGAATGTTACCGGGCTGACGCTGACAGTATTCGGCACGGGTTTCGCGAATTATATCGGCGACGCGCTGATCAATTCCACCGCCTCAAAAGCCGTGTCGCTGTCGCCTGAAGTGAAGGCAGCCTTCGCTCCGCTGAATATTTATGGATTAAGTTCGCTGCCCGTCATCGGTAAACTATTATTCCAGTATAATATATTTGTTTACCTAGCCATAATCATCGCCATACTCGCGGGGTTATACCTCAACCGCACCCGGACGGGCCTGAACCTGCGCGCCATCGGCGAGAATCCCGCCGCCGCCGACGCTATGGGTGTACGGGTCGCGCGTTATAAATACATAAACATTATGTTGGGTGGCGGTATCTGTGCGCTGGGTGGCGCGTACGTGGCCATCGTCACCTGCGGCGGCACGTGGATTTATAATTGTGTCAGCGGCCAGGGCTGGATCGCCGTCGCGCTGGTCATATTCGCGGGTTGGAGCACGTACCGCGCGTTGGTCGGCTCGCTGGTATTTGGCAGCCTAAGTATTATCCGGTTCTATCTGCCGGGCGGACGCGTGCCACCCGCGCTGCTGGCCATGCTGCCCTTCATTGTGACATGCGTGGTGCTAGTTGTCGCCTCGGTTCACTCGTCGCGGTCAAACCGCCAACCGGCGGCGTGCGGCGTGAACTATTACCGGGAGGAACGCTAGCGTTGCCATGGCGTCCGGGTTATGGTAAAATTATGGAATGGTCTGCGGTATAGGAGGATTCATAATTGTTATTAATTAGTTGGAATGTGAATGGGCTGCGGTCATGCCTCAAGAAGGGTTTCGCCGACAGCTACTCTTCGCTAAAACCGGATGTATTCTGCATGCAGGAGATACGGCTGTCGGAGGTCAACGCGGTCGAGGAGGCGCTGCGGGATGAGCGGTTCGCGCCGTACCGGGAGTGGCACCCATCCGTGGCGCGGAAGGGCTACTCCGGGACGGCGGTATTCTCGAATGTGCCGCCGCTGACCGTTGCGCGCGGATTCGGCGGGGAAGCCGCCGAGCTGCTGCCGGACGACGAAGGCCGCGTGCTGACGCTGGAATTCCCAGCATTTTACCTGGTCAATGTGTACACGCCCAACGCCCAGGATGGGTTGAGGCGGATCGACTACCGCATGGCGTGGGAAGATGGATTAAGGGCGTATGTGAAACGGCTGGACGAGGTGAAACCCGTGGCGATTTGCGGCGATTTGAACGTCGCGCATAATGAGATCGACCTTGCGCATCCCGCTCAAAACCGGGGCAACAAGGGATTCTCCGATCAGGAACGCGGCAAACTTACTGAACTTTTAGCATCAGGATTTGTCGATACTTACAGAAAAAGGCATCCGGGTGAGAAGGGCGCGTACTCCTGGTGGAGCCACATGGCGAACGCACGTTCTCGAAATGTGGGGTGGCGATTGGATTATTTCCTCCTCTCCGAAAGGTTATGGGGAGATAACGTAGAGCCATATATTTATCCTAACATAATGGGAAGCGATCATTGTCCGGTCGGATTGGCTATTGACAACTGACAACTACAAGGTGTATAATCGCAGATGAGTGAGCAGCGCGGGTTGTTTGGATTCGACGCGCGGAGCACGCTGTACGACGTGACGCCGCTGGAGAATCTGTTTATCCAAGAGTTTATGCTCCGGGCGGACGGGGACAACGTCAAGGCGTACATCTACGCGCTGATGCAGTGTTACCACCCGCAGGACGGTGCGACGCTGGAATCCGTCGCGCGGGATCTGGGGCTGGATCCCGACCGCCTGACGACGGCCTACTCGTACTGGGAGCGGCTTGGATTGATGCGGAGGGTATCGGACAGCCCGCCGAAATTTGTCTGTTGCAACCTGAGTCACACGCTGCGAATGCATACCCAGAACGACGATGGGTTGTACCGTTACGCGGACTTTAATCAACGATTGGCTGCGCTGTTCGGGACGGATCGGCTGTTGCGGCCAGAGGATTACCACGCGGCGGTGGATTGGATCGAGACGGTCAAACTGCCGGAGGTTGTCGTGCTGAAGCTGGTCGAGTATGGGATCGGCAGGTTTGGCAAGCGATTCGCATTCAAGCGGCTGGAGAAAACGGCGGTTGAGTGGGCCGAGATGGGCGTGCGCTCGGAGCGGGATGCGGCGGCATTTATCGAGCGCGAAGAGGCTTGGGAGCGCGGATTGAGTCAGGTGCTTCGGCGGCTGGGGCGGCGCGGCAAACCCTCGGAGGACGACGTCGATCTATTCATGAAATGGACGAAGGACTGGGGATTCACGCCTGAGGCGGTGCTGGCGGCGTGCGCCGAGACCACCAAGGGCGCGCCGACGATGGCGTACTTGGACGGGATACTGAGGCGGCAGCACGGTTTGGGCAAGCATGACGCGCCGGCGCTGCAGGCGCAGTGGTCGCGCGAGCGGGAGGAAGCGGACGCGGTGCGGCCGATCCTGGAGGCGATGGGCGTGCGAGGCACCGCACCGACCGCCGAGTGGACGAAGGCTGTCGAAACGTGGCGGGCACGCGGATTCGCGGCGGGTTCACTGCTGATGGCGGCGAGCCAGGTCTCCCGGTATGGCGGCAAGCTGGACGACTTCGAGCGGCTGCTGGATGCGTGGCTGCGTCAAGGTTTGACAGAGGAATCCGCAGTCGAGGAGCACCTGATGCGGATTGCAACGGCCAACCTGCGGTTGGGACGGCTATTCCAGATTGCGGGATGGGATAGGCCGCCGACGTCGAAGGATCGCATGATGCTGAACGGGTGGCACGAGCTGGGCTTATCAGATGAACTGGTGGAGGTCGCGGCGGAATTCGCGCAGGGGACGCAGCAGCCCGTGCCATACATGGATAAGTTGTTACGCACGTGGCGCGAGGCGGGCACCGCCAGCATAGCGGCGGCTCGCGCGGAGCACGCGGCTTACCAAGCTAAGCGCGTGTCGGACGCCGCGCCGTCAACCGTGCAGCCATCCTCGCCGATAACCCGCAGACCGTCGAAGGAGGTCGCGGAGCATCGGTATAAGCAGCGCGATTACGACGCCGACGAACTCGACGCGCTGGTTCTGAATTGGTCCAACTCGGAGGACGCTGGGTGAATGCTGGATACAGCAATTCCGTCCCTACGCTGTCAACCCGCGTCTGTCAAGGGTAGGGTGGAGATTTTTCACTGCCGTGTCCGTCCGGCAGTGAAAAATACTACCCGACCTAGGCAGACGCAGGTTGATAATGAAGTTCTCCCTACATTACAATTACAACAGCACCTGCGCATTCGTCCCGTAAAACACATCCGCGCGGCCTGATAATGCCTTGCACGCGTCCTCAATCACATTCCAGTTATTGTCCAGGTCGAATTCGTAGCTGTGGCCCCAGATATAGAATAGCATAGGTTCGGTGGGTTTTGCGGACAGGAATTGATCGATCAGCGATGGCAGCAGCGGATCCTTATGATGGCATGTCGAAGGCAGACGCAGCAGGTCCGTGGGTATGTCGAATGCGTGCGTCGCCTGGGTGGTTCGGGCGTACTTCAAGCCCACCGATTGGACAATCTCAACAACACGATCGGTATACGTGCCGAAGGGATACGCCATGCCAACCACGGGTACACCGAACCATTTTTCCAGATGTACCTTGTCCTCGCTAAGCTGGCGCGCCGCTTCCTCATCAATGCATGCGCCCAGGTGCGGGTGCGTCAGTGTGTGACACGCCGGCTCGTGGCCCTTGTAAACTTCGCGGTAACGCTCCGCTCCGATGCGGGTGATCTTAACGCCATTGTTAACCCAGTAATTAACCGGAGTCGCCTGGCCGCTGTTCAGGTTGAACGTGCACCTCATCCCATACCGATTGAATATGTCGATCAATCGGACATCCTGCTCGATCCCATCGTCGTAGCTGAACGTCAACGCCTTCAGCTTCCCGTGCCAGTCCATAAGCGATTCCTCCATAATGTTATAATGTAATACGCTCGTCACGCATATCCTCACGCGAGGGGGCGAGCAAGCATGGCTTATCCCATAAGACGATCAAAAGCGCCGGACCCATCCCAGTCCGCGCTGGCTATACTGGCGACGGTTATCGGCGCGGGGTTCGCGTCCGGGCGCGAGGTGATGGTATTCTTTAGTAGATTCGGCAGGTTCTCATGGGTTGGTGTAATTATAACAGCGCTGACATTCGGCGCGCTGATATCATCCATAATGCGTCTGTGCACGCGGACACGCGCCGTGAATTACGCCGGGTTGTGCTCAACGATCCTAGGACCCGTCGCGGGCCGGGCTTGCGCCGCGCTCTACGCATTGCTGATGCTATTCACAGCCGGAGCGATGGCCAGCGGCGTCGGCGAGATTGCCCAGATCACCATGACGATCCCACATGCCTACGAGATCGGGCTTGTCGTCGCTGTGATCGCGGCGGCAATTTGGGCGCGGCGAGGCGTCTCGGCGTTGGCGACAGGCGCGGGATTCCTGCTGCCCGTTAGCGGATTATTATACATCATAATCGCATGGCGCGGGCCGCGGTACTCATACCCGTTGGCCGCACAGCCAGCAGTGTCCTGGCTGCCCGCAATCCCATTGGCCATCGGTTACGCATGCCTGAATGTAACGCTGTGCTGCGGCTTGCTTAGCGAGATTGCATCCCGCTCCACAATCCAGTTCCAACGCAAGACCACGCTATGGTTCATGCCGCTGCTAGGCGGCCTGCTCGCCGCCGCGAACGCCACGCTCCTGCCTCACGCCACGCGCTTGGGTAACGCTGCTCTGCCTATGCTGATGTTGGCGCGCGGTTCGGTTCCGGCGGCGCTGCTGGCCACGGCCGCGCTGCTGCTGGCGATGATGACCACCCTGACCGCGCTGATCCGTTCGCTGGCGCAATTCATCGCGCCTGATCCGCCCGTCGGCCGCGTCCGGATGCCGCCGATTGTCGGATTCATAACCGCCGCTGCGCTAGCCGCAGGATGCGGGCTGATTGGATTCAGCCATCTGATCGGCGTAGCGTACCCGCTCATGGGCTGGGCCAGCGCAGCTGCGTTGGTGGGATTATTGGCGGTGGGATTCATGCGCAGGAACCAAGAATGCCGCTAATTATTGCACCGCCACCGACAGGATGCCATACAGCTTTACGGCCAGTTCATCCGCCAGCTCCCTATCCGCGTAGATGTCGATGTTATAGTAGCATGTCTCCTGCTCGTTCGAGAATACTGGCAGGTAATAGCTGATGAATTCGTCATAATCGGCAATCTTCAGCTTCGTGCCGTCGGGCAGCTCGCCGTCCTCCGCTTCCTCATCCTCATATGTGGTCAGATAAACTTCCAGGAGGACAGAAAATTCATCTTCCGTGGAATAGTACGCGGAAAACGACGTACGCCCGAATCGTGTGATCGATAACCCACGCGTGTCGAGTGTAGCAGCTATCTCAATTATTCCGGCCTCGCTATCGATGCGGATCAGCTCCACACTGGCGATCGAGCTGTTCCAATCAGGCGGCCGCTCGGTAGTCAGCATCAAGCCGCGCACACGCTCCGTCTCATCCTGGATCAACTCGGCCAACTCATCGCGCGATAGCCTACCATCTTCCTGCATGATATCGATGGTCATCCTGGATAACGGCAGCGTGAACTTATCACTCAAGCCGAACATCGCCGCCGCCCGATCCTCGTCAGCATACATCGCCACGCCGTTTGTAAGCCCCTCGATTACGTCCAGCAGGATATCGTCCGGCTGGACGTCCATCAGGAAAATCTCATACGCCTCATAGTAGTCCAGGCTGTATTCGATATACAGCCCTGTTTTAGGATCGGTGGCTGCCACAGTACCGCCGCTGACATTGTTCAGCACCATCCCATCCCTTAGCGGAAAATGGACATACGTATACGACGTGTAGTCATCGTCGGAATACATGCCCAGCCAAACCTCATCACCCGCTTCGGCTGTCGGGTAATACCAACCGTCAATTTGCTCATACTTAATGGCATGCCACTCCACCGGCTCCACTTCCACAGCCGTCGCAGTCGACATCGCCTGCGCCGCTGGCATAACCGAAAACAGCAGCGACATAAACACCGCCAGAATAACCTGACTAATCCCCATAATCATAATCAAAGCCCTCCCTATCCGTCGTCCTATCGTATCGTCGCTATACATCTATAAGTTTTACAAGCGACATCTATAAAACGAATGGGTGGGATGAATCGCTCCCAGAAAATTGGTACCTGCCAAAGAAAACTTATCGACAATAATCCTAAGGATTTGCCGAATAAGCTCGAATATCATTTCATTTAGTTATTTTATTTATTGTTAATTTAATGTTACTGTGGCAGATCAACCACGGACCGGATGCGCATCGCCAATCCCGGACGATTTGTTATAACTCCATCAACACCGCTGCGCATCGCACGTTCGATGGCCGCAGGAGCGTCCACCGTCCATAGCCGTACCTGCAAACCCTGGTCGTGACAGCGTTTCACGAATTCACCAATCCTAGCGCGTGCCAACGGCGCGTGCATAGCCTCGGCGTGCAGCGAGTCGGCGGCTTCCCACGGCGCGCGCTGACGCATGCCGAATAACAAGCCCAGTCGAGCGTCAGGTGCAAGCGCGCGCGTCCGTTCCAGCAGAGAAATGTCGAATGATGAGAATACCACGCGCTCCATCATCCCGGCGGCGCGCGTCAAATCCAGCACGGCCGGTACCAATCCAGGATCCGTCTGGCGCGGCTTCTTTAATTCAATATTGATTTGTAACGAACTCGGCTCGATCAGCCGCAAAACATCCTCGAGCGTGGGTATGGTTGTGCCGCTGAATTCCGACTTTCCACATGTGAATTCGTAACGCCGCAGCACAGCCAGTGTCAGCTCGCTGATAGCGCCGCTGCCATTGCTGCAGCGTGAGATCGTGTCGTCATGTGAGACGACGGCCACGCCATCCAGCGTGCGCTGGACATCCAACTCCACTCCGTCCGCGCCTAACTCGACGGCGCGCGAGAACGCTGGCAGCGTATTCTCTGGCGCGCTGGACGAGTCGCCGCGATGGGCCCATACTTGCGCGGACATAATAGTTATCCTCCCTTGGCTTCTTACCGATCAAAAACCCTCCGCCGCAGCGATGAGGTTCCATCCCCAACGCTGCGGCGGCTTAGAATGTTACTAATCTATTGCGGACTTCGGTCGTTATGCCGATCCCCGCCGTCGTCATGGTAATCCCCGTCGGGTTTCTTGCCGATCAATCCGCCCGTGATCTCGCTGGTATTCCGCTTGAGCTTCTCCATCATGCCCTTGCCGGAACCCGTCGCCACGAATGCGTAAACCAGCGCTGCGATTATCACGAATAGCACGACCCACAATATCCCCGTGCCCACGCCGCTGCCGCTGCTCTTCTGCTCCGCCGCGCCGGTGTTCGCGCCGCTCTGACCGTTCGCCGCCTGGCCGTATAGGACAGAAGTCATGGCCGTGGCGATCATGCTCGTGGACTTCTCGGCGCGCTCCTTGCTGGTCGTGTGCGTGCCGAATTCCAGCAGGATCGAGCGCGGCGACAGGTCCTGATTATACGTGCCCTTGCCGATGAAAATATCCTTCACCAAACCCGGATACTGCTCATCCGCGACAGCCTTGATCTGCTTTGCGAAGTCCTTATTGGAAGCGCTATTCTGATTGGAACGCCCGACCAACAGCCGTACTTTTGTAACATTTGAACCATCCACCGTCGTATTATATTCGTCAGGATCCGGCACGCCGTCGCGGTGTACGTCTATCAACGCGTCCGGCATCGATTTCATCAGCGACACAGCTGTCTGGCGTGAACGCCTGTATGCCCCGTTGTCGTGGGGCAGATGCGAAGTCTCGTTGATGTCGACCGCCACGCCCTGCTCTTCGAACGCGGCCTTCAGCGACTCCGCAACATCCAGAATGCCGCCGCCGCTGTCGTCGGACGAAACCCCATCGGTGGGCACGTACGACTCATCGGTGTGTGTCGAGTAGATGGCGACCCGGCGGTTGCCCGTGCCGCTGGAGTTGCTGGCGGCCGCGAACGCCGCCTTCAGCCACTCGATGCTGGGCATCTCCTCATCGCCGGTCAGCTTAGCCACTGCGGTCATGGACTGGCTGTCAACTGATTCTATAGTATAATGTTTATTGTCGCCGCTGATATACTCGTCGTCCACATTAACGGCGCACCCCACGGTGAACAGCGTCTCGCCGCTATCCAGTTTCACCGTGTAATACTGGTCGCCGCTCTCAAACCACGACTCGAAGAAGTCGTCGTCGGGGTGTGGATCAGGCGTAGCCTCCGCAATCCCGCGCATCGGCGTGAATAGCAGCGCGATCCCAACGATCGCCAGGACGATCCAACGGGTTTTGTCGAATCTACGGTTCATCCAGTTCCTCGTCAACGCGCCCGCCTCCCATCGCGCACCGCGCCGTCCTCATTCTCCTGGCGTCCGCGTCCGCGGACGATTCGCTCGATGATCTCGCCGACCAATTCAGCCAGCATCACAGCTAGCAGTCCGGATATGACGATCGCATCCAGCATTCCGCCCGTACCGATCTGGATCAGCTGGTCAATGCCTCGCGAGCGATTGATGACGCCGATGGCCACATCCACCAAGATAAGCCCCAGCACCGCGCTGATGAACGCGCCGCGCCGCGAGCGGCCCAGTATGTACGCGATGACGCCAGCCGCGATGCCGTAAATGTAGTTCGGGTCGAACGCGATCGCCGCCGGGTCCGCAGGTAGGAAGTGATCCAGCGCGAAGATTGCGCCGGCAGTCAGGACGGCGCCGATTATGCCGCGCCAGAAGTCGCCTGGCGAATCTGCCCGCGCGAGCACATACACGCAAATGCCCAGCGGTATCAACGCCCCGCCTATGCTGAACTGCACCGGGCCTAAAGTGATCGGCGGAATCAATCCGCCAATGAAAATAGCCGCCATCGCTATCAGCGCGCCGCGGTCGGTCAGGCGCATGCGATCCAGCACGCGCTGGCCCACCCCGAATATTACCAGCAGCCCAGCCACCAACAAGAGTATCATGCCGACGGACATGTTCGCACCTCACTTCATTTTACTAGGTAACCGATGATTTAGCTCCACAACAACTAGGTTGGACAGACCGCGATAAATTATTCATGAAAACTTGAATTACAAGAAATGCTTCACTTTTATGTTAACTATTCCTGCCGTCATTACTGTCGAAAAACAGCATTCGACAGAGTCTTTCCAAATTCTGCCAAATATGCTACAATGCAATCAACAATCCAAAACATTCAAGGAGATGATTTCGGTGGATAAGAACGACTCAAGTATGCGCAAGTACTTAGCGGAGGCCATCGGCACCTGGGTGCTGACATTCATGGGCTGCGGCAGCGCGGTGGTGTTGGGCGCGTCCTCGCCGGGCGGACACCTGGCCGTGGCGCTGGCATTCGGGCTGGCGATCGTGGCGACGGCGTACACGGTCGGGCAGGTATCCGGCTGTCACATCAACCCGGCTGTCTCCTTCGCCATGTGGCTGCACGGCAAGCTGGAGACGAAGGATTTCGTAGGCTACGTGGTCGCCCAAGTCGCGGGCGCTATCCTCGCGGGGCTGTGTCTGCGGATACTGGCCAACGTATTCGGGCAGGATCTATCCGGCGCGCTGGGGTCCAACTCGACGGCCAAGACAGGCATCGGCGGCGCGTTCTTCGTGGAAATCTTGTTGACATTTATATTCCTATACACGATTCTGGGGGTTACATCCTCCGATAAGTTCGGCAGCGTGGCGGGAGTCGTGATCGGATTGACGCTGGCATTCGTACATATCGTCGGCATACCGCTGACAGGCACCTCGGTGAACCCGGCGCGCAGCATTGGCCCGGCGATATTCGCGGGCGCTGCCGCACTGAAGGATGTGTGGGTATTCATTGTCGCACCGCTGCTGGGCGCGGGGCTGGCGGTCGGGGTGTACCGATTGACTAATGGGGAAAAGTAAATAGGAAATGCAGGCCCCACCGCCTGCGGGCGGGACTGCCCCAACTGCGGTTGGGGACTTGTTACTTTTCCCGTCCGTGGGAAAAGTAACCAAAAGGACGGCCTATACAATTTCCCGCCAAAAACGCACCATCTTCGCGAGTCTTTTCGCCGCTCGCGTCGGCTCGTCCAGTCAGCGGACCTCCAGTCCGCCTCCTTACCTCGCCATAGCGAGCGACGAAAATCCTACGCGAATCTTGGTGCATTTTTAGCGGGAAATAGTATAGAGGGAGGGCACTGTGCCCTCCCTCTCTGGACTCTCCCTCCTCAATGTCGTCCCCGCTCATTGGTCTATGACCAACGTTCCGATTGATTTACATGCACAGTAATGCAAGATTCTCGCGGCTTCGCAGCGAGGTGTAGGAATTGGCGGCACAATTTTCTCCTTGCTTATTTGACTTGCCTTATTGACTTTTTCGCTGTAATTATTACAATGGAATCAGTTAATAAAAGCAGCAGTCGTCTTGTGTAGCGAAACGGAGGAATCCGCCATGGAAATGTCCAGGATCAAGCAGCGCGGCCAAATCACCCTGCCTCTTTCGGTCAGGCAGAAACTCCACGTCCAAGAAGGGCACAAGGTGGTCTTTGTTGAGGAAAACGGCCGCATCTATGTCGAGAACGCCGGAATGCGCGCGCTGGAGAAGGCGCAGGAGATGATGGAAGGTGCCGCAGAGGAGTTGAATCTTAAGGATATTGACGATGTCGTCGCCTTAATCAAGGACGTTCGGCGCGAGAAAAGGGAGTCCCTAAATGCTTTAGGCTATTAGGGGATTTGTTATTGCCTAAAACCTGCTACTTTCTGTAATAGCCTCACGCTACCCACTTAGATCGCTACAGCCAGTATGTAAGCAATATGAAGCCAATCCCCTTGCAATACTGTGCCTGTAACTCAATTGAACGTTGGTCATAGACCAACCAGCGGAGCCAACATTGAGGAGGGAGAGTCCAGAGAGGGAGGGCACAGTGCCCTCTCTCTCTGACCGTCCTTTTGGTTACTTTTCCCACGGACGGGAAAAGTAACAAGTCCCTCACCGCAGTGAGGGCAAGCCCCTCCGCAGAGGAGGAACCAAGCCCCTCCGCAGAGGAGGAAAGCCCCGCAGGGCCTACAGCCCCAACCAAATATTGACAAACTCGCCTTTCCCATTGGGATAGCTCAACTTCGTGTGCAGCTTGCCATCGTCGCCAAGCGTCGCGGTGATTTTGGCAAACTCTGCGAAGGGATCGAACCACATCCAGGAGCAGCGGCCTTTGGCGTTGCTGGACATCATGAGCTTCACGCAATATTCGCCAGGCGCGGTGATTAGGATCGGCTTGAAGTCGAAGTCGCCGACGGCATCGTTGGTGGCGTCGCCAAGCAATGTGCAGCCATCTTCCGATGCCATACATACACGGAACTGTCCAACCCTCAGCGCGTGGCCGCAGCCGACGTATCTCACGTGGGTCTTAAAATCTGTTATAGTCCAATAATCGCTGCAGTCGCCCAACCGAATCAGGTTGGAACCGTCGTAGCGGTTCAGGCCGTAGTCGGGAGCGTCCTTGCCGATGATGGCATTGGTGTAAACGCCGCCTGATTGTGGCGGGGTTATGAAATGGTTATAGTCGTAGCTGTATGGGGTGACGTCGGTGTAAATTGGATCGTCGCTTGCATCAAGACCAGTTATGGTTTGATATAGTTTATTATTGCCTGTGACGCGCATTCCGCCGTAGGCGTAGTTGTCATATAACTCCAGTATGCCAGGTACAACATCGGGTGGTATTTGAGGATTGAACGAACCTAATACACGATGCACATCGCCTAAGCCTGATACAAACGCGACGGCGGAGTAGTTGTTGTGAATTTTAGTTGTAATGGACGGCGTTGAACCTGTTCCCGGTCCATTATAAGCGACACCCACAATCCCGCCCACGTGAGCGCCATTGACAGCCGTAACGCCGCCGCTGGTGCCCGATTGTAAACTCCCGCATGTTACGCAATCCTCTATTGTGACACTTAATTGTATCAGACCCGCAATACCACCGACATCATCCGACTTAAAGGTTGGCGATGATTCTGAATACGCTGTAGATACCGAAGTCACTGCGCCGCGGTTTAGGCAATCATGAATCAACAATGTGGCATTATCGTCTTGCCCGCCAGCCATACCAATGATTCCACCAACCCTACCACAGCCTATGATAGCCGCTCTATTGATGCAGTAGGCGATTTCAGAGCTATCGATTATCGCAAAAATCCAACCAACAATTCCGCCAGCATTATGCATTTCAGGGGACGAGATAGCAGCGTCATTTGTGCAGTGCATAATGGCTGCTATACCAAAACCCATAGCTACAATACCGCCGGCGCCAACGTAGTCAACATCAGGATCATCGTCAAGACCTACTCCTTGTTCTACACTTCCGGCGTTATGACAGTACTCGAAAACGAATCTTCCATAACATTCCGCTACTATGCCTGCCACTTTATATGATTTGCATTGGATTATTGCATTGTTGCTGCAGTCTTTGACTAACCCTGAGCTACTGGCTTCAAGATAGGCAAACAATCCGCT
>BNUH01000046.1 GCA_025997215.1 Clostridia bacterium
CGTTGAAATGGGTGATCAGCCTTAACCCATGCTGGATCAATGGCAGCACTCTGCTTGGATTCGCCTCGCTGTGGGCTACGGAGAACACCACCCCTGGCGTCGCCTTAGCCGCTGCTCGAACATAAGCATCTATACCTTCACGTTCCGGCGCGACGCAGTGGATTTTTACCAGATCGCTCACGGCGTTCAGCAATCGGGTATACTGCCTCGGATCGATCGCACCCGCCCAGGGGTTGCTTAGTTTATCCGCGCCGTACAAGGGGTTGAGGTAAGGGCCTTCCATATTGATGCCGCCTATGGCGCGAGCCGGAGAGGGTGCGGTTTTACTGCGCTCGATTGCTTCTCGGATACGGGCTATGCCTTTGAGATACTCGTCCTCGTTCAGGTTGAAATACAGTGCGGGCAGTATGTATGTCTCGCCGTGTTTTAAGAAATGCGCGGCGGCCCGTTCCGGCTCTTCGTGAAACCAAAATCCTCCTCCGCCGTGGGTGTGGATATCCAAGAATCCCGGCCCGGTGTACAGCCCGTGCGCGTCTATGATATCGCAGCCGTGCGGTATGACTAATTCATCCGCTTCGCCGAACGAAACGATCCGGCCTTTGTCGAACAGCACTACGCCATCCCAGATCAACTGGTCCGGAAGAACAATATTAGTATTAATTATCGCCTTCATGTACTAGCTGCCTTTCCTGAATATAAAAACCATCAACCTACCCCAACTTTTTCAGCCGCCCATCCAGTACCAAGCTCCGCGTCCATGCCTTGTATGCACGCGATGCCAGCGCCCCACGCCGACGCACTGATACCCAGATCTGATTCGACAATCTCGACATCATCCAGTATCTCCTTCATGCATCGCGTGCGGATTGTGTCGATTATGGCGTCCAACAGCAGCGGATTGCTCTTCGTCAGCCGTCCGCCTATTATCAACCGCTGCGGATTGAACATACTGATGGCGTTTGATAATCCCAGTCCGATATACTCTCCCGCTTTTGACAGAAGGTTTTTCAGCTCGTCGTCGCCTAATTCCGCAGCGAGCACCACTTCTCGGATGCTTGGCTCAAGGCTTACACTGCGGCAGGTTTCCCTTAGAAGCGACCGAGGATTCGCGCGCATGATCTCCCAGGCCTGACGGCTCAATGACCATCCCGCCGCGAACGATTCGATGCAGCCGTGGGAACCGCACGTGCAAGCCGGGCCGTTCACGTCCACAACCGTATGTCCTATCTCGCCGCTCTTGCCGTTGCTGCCCCTGAATATCTTACGCTCCAGCACCACGCCGCATCCTATGCCAAGCCCCAGATCCGCTACGATGAAATTATCGCAATCACGGCCCTTTCCGAACCATAATTCCGCTAAGGCCATCAATCGGCTGCTGTCATCCACGAAAACGGGCACATGATACGCTTCTTGAAACAAAGTGCGCACAGGTGCGTCGACCCACTTGGGCAGATTCTCACTGGATACGGCCCCCGACGCGGACGGCGTCACAAACCCGGGGAACGATATGCCGATGCCCTTGAGCATGCTGGTCTCTGTCCCAGCTTTTTGGGCCAAAGTGTTCATTAGGTAGCCGCACAGTTTGATCAGCGTGTCAGGCTCCATATCGTTGGTGACGTCCACATCGCAAGAGGCGACTTGACTGCCCGTGTAATCCACGATCACACCCGACAGGTGGGTGCCGCCCAGGTCTATGCCCGCGAACCGTGCGTAATCGCCGCGAATCTCCAATCTCTCCTTAGGCCGGCCAGCGCCGTCGGAATACTTAGAAAAAACGCGGATAATCTTGCGCTCTAGCAGATCGCCGACAATATTGGTGACCGTTTTCTTATCGAGATTGGTGAAGTCGGCGATATCCACACGCGTGATCGCCTCGCCCCGACGCAGAACATCCAGCACGCGGCTTGTGTTTCGCTCTCTCAACGAGCTTAAGTCGCCGCGCTCGGCTCGATTATCCACTGAACCTTTATGCCTGTTCATCCCAAACCCCTTTCGGAACGGCGCGCGTCCGCGATTATCCATCTGGCGCAATCGTATACGATTTGTCTCCCCTTGTCAATTAACGAACTGCAATTGTAGCTGCATTCATCTAAATGTTTTCCATTTTACTGCTCGCTTGACACATGAACTGCAGCCTGCTATAATCGAGGACAACATCTACTTATATGATTAATACCGCGATAATTTCTTTTATTTAACCGTTGGCTGATAGGAAGGTGAATGACAATGATTCGAGCAGGTTTAGCTGAACTGGATATCACGCCGCCGCTGGGCAGCGACATGCCAGGGCAGTTTCACTCACGGTACGCCAGCGGCATACTGGATCCCCTTTATGTAAAGGCATTGGTGCTGGAAAACGATGGCTATCAAGTTGCGCTGATTGCCGTGGATGGATTGTGGATACCGTTTGATATCGTCAGACGCGTCAGGAGCGGACTGGAAAAGCGCCTCGGCATATCCGAATCCATCGTAGGCGCGACTCATTCGCATACGGGCGGCCCCATCGGAAGCTGGGGCGACCATACACATGACGACGCGGCATATGTTGACTTGGTCGTCTCCAAATCCGTGGACGCCGCCGCGCTAGCCGCAGCGAACTTAACTGCGGTACGCTTCCGCATCGGCCGGGAGCGTGAGGACGGAATCTCGTTCATCAGGCGTTTCATTATGAAGGATGGGAAGCAAGACACCAACCCTGGCATACTCAATCCCGACATCGTTAAACCCGCCGGGGAGATCGACCCGGAGGTCATATCGGTGCGAATCGAGGATCTGGACGGGCATGTCGTCGGATTCCTGACCAACTTCGCCTGTCACCCAGACGTGGTGGGCGGGGACAAGGTGTCCGCCGATTACATGGGCGAGCTGTCGCGAGTGCTGAAGAAAACATATGGCGAGCATATAGTGAGCGTGTTCTACAATGGCGCGTGCGGCAACATCAATCACTTGGACGCCTTTGCAGGCAGATTCATATCAGGTGAATATGACGAGGCGCATTACAAGCGCATGGGTCGTGTACTGGCCGGTAAAGCCATCGCCGCCACTGAAAAAGCGCCGGCGAAAACGTACGACGTGCTGTCAGCTGCAAGCGAAGCCATCAGCTATCCCGTGCGGCAGATGAGCGTCGAGCAGGCCGAGGCCGGACGCACACTGGCTGCATCCGAGCGCCGCTCTAACGCCGAACTATTCGCGCAGGATGAAAAGCAGCTTGTGGATCTGTTCTACGCGAAACAGGCTGTATGGATGTACGAGCATCCCCAAGCCGAGCAGGAGATACTCATAACGGCGATCCGTATGGGCGATCTGGCTATCGCCAGCAACCCAGCCGAACTGTTCGTGGAATACGGACTCAAGCTTAAGGAGCATTCACCAGCGCCATACACAATGGTCGCCGAATTATCCAACGGCAGCATAGGCTACGTGACCACGCCCGACGCCATCGCCAGCGGCGGGTATGAATCCAGGCTTTGCAGCTCCGCTAAGATGGCCTCAGGTGCAGGCGACGCAATCGCCGATACCGGCGCCAGGCTGATTGAGAAGCTGTTTGGTTAGACGGTACAGCAGTGTTGAAAACAAAAAGGAGGTCGCTTACCTATGTCAAGTACCACTTTCAAGCGTCTTTTAGCTATCGTGGCGGTGCTCGCGCTTGCGATGACACAAGCTGCGGGCGGTTTGGCATCCAGCGCTCTGAATGAGCTCGGTGCTCTCCCGCTCGTGAGTGAACCCGCTACTATCACCTACTCTTTAACGATCGATACAAACATCCAAGATTACGAGACCAATGACTATAAGGTCAAGCTCGAAGAAGCTGCCGGCGTGAAGCTCCAGTTCGAGTTCTTCCCAGCCACTGACCAGGCACAAAAGTTCGCCGTCATGGTCGCCAGTGGTGAGCCTTTAGCCGACATCGTCATCATGAGGGGTCAGTCTGACAGTTGGGTCTATCAGTACGGATCGCAGGGCATATTCATTCCCCTGAACGATTATTATGAGAATTCTTCTTACTGGATTAAGAAGATTATCACTGATAATGGTTTGGACGGACTACTCGACAACTTCATTATGCCCGACGGCAACATCTACACCGGCCCAGGTTACAATCCTGAGTTGGGCAACGAGTGGGATCACAGGGCGTGGATCAACAAGACCTGGCTCGAAACGCTGGGACTGTCGATGCCTACAACCACTGACGAACTGTACGACGTCCTAAAGGCGTTCAAAGAAAAGGATCCTAACGGCAACGGCAAAGCCGACGAGATCCCATGGATGGGCTGTGTTAACGGTTGGTCTAATCAACCGCAGCAGTTCTTGATGAATGCATTCATCTACTACAACGATGGGAGTCTATTTCTTAACGTCGGCGAAAATGGTAAGTTGTTATCCGCCGTCAATCAGGATGCGTTTAAAGCCGGCTTGGAATATATGAACAAGCTGGTTGTTGATGGCTTGCTCTCGCCGCTGTCGTTTACGCAAGCTCAAGCGGATTTCAAAACCATTCTTGAGAATGAAGATGCCCAACTGATCGGCGCACTCAATTCTGGCAGCATGAGTATCTATCAAACCGACAGCATACGCAAACAGGATATGACGCATCTGCCCCCGTTGATCGGACCCGAAGGCGTGCAGTATTCAACCCGTGCCTATCAAGGCGGTCAGAATTTAGCGTATATCAGCAAAGACGCGAAGGATCCGGAGCTTTGCTTCCGCCTTCTGGACCTGATGGCTGGTGATCCTGTGTTCGCAGTCAGCAACCGATACGGTTCGTTCGGAACGGACTGGACTTGGGCAACTGAGGAAGATAAAGGCAAAGGTTTGTATGAGGCCATGGGCATTCCCGCAACAATCCACGTAATTAACAATCACTGGGGCCAGCCGCAAAACGCAGAGATTCCTAACCAGGTGCCATGGATCCGTCCATATCACTATGGTATCGGTGGTATGGCTTGGGGTGGAGACCCATACGATTCACAGTACATGACAGCGCAAGCGGTACCCGATTATATCGGCAAAGCGCCTGAAGAAATCGTACTCCGTCTAGTCTACACACCCGAAGAAAGCGAACGTGTGACCGAATTGTGGATGCCGTTGTATGCCTACATCAGCGAGAGCATGGCACGATTCATTACAGGCGATCTGCAGTTCTCCCAGTGGGATGAATACAAGGCGGAATTGGATGCCATAGGTCTGAATGAGTTAATCAGTATTGCTCAGGTCGCTTGGGATCGCACGCACGCGAACTAAGCGTTACTACACGGAGAGATGATTTTGATTGGCGGAGGGCGTATCTCCCTCCGCCATCTCCGGGTAAGTTGGTTTCCATCAAGTTCATACGGATTAAGTGAGCTGTGTCTCATACCAAGGTACTGGAGGTACTGTATGCAAAAAGCAGACCGTCTTTCTACTACACACAGGGATCTGCGCCAATCGCCTAAAGGTGGCATAAAACGCAAATGTTGCCGATTCGGGAAAAGTATCCTGGATCGTTGGCAGCTTTACGTTTTTTTGATTCTGCCGCTTGCATACCTGATTATTTTTGCATATGTACCTATGCTTGGGTTGCAGCTCGCCTTCAAGAAGTTCCAGATCTCTAAGGGGATTTGGGGCAGTCCTTGGGCTGGCCTTGCTCAGTTCAGAAAGTTCTTCTCATCCTATATGTTTTCGCGGCTCATCACAAATACGGTTCGTATATCGTTATATTCGTTGATCGCAGGTTTCCCGCTGCCTATACTCTTCGCGCTGGCACTTAACTCCGTGCTTCATAGAGGTTATAAAAAAGCAATCCAGATGATCACATATATGCCGTACTTCATATCGACTGTCGTTTTGGTTGGTATGTTATTGAGGATTATCAATCCACGCATTGGCATATATGGCGTCGTGTATAACTTCTTTACTGGCAGGGAAGCGCCGAACCTGATTGGTATCCCTGGCGCATTCCCGCATTTGTATGTCTGGAGCGGCATATGGCAATCATTGGGTTATTCCAGTATAATATATCTCGCTGGTTTAGCTTCCGTTGATCAGGAACTGCACGAAGCCGCGCAGATTGACGGCGCCGACCGTTTCCGCCGTGTTCTTCACATTGATCTGCCTGGTATTCTGCCTACCGCAGTGATCCTGTTGATCATGAGCGCGGGATCGATTATGAACGTCGGGTTTGAGAAAGCTTATCTGATGCGCAACGACCTCAATCAACGGACAAGCGAGGTTATAGCGACGTTTATCTATAGGCAGACGTTAGCGGCATCGTCAGGCGTGCAGGACTTTTCATACGGTACTGCCATCGGCTTGTTCAACTCCGCTATCAATCTGGTACTAATACTGTTTGTTAACACCGTCGCCAAGAAAGCCAGCGGCGAAAGCCTATTCTGACCTAATCAGATCTCAGGAGGCGTAGAGATATGGCGCAGGTATCAACGGCAGTTCATCACAGCAGACAACAACTGTCTCGCAGTGATAGGGTTTATTATGGTGTTGTCTACACTGTCTTAACAATTATACTGATAGTTGTTTTATACCCACTGGTGTATATTGTTTCATCGGCTTTCTCGGCGCCTTCGGCTGTGGTATCAGGTCGGGTTGTGCTGTGGCCTGTCCAGCCGAGCTTGGAAGGTTTTATCGCTGTATTCAAAAACCGCGACATTATCACAAGTTACCTGAACACGATTTTTTATACAGCAGCAGGGACACTGGTGAATATCGGTATGACTTTGATTGCCGCATACCCGTTGTCACGTAGAGACATGCGCGGACGCAGCGCAATCATGGTTTTGTTTACATTCACGATGCTGTTCAGCGGCGGCATGATTCCCGGTTACATGCTGATGCGTAGCCTTCATATCCTGAATACCCGCTGGGTAATGATTATCCCAGGCGCTATTTCCGTATATAATATGATAGTCACGCGCACGTTCATCCAAAACAGCATCCCAGGGGAATTACTCCAGGCAAGCCAGATCGATGGATGCAGCGACGCGCGGTACTTCTGGTCGATTGTGCTGCCGCTATCGAAACCCGTTATAGCAACGATTACACTGTTTTACGCTGTTGGTCACTGGAACGCGTACTTCAACGCGTTTCTGTATTTGAATAACCGTTCGCTGTTCCCGCTTCAATTAATCCTGCGAGAGATTCTGATTGCCAACACGATCGACATCAACCAGATCATTGACCCAGAGCTTGCGCAGGCAAAGCAAGGGCTTGCGGATTTGCTGAAGTATTCGTTGATAGTTGTGTCGTCACTACCTGTTATGCTGCTGTATCCTTTCATTCAGAAGTATTTTATATCTGGGGTAATGATTGGAGCTATAAAAGGGTAACGGTTTTCTTCGGATATGGTTTGTTATCTGAGTTGAGATGTAGGCCTTAGGACATAGAAACGCCGCCGTGCTACTGGAAAGCCAACTCTCTCTTGGAAGCCGTTCTAATAGCTCGGCAGCATATACCGTGGTTACTCTGTATAGCCTGGGGTAGTGTAAAACGCCATGTTGCTCTGGCGCACATCCAACCGCCCGTACTGCGCTATGACGGGCAAATCGCTGCATAAACCGAATGCGTACTGCTTGCCCTCGGGGATCTTAACGCCGAGGAAACCATCCCTGGCTGTCGCGCGTTCGCAGCGTACACGGCCCGCACCAATATCCATAATGATACCCTCTGTTGGAGGCTGATCCTCCCAGTACAACGTGATATTGACATGCGCGTCAACAGCGTTTGGGTTCAGTATTATGATGGATTCATGGCCATAAACCTCCGGATCCATGCCCATAGGCGGCAATTCTGCGTCAGGGAAGAACCAGTTTCTTTTACCGTACATCATAGACCATTCCTTTCAAATAGTCAGCACCCTACTGTCTTGCGAAAACGTTTTCACATTACCAATCAGGACACTTGCGGAATACTTTAGCCAGTGCTGCGTGGCAATTTGTATTATATCTTATGAAATTTCAAGCTGTCAACAGATGCAGTGATAAAATATCATACATTGACAGAATTCTAAATGCGTGATATCATTGCGGTAACGATTTCTTTAGTCATCAAGACCATGATTGGAGGTGCCTTTATGCGGATTATCAAGCGCGCGGTGCACTTCGACTATCATACAATGCCCGGCATCTATAACATCAATGAGCAATTCGACGCAGCTCCTTTCGCTCAAACTCTCGCGGATGCGCATGTAGATTACATTAACTTTTTTGCGCTGTGCAACCTGGGGTTCTGCTACTATCCGACAAAGGTCGGCATCCCCTATCCCGGCATAAAGGGCGACATGCTTGGCGATATTTTAAACGAATGCCACAAGCGTGGCATCGGCGTAACTGCGTATATCAACATAGGCTTAATGCACGAACTGATGCGAAAGCACCCCGAATGGTGCCGTGTGGATAAGGGTGGACAGATTATTCTCGGCGACCGCACGGCTAATTTTTTCCGAACGCTGTGCTATAATTCACCCCAGTATCATGAGTTTCTTCTCGCCATAATCAAAGAAATCTGCGCGTATGACATAGACGGGTTATTCTGCGACTGCATGCAGTATTTTCCATGCCATTGCAACGCGTGCACTGAGGATATGATAAAGGAAGGCATCCCGCTGGACGACGAGGATCAGGCTACAGAGTTCAGCAAACGTGTCATGTATAGAGTGTCGCAGGAGATTAAGGATATAGTCGGCCCGGATCGTTATCTCTACCTGAACGGTATGCCATATTACGATTACCGCAACCTGCAGACGCATGTAGAGATCGAATGCCTGCCCAGCGGTGGGTGGGGATATGAC
This sequence comes from Clostridia bacterium, assembly GCA_025997215.1. The sequence goes on from BNUH01000046.1 coordinate 8,777, forward strand.
TTCTTCTGGCCGCACGTGTCTTACGCGAGAAATATCCAAAAGACAGTGCTGTATATGACCGGGCGATTCCAGGCCAGTTGGGGCGATTTCGGCGGGTACAAGGGCAAAATATCCATAGAGAACGACTTGTACGACGGACTGTGCAACAACGTACTCCCATCGGTAGGCGACCACATGCATCCGGCGTACGGCGTGGTTGGCGATATCTACAAAGACGTCGGCGAGATCTACAGCCGCATAAGCAAGTATGAAAAGTACACGCTCGGCGCGAGATATTTCTCAGACATAGGCGTCATAACGGATTCAGCCGGCTATCTCGGCGCGGATTATACAGGCCTTGCGCGTATGTTGGCCGAACTGAAGTTCAGTTTTGACATTGTACACAAGGATATGGATATATCACGGTTCGCTCTGGTGATACTGCCCGACCATATGACTGTTGACGAGGAGTTGGGAAAGAAACTGCGTTCGTTCGTCGATAACGGCGGCAGGATACTCAGTTCCGGCTTCAGCGGGCTGCGTTCAGACGCCTCTGCGTCAGGGAAGTTTGAGTTCGCGCTGCCCGAGTACGCTATCGACATCAACGGCAAAGACGAGTCGAATGTATCCTACTTCAATTTCACCAACCTGCCTGAAGGCTCGGCTGATATGCCGTGGGCGATGTACGCTCAGGCGATATTAATGACCGCCAGGAATAAAGCCGATGAACGCGCGAGGTATGTCAAGGCGTACTTCAGCCGCCACTGGGACGGTCTGCATGGTTACTTCTACTGCCCGCCCGAGAAAGAGACGGGCAACACTGCCGCCGCTGTGTGCGGGCATGTGGCGCATATCTGCTTTCCGGTGTTCGAGGCTTACAACCAGTGCGCCATGCGCGAGCATAAACTGCTGGTCAAACAGATTATCGACGAACTGCTGCCTAAGCCATTGCTGCGCTGCTGTCATGCCATACCATCCACGTCGAGGGTTACGCTTACGGGTACGAACGATTACAAGCTGCTGCATGTAAAAACCACTTACCCGGAACCGCGCGGCAAGTTCGACATCGTAGAGGAACACGGCGTCTTGATGGCGGGTTCAAACGTCTCAATCCGAGGCGAGTATAAGAGTGCCGCCCTGCTGCCCGACGAAACGCCTGTTAAGTCAGAAATCAAGGATGGGTACACTGTAGTAACGCTGCCCGAGATAAAGGGCTATGATATGTTCGTGCTTAGGTGACAAGATATGGAAAGAAACTATGAATTCCGCAGACGTTTACGCGAGGTGCACAAGCCGGGCATGAGGGACGACGCCGTGTGGCGTTCCGAGCAGGATTCGTTCAGGGGCTGCGTTATTAGGGAGGACTGGGAGATAGTCTTCCCTTCCGGTTCCGGCAAGGTGATGGAGAACGCGGCGTACGATCTGCTGGATTATTTCCGCGTGTCACAGGGAATGTACCTGCGGGTTCGCGGCTCAAGGGATATTAACGAGGATGTGTCGAACCCCGGCGGCAAGATTGTTTTGACCACGGCGGCCCTGTCGCCTGATCTCGCGCCATCCGGTGAGGAGCGGGCCGCGCACCGCATCGTCGCCGACAAGGGCATTGTAATCTGCGGACGTGATGATCGCGGCGCGGCGCAAGGCTGCTATTACCTCGAGGATCGGATGAATATCCACCTAGGACCCGTCGTCGAGCGAGGCGAGTTCGACCGCGCGCCGTTGTTCACGCCGAGAATGATTCACTCCGGCTACGGGCTGGATATGTTCCCCGACGAGCATATCCGTGCTATTGCTCATGCGGGCATGGATGCTCTGCTGGTGTTCGTCAAGGGTATCGATGAGACGCCGCATGGTTACGTGGATTTCAACGATCTCATAGAACGTGCTTCAAATTACGGCGTAGATGTATATGCCTATAGCTATATGATCAGCAAGAAGCACCCCGATGATCCCGACGCACGTGAGTTCTATGAGAATTCATACGGGAAACTGTTTGAGCGGTGCCCTGGTTTCAAGGGCGTGATACTGGTCGGCGAATCGTGCGAATTCCCCAGCAAGGATCCGCGCGTTACACCCCACATGCACTACGAGGATGTGTCGAACCCCGGCGGCAAGATTGTTTTGACCACGGCGGCCCTGTCGCCTGATCTCGCGCCATCCGGTGAGGAGCGGGCCGCGCACCGCATCGTCGCCGACAAGGGCATTGTAATCTGCGGACGTGATGATCGCGGCGCGGCGCAAGGCTGCTATTACCTCGAGGATCGGATGAATATCCACCTAGGACCCGTCGTCGAGCGAGGCGAGTTCGACCGCGCGCCGTTGTTCACGCCGAGAATGATTCACTCCGGCTACGGGCTGGATATGTTCCCCGACGAGCATATCCGTGCTATTGCTCATGCGGGCATGGATGCTCTGCTGGTGTTCGTCAAGGGTATCGATGAGACGCCGCATGGTTACGTGGATTTCAACGATCTCATAGAACGTGCTTCAAATTACGGCGTAGATGTATATGCCTATAGCTATATGATCAGCAAGAAGCACCCCGATGATCCCGACGCACGTGAGTTCTATGAGAATTCATACGGGAAACTGTTTGAGCGGTGCCCTGGTTTCAAGGGCGTGATACTGGTCGGCGAATCGTGCGAATTCCCCAGCAAGGATCCGCGCGTTACACCCCACATGCACTACGAGGTTACGCCGGAGAACAATCCGAACAAACTCCCCTCGCCCGGCTGGTTCCCGTGCTATGATTATCCTCAATGGCTGAACATGGTCAAGGACGTCGTCCGCTCAAAGAAACCGGATGCGGACATCGTGTTCTGGACATACAACTGGGGCTGGGCCAACCAAGAGGATCGGCTCGCGCTGATCCGCGCATTGCCTACGGATATTACGTTGCAGGCCACATGGGAGATGTTCCAGGGGTTCGAGTATCCCGGCGGCGTGAACGAGCGAACCACCGACTACACGCTGTTCTTTGAAGGGCCGGGCCAATATTTCTCCAGCGAGGCCGAGGAAGCGAAAAAGCGCGGCATCCGTTTATATGCTATGGCCAACACAGGCGGCCTGTCGTGGGACATAGGCGTCATACCGTACGAGCCATGCCCTCAGCAATGGATGCGCCGCCATGCCGGCATACTCAAGGCCCGCGATGAATGGGGCCTCGCCGGTATTATGGAATCCCATCACTACGGATACTGGCCGTCGTTCATAGGCGAGCTGGTCAAGGCTGCGTACTGGTCGCCTAAGGTTGATGGAGCTAAGACGCTGAAAGAGCTGGCTACGCGTGATTTCACCGCTGATTATGCGGACAGCGTCATCCATGTGTGGGAATTGTACTCGGAGGGTATCCGCAACTGCGTATCAACCAACGAGGATCAGTACGGGCCGTTCAGGATCGGACCTGCGTACCCGCTGCTATTCTTGGAGGAAGCGGAGATACCGTCCGTGCCATATGCCCATTTCGGCAACAACAAGATATGCAACCCCATGTACAGCTTTAAGCCGGAACTGCGCAACCGCCTGCTGTTTGAAACAGAGCGGATCGATGAGATGCGGAAGCTGTTCGCCGAAGGGAACGCTTTGCTCGCGCCCATCGTCGATAAGTTGGAGGGCCGCCGCAGGAACGACGCCGAACACCAGCTCGCTTTAGGCCGATTCATTGAACGCAGCGCGACGACGGTCGTTAACGTCAAACGCTGGTTCCGGTTAAAGCAAGACCTGCTGTCGGGTGAAGGAGACGCAACTGCCATGATCGCCGAAATGAAGTCGATAGGCAAGGCGGAACTGGAGAACGCCCGCGAAACAATCCCGCTGGTCAACTATGACTCGCGGTTGGGCTTCGAGCCCAGCATGGAATATATGTGCGACGAAGCGCACATAAAGTGGAAGATCGAGCACACCGAGAAGGCGTTGGCTGCGCTGGACGTGTGGGTTAAGGAGATGAACACGTGCGGCTGATAATCGCTCAGGCCGTAGGTTTTGTCGGAATGGCGCTGGTGTTCATCGCGTTCCAACAGAACGACAGGAAGAAGATACTGCTTGTGCAGTCAGTTGCGGCGGTAACATTCGTCATACATTTCATGATGCTGGGCGGTTATACCGGCGCTATGATGAATGCTGTAGAAATCGCAAGGAACCTGATATTCCGAAAAAACTTGTCGCCAAAGGGCAAGACAATCAGCCGGTGGACGTTCATTGCGCTGTTCGCCGCGCTGGGGCTTATGACCTGGCAGAATGTATTCAGTTTGATGCCCATACTGGCGATGGGTCTGTCCACGTACGTGTTCGGTATGGATAAGGAGAAGATGATACGCCGCCTATCGCTGCCCGTGTCACTGCTATGGCTGACATACAACGTGGTCACACGGTCGATACCGACGGTGGCGACGGAGGTGTTCAACATCACTTCGGTGGTGATTGCGATGTGGCGATTTGACTGGCGGGCGGCGCCACCGAGTTCCCCATCACCACTTCCGCCTGAAGGTACAACCGCTCGTTGACGCCCTCGTTTTTGCCTGTCAGCCTGCGCATGATAATATTGATGGCAGTGGAACCGATTCGTTCGGCGGGCTGGTTGACGGTGCTGAGCTTTGGTAGGAACAAACCGGTGTTATCAGGTGTGTCGAAGCACACCATGGATATATTGTCCGGGATGGTCAGGTTTGCCTCGCGCAGAGCGTCTATGACGCCGTATGCCAGGTGATTGCTGGCCGCAAAGATGGCTGTGGGCGGGTTCGTTTCGTTTATTAGCGCGCGCATTGAGTCTCGTCCGTGTTCGCGAGCAAACGAGCCGTTGCGGGTAATTTTCTCTAACCCCGCTTCATCCATAGCCTGAGCATAGCCTAGCATACGCTGCTCTGCGGTGGTTTCGGACAGGCTGCCGTTGATCATCGCAATGCGGGTATGCCCGGCGTCAATCAAGCATCGCGTCATCGAATACGCCTGTATTCTGTTATCAACCGTAACCGAATCAAAGCTCGCTTTTATGCGCGGCAGGTTGTCAATGAATACCACGGCTATACCCAGCCTTACGGCGTCTTGATAAAACGGACAATCCTCGTCCACACTGGCCAGCACGATCGCGGCCACGCGTTTATCTAATAATATCCGCAGAGCGCGGCGTTCTCGCTCGACCTCGCTGTTGCTATTCATCACGAGCAAGGCGAAGTCCTCCTGCCAGGCGATTGAATCCGCGCCTTTTATAATGCGCGCAAAGTATTCGTTGCCTATATCCGGTACGATAATGCCTATGGTTTTACTGCGTTTCTCACGCAGCGAGCGCGCGGCTTCATTGGGGTGATAGTCCATCTTCTCCATGGCTAACAGAACCTGCTCGCGCGTTTTTGCGCTGACGCGGCCCTGGTTGTTGATCACACGGGAGACGGTCGATACGGATACTCTCAGCGCGTTCGCGACGTCTTTTATGTTGGAGGGCATGCTCAGCCACCGTTCGTAACAGGTTAGTTTCATTATCAGTTTACTTGATTTGTCGGAAAGATTCAAGACAAAATTGTGTTAACCCAATTGGTAGCCGCAGGTGTGAAACACGGCATTATGCGCAAACGATACCTCATGGCCTATTGCGAGGCTATTTGAAAAAATCGATTCCATGTGCTATGTTGTTATGCATTTTATATTGACAACAACGGCGTTATGTGCTAATATCGTGATATAACTTCGCAGATCGACGGTAAATGATTGTGGGCATATACGCGGTAAGCGCAAACGTTATCTCAATTTAGGAGGTTTCACCTATGAGCAGGATCTGTATACCCGATGCCGAGTACGCCCAGCGGCTGCAGAAATGCGCCAAGCTGGTCGAAGCGAAAGGCTACGACGTATATCTCGTCAACTCCAACGAAGCCGATTATGCCAATGTGCGTTATTTCACCAACTTCTGGCCGCTGTTCGAGCGCGCGGGAGTGGCCATCACTCCGAGCGGGAATGCCGCGTTGCTGGTCGGTCCAGAGAGCCAGATATTCGCAGCCGACCGCAGTAAAATACAGAATATTTACACAGTGCTTGAGTATCGTGAATCCGCCGATCCCAGTTACCCAGAAGCGACGGTATATACATATAAGGACGTATTCAGCGGTCTTGGCGCGAAGGGCGATCACTTGAAAATCGGTGTTGGCAGCTACTTGGACACCAGTTGCGAAATGATGCGCGGGCTGCAAGCCTCCTATCCAAACGCGGAAATCATCGAAGACAAAGAGATCATGGTATCGCTGCGGCAGATCAAGTCTGTGAACGAACTGGCTTGCATGCGCGAAGGTTTCCGCATCACCGACCTCGCCATGAAAGAGGTTATGCGCCACCTGAAGCCCGGCGTTACCGAGCTGTCCTTGGTAGGCATCGCCGAGCATGTCGTATACGAAAACGGCGCAGAGTACGAAGGTCTGCCCATGTACGTATTCAGCGAAGCCTCCACCCGCCACGCCATATCCCGCCCCGGTTACCGAGTGATCGGCAAGGGCGACATAGTACAGCTCAACCTGTCAGCCAAGGTAGACGGCTATTCCCCCTCCATCGGATATCCGGTATCCATCGGCGAGCTCACGCCCGAAAAACGCCGCTATGTCGAGTTCTGCCTCGAAATGCACCGCTGGACGGAAAAACAAATCAAGGCTGGCATACTGGCATCCAGCGTCGCCAAGGACTTCTACAAACAGTACTGTGATAACGGTTATAAAGATGCATATGTGTATGGACCCTGCCACGGCACCGGCATGATTGAGGTCGAAGCGCCGTGGATGGAGACGTCTTCCGACTATAAACTGGAATCGAACATGACATTCCAGGTAGATACGTTCATTTCTGGCCCGACTTTCGGCATTCGTTGGGAAAAGGGCATCGTCGTTACTGAATCTGGCTGCGACTCGCTCTCCGCGCCTATCGGCGAGATTTACGAAATCGGGTGATTCAGTATGCGTTATGAACGAATGTTTTCAGGCCAGTTGACGGACGCTAAAAACAGACGTCTGCCCCTGATTCTGCCGCTTGGCACTATCGAATACCACGGCCCGCATTGCTCATACGGCTGCGATGGGCTAATTGCGCAGGGTTTAGCAGAGCGTCTGGAGAAGGATCGCGAGCTGGTGATGATGCCTACGTTTTGGTACGGCGCATCCAGTTACGCCGTCGCCGGACCTGACAAGGGAACCATCCACGTGGATGCGGAAATACTAAGCGATACGCTGAAGGAGATTCTGAATTCACTGCTTGAAGGCGGTCTCCGCAACATCGTCATCATAATACATCACCAGTATGAATATGAAAACTACATGCCCATGACGCTGGCTGCGGCTACCGCTGCTAAGGCGGTCACAATGACTTACCTAGAAAAAACTCGAGGACGCGGTTGGTGGGGTGACAACTCGCTGGCTGATTACTACAGCAAGGCCGACGCGTCTGACAACCCGTTCAACTGGATCCGCGTTCTCCCCTGTATGAGTGCCGAGGTACAAGCGGTCACTGGCTACGACCACGCCGGACAGTACGAATGCTCGATACTGTCCGCGCTGTATCCCGATTGCGTATGCGTGCCTAACTTGTCTCAGTCCGATGAGTGGTTCGTCCAGAGCGCGAAGGACTCGTCGCCCGAGTATGGCGAGAAGATGGTTGAGTTGAGCTTAATTGATCTAATCAAGCGCATTTGGGTATGAAATTACATGGCTTGGTTTTGATATTATGGCAAAACGCTCAGCATACGCTGGGCGTTTGTCGTTTTGATAATGGTATTCGAAAAACAATTAATCGGCTTGCAGTTAATCCGATAAGATCATATTAGCCAGATCGTGCGCCCACATTTGATGTATCTCGCGAGTTGGATGATTGATGTGGTTGGACAGTAGCAGATCAGTATCGACGCCGTTTGACTGCCAACTTTGCTGATGCTGATACTCGTCGTTTACAGGAACGTTATGCTTTCTGGCAGCATCCCGTGCGGCGTCCATGTAACGATCCATATAGCCTTGTGTCTGCGTTTGTGAATTAAGCTCAGCCGCTTGGCGCCAGACGGAATCCTCACTTACCGCCACGCGCGTACACATCATACATGGCGTTATAAATATTGTCGGAATATCCTTTAACCGGTCAAAAATTCCGTTCAATGCAGCCGAATAATCGCTCAAGCCTTCGTCGTGCCGGGTTGAATCGTTCAAACCAAAACATACGACCACTAAATCAGGCTGAAACGACAGTACATCGCGGTCGATACGGCGCAATCCGCCCGGCGCGTTATCGCCGCTTACACCGGCGTTTATCAATACTGGCGATGCGCCGGGAAATAATCCCGCCAGGATATGGCGAAGGCGTTCGCCGTACATCGCTTCCGGATCATAGATGGAGACGGGCTCACTCTCAAACGCTCCATGCGTTACGCTGTCGCCCAAGCATACGATTGTCGGCTGACGGTGCGCAAACAGGTTAGACGCGCGCAGGGCCAGCTTATCGGTAAACGGTGTGAAGTAATTCATAACTAATGCTCCTTAATATGTCATATTTCGCCTTATGGTGATATACGCGTGGTCGCGCCGTCAGCGCGCCAATCTCTTAGGCGCCTCACCCAATGGTACATGCTCACGGACAAGCGGCGTATCCGTTTAATTTACGGTGCGGCTTTTATTGGCATTATATCTACCTCCAACTAAGTTCGTTGTGATTATCTTAATTCGTCTGGCTATTAGAGTCAACCAAATTATAGATTATTTGACAAGTGGTTCGTAAAACCTAAAAACCGGACATAATAACCAACGCTGAAAACGCCGAATCATGTTAGACTGTAAATGGTGTTAGGTTTGACAAGGGAGGAAAACGTATATGGCCGTTCAAACGGTATCGGGCGATATTGATAAGAGTATGCTAGGCGTAACAACGGCACATGAACATGTCTTCATTGATCTGACAAACTTTTTTAAGCCTCGGCGCCTTAAATATAACGTTGATCCATATGCGTCCGTGTCGATTGAAAACCTGGGTATTCTTAGCCGCGACTGCTATGCGCTGCGGGATAATCTATTTTATAATGATTTTGTCGTCCAAAAAAATGAGATGTTGTTCTTCAAAAACGCCGGCGGAATGTCCGTCGCGGACGCATCGTGCATCGGGTTGGGGCGAGACGCCGCCAGGCTGAAACGTATGGCGGCGGCCACAGGGCTTAACATACTGACCGGCACGGGTTATTACGTCGCGTCGACGCATCCGGCATATATCAACGAACGCAGTGAACATGACATAGCCGCCGAAATGATCCGCGAGATACGCGAAGGCATAAACGTAGACGGCATCGCGCAGGACGAGGTGATCTGCGCGGGTTTCATCGGTGAGATCGGCGTCAGCGAGGTGTTCAACGACGCGGAACGCAAGGTGCTGCGCGCCGCAGCATACGCTAGTGTCGAAACAGGCGCATCCATCCATACGCATATAAACCCTTGGACGACGTTTGGGCTGGAGGCCGTGCGCATACTGCTAGATAACGGCGCAAAACCTGAACGCGTCTGCATTGATCATGTTGACGTCGAGCTGAAGACAGATTATATAAACGCGCTGTTAGATATGGGCGTTTATATTGAATTCGACAACTTCGGCAAGGAATTCTATATCGATGAGCAGGCGCGATCGTCTGGCTACGGTCTATTTGTCCACGACACGGATCGCGTAAAAGACTTACGCCGCTTGATCGAACGCGGACATGTGAAACAGCTGCTGCTGAGCAACGACATTTGCCTGAAAAATTTGCTTCACCGCTACGGCGGCTGGGGTTATGATCATCTGCTGACGAATATCGTGCCGATGATGAAGGAGTTTGACATAACTGTCGGTTCAATAAGCAAGATGCTTATCGATAATCCGGCCGCGTTTTTTGATATTCCATAATGATCTTTAGAATCCATTGATTACTTAATGCGCTTATGCGGCGGTTAGCCGCGGGAGGTATCAATGCCAGCATCCATACCGAAACATGAATTCGCTGAACGCGCCGCGAAACTTCAAGCGGCGATGAAAGCCGAAGGCTTCGATGCTATCCTCGCCTATGGCAACGAGGCGGAACCGCAGTACGCCAGATATTTCAGCGATTACTGGCCGTCGTTTGAAACGGCAGGCGTGTTGATTCCAGCCGAGGGAAAGCCGCTGCTGCTGATCGGTCCGGAAAGCCTGACTTACGCCGCCGATCGATCGGTGATACAGGATATCCGTATGCTTAAGGCGTTCCGCGAGTCGAGCGAGCCTGAATATCCCGGCAAAGTATTGGATACATTCGCGGGCGTATTCGACGAGGTGCTGCCGGGCCGGAAGCTGACAAAGGTCGGCGTCGCGGGTCTGCCGCTGACGACCATCGGCGTGTATAACGCTTTAGTTGAGGATCTAGCGAAGTTGGGTTCTCCCGCTATCGTAAAGGCCGACGAGCTGGTTAACAATCTTCGCATGATCAAGTCGGAGAATGAATTAATCTGCATGAGCGAGGCCGCAAACATCACGCATAAGGCCTTTGATTATCTGCTTGAAAATATTCATCCCGGCATGACTGAACTGCAAGCCGCAGGATTGGCGCTGGGTAAGATGCACGAGCTGGGTGCCGAGCGCGAGAGCTTCCCGTTCTGGATATTATCAGGCGACGGCGGCAACCAGGCGATCAGCCGCGCGAGGCACAAGGTGATTCAACCGGGCGACGAGGCGCAGATTCAGATCGGCGCGCGTGTCGCCAGCTACGCGTCGACGATCGGCCGATGCGTCGTGTTCGGCAAAGCCACCGATGTGCAGCGGCGGATGATCGAGGCGGGGTATGCGCTGCATCAATATGTACTGGATCACGCGAAGGCGGGGCTTTCCGCCGCGGCACTGGCGAAAGGTTATGTCGATAAAGCCCGAGAGATCGGCTTTGACGATTGGCTGCTGTACGGCCCGCTGCATGGCAACGGCACAATGGAAGGCGAAGCGCCGTGGGTTGAGACGAGCGCGGCGTTTGATCTGAAAGAAAACATGACATTCTCGCTGGATGTGTTCCTGGGAAACGACAAGACCAAGCGCGGATTGCGCATAGAGGATGTAATCCGAATAAAAAACGGCGGCGTTGAAAACTTGACGAACTACCCGAAACGGTTGTTTGAGCTGTAAGGCTTTTGATTTGTTGGCTAGCCGCGAACGGTATCGGAAAGGCAGGGATAGGCGATGCAGCTTCCAGTTCACGTTCAGAAGACCAGCGTCCGGACTCAGCTTGCTAAGGCTGGCAGACTGATGCATAATCATTGGCTGCTGTACCTGCTGCTTCTGATACCCGTTATTTACATGTTCGTATTCGGTTATGTGCCGATGACGGGGCTTGTGATGGCGTTCAAGAAAGCGAACCTGTCGCAAGGCTTATATGGCGGCGAGTGGATTGGCCTTAAAAACTTCCGTGATTTCTTTAATGGCTGGACATTCTGGCGGCTTATCAGCAACACCGTTTGGATCAGCTTTTCGTACCTGGTGCTGGCGTTCCCGTTCCCAGTTTTACTGGCGATTATGCTGAACGAATCGCGATCGATGGCGTTTCGTCGAACAGTGCAGATGGTGACTTACGCGCCTTACTTTATCTCGACGGTCGTTATGGTAGGCATCATCATGCAGATGCTCTCGCCTTACAATGGCATAATAAACAAGTTTGTCGTCGCGCTGGGTGGGAAACCGATTAACTTCATGGGTGTGCCTCAGTACTTCGTGCCTATATATGTTATCTCCGGCGTGTGGCAAGGGATGGGTTACTCGGCGATCGTGTTTATCGCCGCGCTGACAAACGTCAATCCGGAACTATACGAGGCAGCGCGCATAGACGGCGCATCCAAGATGGGTAAGGTGCGCTACATCGACGTGCCCGAGATAATCCCTACCGCGATTATAATGTTTATACTCAACATGGGTAGCGTTATGAACGTCGGGTTCGAAAAAATTTTCCTGATGCGCAACGATCTTAATAAAACTGCCGCCGACGTCATATCCGTTTACGTATACGAGCAGGGCGTGCTAAAGGCGAAGTATGGCTTATCAACGGCGGTGGGATTATTCAACTCGGTGATTAACCTGTCATTGGTGATGTTTTTCAACTTTGTGGGTAAACGCGTCGGCGACGTCAGCGTTTGGTAAGCGTTACATCAAAACTATTATTAGGAGGGGTAATTATGAGCAGCAAGAGACTTCGCGATTCCATCTGGCTGTGGGGACATCCGGCGCATTCCTGCAGCGATTACACAAACCCGCCCACGCCGATGCCGTGCGAACCCGCGTCAGGAGCGCGCTATCTGGGCGTGAAGAACGTCTACTACGTTGCGTTCGGCCATCCGATGGATCTTCACAAAATGAGCAAAGATCTTGATGGCATCGATCACACTGGTCTATCCGTGGAAGCGTGGGGTGTGCCGAACGCCAGCCGTATCGACGAGACGTTCAAACTGGCGCCTCTGTTTCCCAATCTAAACCGCATGGTGTTCGACGACTTCTTCTGCCCGGGCGCTATGCCCCACATTTACACCAATGAAACGATCACCGTTCCCGAGCTGGTTAAGCTGCGCGAGCGCATCCACGCGGCAGGGCTTGAGATGTGGCTGGTGTGGTATCAGGCCCAGCTGGATTTTGACGTAAAGGATTATGTCGACGTGTTCGACGGCGTATCGTTCTGGTTTTGGAATGAGCCGACGATAGAAGACTATCACAAGTATTCGGAGGATTTCCTGAGAAAAACCGAGGGTAAGAAGCGGTTGATCGGCGTTTATCTGTATAACTTCGGCTTACAGAAACAGGCCTCGGCGGATTTGGTCCGCTATCAGCTGGATCAAAACAAGATATTGATGCAAAAAGGCGACATCGAAGGCTTTGTGCTGCACAACAAC
>BNUH01000047.1 GCA_025997215.1 Clostridia bacterium
CCGCTTTGTTGATAAAGTCGCCCCATGCGTTCGTCTCTGCGAGTGGGTTCCGCTCCAGATACGCCTCTTTGGTTATCCTATTCAGCGCATCGTTAAAGGCCTTGATGCCCTCGATTTCATCCTCGGAGTATCCCTGCTGGCGCAACTGTTCGTTGTACATGGCCTCAGCTTCGTTGGACGCTTTAGCGCGGCCATAACCAATCGGGTCTTTTACGTACCCGACGAAGTCCACCAGACCGTCACTGAATTTGTTTATCAGTACGATCAGCGTGTCTATTGCAAAGTCAAACAGCGCGGCCGCTAAATCAACTATGGGCTGCAGGAATGGCGCTAACGCGTCGACAACCACGCCGAGTGCCGTCGCAAGATTACCCAACGCCAGTCCAATCGGTCCCGCGATTCTTTCGATCGCACCGCCAATAGTGTTGAATACCGTTTGCAGCGGCCCTTCCAGCGCAACGCTGATTTTTTCCATCAGCGCGGTAATAGGCGGCATAACATTATTGGCTATCTCCGTTATCGCCTTGACCGTCTTATCAACTATGCCGCCTTCCCTGGTTATTTCCGTGAATACTATCCTAACCGGCGACAGGATACTGCGCGCATTGTTTAACAGCGGCTGGAATGTTTTCAAAACCTCGCTCAGTCCGCTCGTCAGGCTAGTAATGCCCTCCATTGCCAACCCGCCAACATCATCAATAGTGGGCATTAATGGCGCAAGCAACCCAACACCCGTCTCCGCCAAATCGCCCAATGCCGGTATAAAGTCCGCTGAAATATTAGTCAACGCGCCTTTGAGCGATGGCGCCAGCGTTTCAATAATAGCACTTGCCGTTGGCGCGAAACTAGTGACAAACGAGGTGAGCACGCCCGTTACGCCCGGCGTAATCGCCGCTAATGCTGAGGCAGCGGACTCGGCTAAGCCGGTTATTTCCGGCTCCACCTTCTTTACCGCCGTGCTCATTTCGTCGTAATAGAGCATTAACGCGGGCCTTAGCTCGGTGCCGACAGACCTCTTCAGCCCGGTCATTGCGTTGTTAAATTTATCCTTGGCTTCAGAAAGAGTTTCGGATGCACGGGACATTCGTTCAACAGCATCGCCCGATAATTTTTCGGCTTCGACAATAAGCAACGACGCGTTGACAATCGCTTGCTGCGACTGGGTAAGCTTTTTGTATGTAGTGCCAAAACCCAGCCGCGCCGCTTCCTGGTCTCGCTTGCTATCGGACAGACTTATGCCGTATTGTTCCAGCGCGTTCTTATCGCCCGCGACATATGCCTGGACTGCCGTTTGCGCCTCGCTATCGCTTACATGAAACGCAGTCACGATATTGTTACCAATGGTTGTTAGTTCGGTCGCAAGCCCCGCCGCGTCGTTCTTTGACAACCCCAGCTTTGTAAAAAAATCAGTATTGCCCAGTACCAGGTCTTTCAGTTCGGTGATAGGTTTCCCTGTCGCTTCAGCATAATTTTGTACAAACGCGTCGACGTTGGTCGTAGTGTTGTCTGATAACAGCTTGAACTTTGCGTCGATCGTTTCAGCTTCCTCAATCAGCGCTACGCCTTCGCCAAACAAACTGCGCACACTGTCAATAACCGTCTTGACGCCTTTGAAGCCCAGGAATAGCGCCGCCGCGCGCTTCATCGCGCCGCTGATGGCGTTGCCTGCGTTTGAACCAATCTGGCCCATGCGGTCGAGTATGTTCGAGGATTCGTCGCCGCGCTTGCCTAATTCGTCGGTTTCCTTTTGCGCGTCCTGCATGGACGGCGTAAACGCGCCCTTGATCGTCTGAATGGGATGCTGGAACGCGTTCTTAATCTTTATGCCGACATCGGTTATCGATTTTTGAAATGCCGTTATTTTCTTGTTTACGTTATCCATCGCCGAATTGAATACCGAACCTATGGCGCTCTTGGCCGCGCTGCCCACCTTGCCCAGCGCGGCTTGCAGCTTATTCGTCGATTGGGCGGTTTCGTTGATGGATTCCTCCGCCTCGTCGCCCAGGCTGTTGAATATTTCAGCAAGTTGACTGGCGTTTATACCGACGTCCTGTGCCGCCTCGCCCACGCCGCCCAACGCGTCCGCAACAGCCCCGGACGCGGCTTGACCAGCGTCGCCCATCTCCGCCAACGCGGAACCGACAGTATTAACAGCTGATTCGCCAATAGCCGCTGTCTGTTCCAGTACGCCGCCGATGCCCTCCGCACCGGATTGCGCGTCGACTGCATTGTCCGCAATAGTAGCCAGTTTTGATTGAAATTGGTCAAGGGCGGATAGTGTGCTAGTAGCATCAAATTGTAAACTGTATACGATCTCGCGTTCCGCCGCCATACCCGCCCCGCCTCCTTCTGCGTCTAACACTTATGCGGCTTGTTCCATTCCTCTTGCCACAACAACCGCGCTTGATAGGCCTCTTCCAGTTCGGAAAACCCCATCTGCTTTATGTCGGTATAGGTCAGCCCAGCGCCGCAGAATACCAACTGCCACTGCCGTTTATTCCGCTTCGCCGCCGCTTTCGCCCGTGCTGGATCGCTTTCGGCCCAATAGAAACGATTCGATCTGTTTGATCAACCTCAGCGGCGTTTCAAAATCATAACGATCGTCGAAGTATTTCATACCCTTGTTGCGTACCTCGGCGGGCGATACTACCACGTGCCGGAACAGCGCGTCCATATACCCGGATGTGTTCCTTTGGCTGTGCCCTGAAATCCCAAATCGATCAACCTGCTCGTAGTACCATGACGGCTGAACTATCTGCAGCTCGTATTCGACATCATTGATTGTGATCTTCTTGTTTTCCGGCATGAACTCAATGGCCATGTTTTGCCTCCATATTGTGTTGCGCGCGTCAAGCGTTAAACATCAGGTACGGGATATGGAATGTAACTGGCACATTCCCGATCTGTTTATTCCGCCCGTATGTGGGTACTTTCAGTATCTTCCCGCCGATACTGTGGAAATGCACCTTGTCCGGTTCGTTGTTGTCGACGATCGACAGGTCAATGTCCGCGTAGTTTTGGCTCAATTCACGCAAGTATGGCAGCGACGGCGAGGTTTGCATCATTGAGACCTGGGCCGTGCCCGTCCGGTTCGCGTTTTTGGCGTAACCCACATCACCCTGTGCGCCGACGGCCGGGAATATCGAATCCTCCGAGCGGTCGATTGTGATAAACTCTTCTGCGACGCCCGTGAGCGTTTTGCCGTTCACGACGACTGTTACCAGCATCGGGTCGTAGTTTTGCGGATAGTATTCAGCCATGCACTCTCACCCCTTCCTTACGCGGCCAACTGGCTAAGCGTAGCGCGCAGCGTGCCGATAATTTTAACGTGATGGATCGCGCCTTCCAGCTGCGCTTCCCAGGTAATGTTGGGCATACGCCGGTTGCGCACCTCATCATCCGTGGCGTCACGGCGCAGCGGTATATCGATCTTGATCAACCCGCGCCCGCTGTCCGGTTCGCGCGCGATAATGTGCAGCCCGGTTGCACGATCCAGCGTGGACATGACGCACGAGGCTATCAGCGCAAAGCCCTCGTCCGTGTACGGAACCTTGGGATTGGCCATCAAGCACTTGTACAGTTCCTCGCGCATGGCCCGGGCAATCCAGTCAGCGCCCATCTGCACATCGATGTACTCGCCGTCGGCGCATACGCCTTCCTTCATGTACTCATGTTTATACTCGCGTGCCATGAAATTGACGTGGCCTTCGATCAGCACGTCGCGCTCGGCCTCTGAAAGCGGATGCACCGCGCAGCCCTGCGGCAGCTTGAACTTGTACGTCACTGACTGCGGGTAGAACGGACCGACATTGCCCAGCCATGCCGCGTCCAGGCACTCATCTGGATCAGCCGAATACGCAATGACTGTGCGCCGGTTGGTAATGAACGGCGTCTTAACCGACGTTGTGCAGAAGTACAGCTTGCGATGATCCTCCGCGCCCTCGTCCAACTCGACCTCAGTAGGCTCGGTATCCTCTGCCCACGCCGCCAGCGCGGTAATGGTTTCGGTGTCATTCTGATCGGTTAGGAAGCAATACCAGTCGTTGTCCTCGTCCTGAAGCTCCTCTAACCGTTCGATTATTTCCGTGCCAGCATCGTTTGTTTGCAGGTCAAACCCGACGATCTTCACGCGCCGGATCAGCGATGATGCCAGCGTCGTGTTCCCCTGGTTGAATAGCGTGGCGGCCTGTTTGTATGTGGTGGTGTCAGTGGGATATACGGTGGCGATAGCATCCAGACTTCTAAATGTCTGCAGCGGCTGTTCGCTGGATGTGCTGACCAGCAGCGTATCCAGCACTTCAGCCGGACGCGGTTTCGCGTCCGTGCGTACTACAACTACTACGTCTCTTGGCATGCTGTTTCTCACTCCTATGCTCAATTGTGGATGGTGTATCAGTATGGTTTTGCGATAATGGGCACAGTCTTTATGGCACTGTCCAGACGATCCATGATTTCACCATAGCGAATTTGGATATCGAACCCGTACCGGCGCAATTCCTCGTCGATCAGCAGATTCGTCCGACTGTTCGCTTCCATGACGTCCACGACGACAATCCCATGGCCGCGCAGCTCGTCGCGCGCGATATGCTCAAACCAGTCCATGGCGCGCTCGGCGATGGTTTGCGCCTCGTCCTCGCCGTATACGTACTCAAACGGCTCGACGGCGGCGGGATGATCCGCACTGCAGCAGGTTATCGATATTGTGGCATGGTTGACCTGCTCCAGCCGGGTTATTACCGCGTCCTTTCGTGGAATCCAGCTGCGGTTCCCCATCCCGCCGGTTGGCACGCGATTGGTTAATACCGTGTACATGATAAATGGGTATGCGGGCATTGGCACGGCTTGGTTGGACAGGCGCACGGGCATGCCTAAGTATTCGCTTAGTCCGTGCATCATATAGTTGCGCATCTCAATGAAAGGCGTCATGGTGCAGCCGACGCCCCCTTTGCCTCGATCATGTACCGCTTCATCGGATGAATCGGCCCGTGGTCGAGTTCCTGCATGACTAAATATGATTGGTTCGTTAGTGGATCGAGCACATACATACCCACCTTTACCCTATCGCCATTGGTATATAGCTTCTGCGAGTTAGCCGTGTATGCGCCTTCTTCAATAAACTGCAGGTCTTTGTTAGATAGCGGCATTATCACGCCTGTTATCTCACGACGTGAAGCCTCCGTGCGATAGGATTGACCACCGCCCAATTGATCCAGCGTTGTTTGATAATCCAACGCGTATAGCGTGCGCATGAGCATGGTCGGGATGCGCGGCAGGTTGGATAGCAGCGCTGGGTATCCAGTAACGCTATCGGCCATGTCATCCCTCCCTGTCAACTTTGTAGGTAATCGAACCGACCAAGCGGCCCTGGTCAAACAGCGTGGTTTCTTGCGTCTTGAGTGACCGCGCCAATGCGCCAGTGGCCGGCTGGACGCGGCCCTGCGTGATGTATTGCTGCGTCATTTCCATGCCCGTCTTGCCGATGTGGTTCAGTGCGGTGGACGCGTCGCGCTCGCCGTGCATGACGCCGTCCAGCGCCTCGTTCACAGCGCCGTTGATCACGTCCTGGCCAGTGTCGAACGACGCGCGGACATAACTGCGCTCCGGGATATTCACCGAATGTTTCAGCGCGTATAACAGTTCCAACTCGTGCTCTTGCGGCGGGCCGATGATCTTGTGCGCTTTTTTGCTGATTGCACCTTTTTTGGTACGCATGCGCTTGTCCCTGACCAACAGCAATTTCTTCTTTTTGGAAACTATTACGAACGCATCAGTGAAGTCGCGCGGGCTTTTCTGCTTCGCTTCCTTGGTCAATGGTATCGCAAGATTCTTAACATTCTTGGCCGTGATCGTACCGCCGAATTCGTGGATAGCGGCATAGTTCAGGACTTCGTCGGATGCTTGGTCTTTATGGATACCGACGGTAATTTTCTTGCGGTGGATGGCCGCCAGGTCGCGCTTCAGCCGTTCCAGGTCAGGGGTTACGCTGTCTTTGAGGATCGTTATAGGCAAGCCCTCACCGCCCCTTAGAACCGCTTGTAAGCGTTGATAATCGCTGTCCAGCTATCGCGGGTCGAGCGGTCAAAGGACCAGCTCACATCGCTGATGCTGAACGAGGCCAGGCCGGTCGAGCCGTTGATAATGTCCGCCCATTTTGACTGGATCATCTCCCAAACCAATTGTTGCAGGCTGTACGGGAGCAGCCAATCAAACGGCGTATCCGCCGTGGCGTCTTGGGGCAGGACGTATCCTGCTAGATAGTTGACTATCAGATATAGACTGCTGAATATGGGATCGTACGCCAGGCCGCGCCGATGATATCGCGGCGGCCAGCCCTCGTCCATCCATACCACGCCGATACGCCCCAGTTTGTCGATGTTGTAGGTATCCTCGTCAAACACCCTATCCGCTTTGGAATCCTTGATGTTGTATACCTCGCGGATGGGGTATTGCTCCAATACCAATTCCTGCTGACCGGGCGCTTGGTAGCGCTGGGTGTATGTGTCCAGTTTGAACTTGCGTCCGGTCATGGCTTCAAGGTAACTGGACGCGGCATTGATCAGCAGTATCAGCCGCGCGTCCGCGTCGTGGTCGTCAGGCTGGATCCCCAGAAACGCCTTGACCGCTTCCAGTGTCGTCAGCGCGTTCGGCGCGAGGCTTGCGTTTGACGGGCTGGGCGGGCTGGTCGGCTGCTGTGGACTGCACTCCGTCGTGCAGCACGTCCTGGTTGTCTCGTTCATGGTATTCCTCGATCATCGCGGCGGCCTTGGTCTGAACACTGGGCTTTAATCCCTTGTTCGACACTGGCCTAGGCGATTCTGGACAAGTTTTGAATACTAGCATGGTGTTATTACCTCGACTTGGTTGCAATAAATGCAATGGAATACGGCGGCGAACAGTTACAACCGTCCGCCGCCAATAGGGAGGGATTGTCCCGATGATGGTTACTTAACCGGCATGTACTCCGGATCGCCCAGCACCAGCGCCAGGCCGGTGCCGCCGGAAGGCGTGATCTTGATGTACCGCTTGCAGCCGACAAGGTCCAGGGGGATGTTCAGGTTGGCCGGGACATCAGCCGCAACCAGCGTAATCGACTTGGGGCCTACGACAAACTGTGTGTCAGTTATGGCCGTAAACGTGCCGGTCGCGGTGTCGCAGTGTGTCGCGGCTACGGTAATAGTCGACGCCGCAGAAACAGTCATCCCGAGCACGGCCGACAGAAAATTCAGCTTGTCAACCACCGCGCCCGCTGTGTATGGAATTACCTTAACATTCTCAAGCAATTCACGTTTCATAGTGATTCTTCACTCCTTACAGGTTGTAGGACAACGTCACATTGTCCACAACGACGATGCTTTCAGGATACTGCAGCGCGATATCCGCGTGCATGACAGCGCGCAAGATGATACCGTTGTCCTGCAGCGCGTTGAACGTCTGGCCGCTTTCGTTCACAACGGAACCTTCGCGGAATGATTCGACTTCCAGCCCGCCAGCGTCGCCGACGATCACGTTGGACCAGTTGCCGAACAGGATTTTCGCCGTGCCGTCGTCGTTATTCGTGACCAGGTTCGTCGTGATGAACTTCGCGCCCAGCAGCGTACCCTTGGACGACATCTCGTAGCGGTAGGTGTAGTCGCCAAACGGCGATACAGCGTTCATGATCTCGGCCTCGACCTCAGAGTTAAACACCCAGCCCAAATGATCGGTCGGGATGTTCTTCTTCAGCGCCGTGGCGCGGATGATCGGGATCAAGTCAGCAGTGATGTGGTCGCTGTTGACCAGGCGCGGGTCGGTGATCGTCGAGACGTCGATCGTCGTGACATCCGGCGTGTTGATAATGCCCAGCGGTTCAAAGCTCCCGCCTTTGCCGTATAACGCGCCCGTTTCCAGGCCTAGCGAGATTCTGCGCGCCAGGTCAGCGCCAAACGCTTCGTCATTGGAAAACGCGCTGAACTGCATCAACTCGCGCGTGGACGGGATGATCGCGGATAACTGCTTAGCGGTCATCTTGATCGCGCCAAAGCCCGGCTCGGTCGTCTTGATCGAGCGCATTTCGCCGTTCCAGGTCGCGCGTGAACCGACCGTGAACCGTGGAATGGTCAGATTGCCGTTAGGCATGGCCATTCTAATAGCGCCGATCTCAAACAGGAATGTCTTGTCATACAGCAGCTGGATGATCTCATCCGCATACACTTCTGGGATCAAATAGCCGCCGGCGATGGGGTTAGTCGCGTTCAGCGCTTTATAGCTGCGTTCAAGGTTCGCGTCGCCGTACGACTTGCGCGCGTGGTATGCCGACCGATCCGGGTCGCCATTGCCCCAGTAGCCGCACTTGACCGACCGCGCCAGTTTAGCGTACGGTGAAAGCGACTTCGCTTCGTTAGGCGCGGACGTCATGGACGGCGCGGTCATGAACAGGCTGGCATACTTGCGCTGGAGCGGAGTTTCGTATGCTTGCGCCGCCTTGCGGCTGGTGGGATAACTGGCCGATTTACGCGTCACTGGCATTTTCCTCGATTTCTGAGGCTCGGGCGCTTCGCTGGGGAATGCGGTGCCGTCCTCGCGCGCGTCCTCGTCCTCGTCCTTTTCTTCCTCTTCGTCCTCTTCCAGGACACCCGTGGCGTCAATCATCGCCGCCATTTCAGCGATAATCTCTTCAGCGCTGACGTCGCCTTCTAAGGCTTCACCAGCGTCGGACAACGCCTTGCGCTTGCCCAGCACGGATTCAATGGCGTTTTGAAGCGAGGACTCGAATTCCTGCTCCTCGGCTTCCTCCACGGCCTCGACAGCTGCGACGGCGGTTTCCTGCTCATCTTCAGCGCCCTCGATGGCTTTCTTGCAAGCGGTCTCGATCATGCTCACCAGTTCATCCGCGCTCATCTTGCGGCTCAGTGTCTTGCCCTTGCGTTTGGTTACAGGCTTAGCCATTTGGGTTATTCCTCCTAAGATGTAATAGTTATGGTCTGATAGCTGTGGTGTTTTTGTGTATAATAAAGCCGCGCTGCCTGTTTAAGGCGGCGCGGCTGTATCGTTGGGGAAGGGGATTAATGCGGTGTTAGCATTTGGAAGTCTGCCGTGGTTTCGTCGAGCGGCTTTGTTCAAGAAGGACAGACGGCACAACAGGGCCGTGATCCCATGCCTCAATAGGATCGTCAAACAGCGGCTCACCGCGAAGCACCAGGCTCCATCCTTGCGCATAAAACAAGAGGCTCTGTAGACGCAAGTTTGTCATATAGTCGTGTTGATCGCTCTTTGCGCAGATGTCTATAAGGAAATTCGCGGCATCAATAGCTTTCATCGTTGTAACCTCTTTAAGTGCGCCGTCCATGCGTCGTATATCGCGCGTAGGCGTTCGTCGAGGTATGTCAGCGCTTTTTCGGCAATGTCGGTGGGGATGCCGTAGTATGCTTCAGCGATTGCGCCGGTGATAGCGCCGATGGTGTCGCTGTCGCCGCCCAATGAGATGGCGATGCGGATGGCGTCCTCGAATGAGGTTGATTCTAGGAAACACTCAATCGCTTGCGGCACTGTCTTTTGGCAGGTTTCATTGAAGCGATACTTAGAACGAATTTGGTCTATCGTGAAGTCTAGCTTGTAATAGTCATGGTTAATCCGTTCACGTATATCGCTAATGGACGCGCCTTGTTTGGCCATGTAGACCCCCAGCGCGATCGCCTGTGCGCCTTTGATCCCCTCTGAATGGTCATGTGTGACGGCGGTAACTGTGGCCGCCAGACGCAACGCATCCTGCTCGGAACGCGCGGCGAATCCCGCCGGGCTGACGCGCATTGCCGCGCCGTTGCCGTAACTGTTGTATGGTCGTGGGTTGCTGCTGAACATCCACTTGGCGAATGATCCGCCGTAACCGCAATTGGGATAATTCTGACCAATGTCGCGCATGTTCTTGACGGTGTATCGTGCCAAAGTAGCGTGATAATCCGCGCTTTCGCGATCAGTCGCCGCGTCCGCGCCTATGATTGACTTTGCCACGGCAAGCGTCATAATGCTGTCGTCTGTTACCTTACAGCCTTTGCCGAATAGTTCAAAGTCTTTGTGGCGGTAGTTGTCGAACTCGAACCGCGAGCCTACAATATCGCCGATGATCGCACCTAGCATCGCTAACCCCTTTTCGTTGTTAGTCGATCGGATCGGTTATGCCAAGACCTTCATTGATCCACTTGCCGTCAGGAGTTTTCTTCCAGCCGTTGATGGAAATGGAGTCTCTGACTTCTTCGCTACTACCGTCGGGCTTTGTTACCTTGCGAACAATAAACATCTCCCTGTCTTGCGCCCATCTGTCACGTAAGGAAACGCCTTCCATTTGCTCTGATTGTCTAATACGAGAATCAGCCATTGCGTTATACCTCCTTCAGCGGTATTTCCCATATACCCTTGGAGTTTTGCTTAATCTTTCCGGCTAATGCATAACTCACTTTTCCAGGAACAAGCACTTCTGACTCTTTACCACCAAACAGCGACATATCCGTGATACTTGCGCCTTTATTGGTTTGTTTGACCGAATACGCTATTCTATAGTTTGAGAAATCATCGCTTTTGGAGAACGCGGCGGCTACTTTACGATCGCTCGACCAGCTCGTCGCGCCGTCTCCGAGTTGGAGCGTTTCACCGTTCTTCAGCGCGGCGATTTGCGCAAGCGCTGTGTCTTTAGGCAAAGAGACGCCTCTATAGGTTTCGCCGTCGTATTTGGGCAGCTTCTCCAGAAGCTTATCAATGCGTTCATTAGCCGCTGTCCCGTCGGGTGGTGTATTGCGATGAATAACGTCGTAATTG
Source organism: Clostridia bacterium (assembly GCA_025997215.1). Next base: position 10,789 of record BNUH01000047.1, read on the forward strand.
CCGCCAGAATAACTACCAACCGCATCGACTGCATCTTCCAACTCTCCGGCGGTAAAGTCTGGAGCGCCATTAAGCCGTTCGCGAACTCCAGTGACTTTCTGCTGGAACGATTTCCCTTTACCGTCGAATTCCGGATGCCCTGACCTCCCGATATTTTCAGGTTGCGCAGCATCCTCGCCGCTAGGCACGGGTTTATCGGAGGCTGCTGGCTGCATGGTATCGCCGGATATCACATTGGTCGATGGCTTTTGCTCTTCAATAGGTTTAGTGGGCTCAACGGGGTTTGATGTTGCGGCGGGCTTTGTCGGTGCTGTCGGCTTTGCGGTAGCATTCGGCTTGCTTGTGCTGGTTATTTTATCGCCTACTGCGCCTTGCAGGTTCCCGCCTTCATCTACCTCAACATGCGTGCCATTAATCGTTATCCAATCATTATCCTCTGCCTTTATTCCTGTGATTATTATATCATAATTACCACGTTTTGTCAATAGTTTATTGATCGTACTTTTTTTTTACAGTTTGACGTAATGGTTATGGTGTTTGAGCTTTGCGCCTTGTACCTTGTGTACATCTTCGCCACGCGCTTGTACGCGGCGCGACTGGGCGGTGGTGCACTGGGTTGAATGGCTGGCAGTGGGTCAACCTGCTTTACAATGGCTTCAGGCGCTTGCGCCTTGTAGTCAGTTATGACCGCGCTGCTGTTCATCGCCCATGTCACTACAGATACCTCCCACAGTTTGAGCTTGTAGAGGTGGCGAACGCCGAATTCATCAACGCGGCAGTCGGACGGGTCCGCATCAAACCCGATGGATAGCTCGTTCAGCACGCCGTCGCGCAATAGTGTTTTCACGTCCCGGCCCATGTGCGTGTCCGATATTTGCGCCTTGATGTATAGTCCGCGTGCGTCCTCGTGCATCTCCAGCGGCTTGCCAATGGGCAATTGGTCGCTGTTGTGCCCGGACAGAATCTTCATGCGGTGGAAGTCGGTCAGGAGCGTATCCGTAAACGCGCCCGGCTCGACTATATCCTCACCGCTGTCGATGTTCCCGAATACCGACGCATAGCCCTCGAATATGCCCTGCTCGTCGTCGTAATGGTCGGCCTTGAATTCACAGCGCTTGTATTCATGCGGCATATTATTACCAACTCCTTGTTTTTGGGTATAAAAAAAGCGCCTTGCGGCGCAATGGTTAGATTAGATGCTTAGTGTTACGCACCAGCCGTATCCGTTCCACTTTTTCCCGGCAATCCGCTTCCACGTTGTCCCAAAGCCATGCCGGTAGTTCTAGCGCAGAGTCAAGCCTCAACGCGCAATAGTACGTTAGGTCAGCCTTGCCATTTACCGTATGGCTTTGCTCTTGAATAGTCGCCCCCGGCGGTATAGCGATGCAATTGTCATTTTGTTTGTACTGCTCCATGCCGCACGCTCCCAATATCGTAGTGGTTGACGGCGGGGAATTCCCCGCCAAAGGGTGGACCAGGGCCTTGCGGCCAGCCCAGACAACAGTAATAAATATTCCTGCTATATAGTCAAGATAATCTGAAAGCTGTGTATGCAACCGCTCGCGGGTTCTTTGCTTTTCATCCATAACCGCCCCCTCCTTGCACCGATGCGCTAGAATGCCCCAGAATCGATTCTATTTTCCCGATGCATTCCTCTGTGTCAAAGCGGCTTTCGTCGCGCTACGGGGCCGCTGGCGGCCTTGGTTTCATGGTTTACGATTGCGGCGATCTATTCGCTTCAGTATGTCCTGAATCGCCATCGCATCTCGCATAGATATGCGGCCAAGACGCCTAATCATGTCTGACTGCTCCAACGACAAGTATTTAGAGAACCTGATAGTTGTTGGGACGCGCAGCCCAGCGGTAAGGTTGTCAACTAACGTATATTCGTTGTCGTCACGCGGCGCGTGGGAGGTCATTTTATAAGCTCCGATCACAAACACGCAATCTCCCGCGATTAAGACAGGTCTTGGTTTACGTCTGTTTGGCTCATCCTCGTAAGTGACGCTAGCAAGCCACACATCCCATTTTGCGAACATATGGCTCATTGTTTATAACTCTCCCACATCGCATCTTCGCTCGGATCATACCATTCCTTAGGCAAAACGGTAACGGCATCCCGGCTCAGGCGGGATATGACGCTGTCAAACGACTCTATCTGGTTCTCTGGCTTACGAAAATATGCAATCATCGTTTCGTGGGATATAACAGAATTGTGAAAAGTGTTGACCCACGGGCTGCCAGGCTCATGTGTAAGCGTAACCAAGTAACTTGCGGAATATTTGCCATACTCACGCAGCACATCGAGCAGAATCTCGCCTTCCTCGCCTTGGCTACATTCCGCAGTTTCGTGCGATGGCAAGATAATAGGGGTATACCCGAATGGCTTATAGGCGTGATAAACTACAGGGGCTACCGGCCCGAGCGCCCAGGCCTCGATGGGGCTATCAAATAATGGTTTTCCGGTACGCGCCAGACAATGCCCCTGCGCAAAGAACAGCAGTTTATTCAACGCGAGATTTGTGACTGTTGGCTCATCGCCAGTCTTCATGGCATCAATAATGCATTTCGCTACTTCAAATACATTCATCATATCTCGTACCTCCCGCTTGCATAGTATATATCATATGCTATGCGCTGTCAAATAAGAACCCATATTTATTCTCCATGCCGCTGTGTTTCATCTTTTGGCTCGGAGTCCACCCCATCAAGCGCAGAGGGCTGCATTGCACGGTTGTTCGTCACATCAAGCCTCCGTAATTCCAACAGATTTACATTACGGCTATGTAACGAATATTAATTCAATTTTCAAGCCCTATTTTTGAATTAATTTTCCCCCTGCATTGTTTTCTGCATATAGAGTGTCACATCTTATGCAGAAAAACAAGCCCATGGGGAGGAAACAAGAATGATTCAATTCTTTGGCGGCGGGCTGTCCCACTCGGTCGTAATGTTGCACCGGCAGTTGATCGTCTCTGAAGCGTCGCCCATGGGATCGCCGGGGTACATCAAACCATTGCTGAACGGCGCGTCAAACGGTACGCGCTCGCCGTTCATCGCTACGTGGTCAGGCTTGGGCGGCGGGCCGTTGCGCGGGTTATCCTGCGGCATGTGATGCCATACCTTCCACTGCGCGCCAGCCTTGCGGCACATGTCGAAATTCCCAGCATTCAGGCTCACGCGCGCCTCTTGCGCCGCGATGATGTGCGCGCGGCCTGTCGTGGTTTTCATTTCCTCGCGAATCTGCTGAGCGATTTGGTGCTGTGAGTCGCCGTTAACCAGGCCCTGAGTGACAATGCGGCCCACGATTTCCTTGGTGGTCTGCTGTATCATGGAGATGCGCTGACCGCCCATGAGTTTCGCTACACTGATCAATTCCGGCGGCTCAATCGCTTGCAAACTGTAAAGCTTGCGCGCGGTCAAGGCTCCGGCGGCGTATGAGTGACGCCATAACGGTGTGAACGTTTTAAGCAGGTCTTGCTTGTGCGTCGCCCAGTCGGTCAAGCCTTGGACCATGTTCCGCGTCAATTTGGTACGCGTTTCCTCATCCAATGCCGCCCACTTGTCTGGATCGATCTTGCCGTTTTCGTCCATGCACGCGCTGAACTGTTCCAACCAGCGGTCGTAAGTGTTGTAAACAGCCTTACCGTCGCCTTCAATGGCCGTGACAAGCTGATCGGTCAGTTGGTTCATGTAGCGGCGCAATGCATACGCGAACCTGCGCGCTTCCAGCCGCTCCGCCTCGTCCATCATTGCGGCTGTGGCACGTAGAATACCCTTAGCGTCATACGCCGGCCGCCAGCCCTTTGGCTCTTCCAGCCCGTCTATGGTAATCTCTTGTCGTCCAGCAGCAGTATCATCGCCAGTAGCGATATTATCAATGTCAGCCAACGGATTGCCATCAATACCGCCGCCCATCTGTTGGTCTTGACGGTCCTTCGATTCCTCGACAAGGTCAGCGTCAATGTTGGTGAATACGTCCGTGACCATGATCTTGTACACGTCGCCGTTGTCAATGGTCGGCATGTTCAACAGCTCGCGGGCCTCGTTCTTGGTCAACAGCCCGGCGCTCCAGCCCGTATACGCCTTTTGCGCGTCGGCCTCCTGGTTGTTTGGGACAATGTCGTCAAACCGCCAGACCAGACTACCGCCCCACAGCGATACCAGTTGGGTATTGAGCGCCTCTTCGCGCGCTTTCAGGCGCGGCATCAGCACGTTTTGAGCGTAGATGTACTGCGCCGCTTCGCTTGTAGCGCGGTTGCTGGATTCCGTTATGCCCATGATCTCGCGCGGGACATTAAAATGTTCCAGTATGGTATCGCGGGTAAATATCCTGCCCTCGACCATGCTCAGGCCCTGGATGCTGTCGCTTAGTTTGTTGACCTGGATGCTGCCCTCTATCACCGCGACGCTCTGGGACTTGTCCACGCCCCTGAACTGGTTCAGCCATTCGCTCTTGTACCGTTCACGCTGTTCTTTGTTAGTGTCGGGCATGGAGATAATCGTGCGCGGCGTCGCGTCGTTGTAGAAAAACCGTTTCTGGAATTTCGCCGCCAGTTCATCGATCTCGACCTCGTCCGCAACCGCCTCCGCATGCCCTAACCCACGCCGATATGGGTCCATGGGGTTCAGGTCCATCATGACGAACATGTCAGATATAGGCACTTCCATGATCATCCGGCTGGGCGTCATGATGTGATATTTGGGCGAACCGGCGTATGGCGTCATTTGCACCCAATGGCATGGTATCGGCCATAGCTCGGTAGGCGCGCCGTCCTGACCACGCTCGATCACGAAATAGCCCTCGCCCTTGATCATCAGGTATGTTTCAAACAGCTTCCACACACTGGCCGCACTGAATTGATAGAACGGGTTGGGCTGTTTCATCAATGTGAGGAATGGATGGTCGGTCAGTTCCGTTTCCGCGCCGTCACGTTCCAACTGGAACAGCTTGCCCGACGCGGCGGCTAAGTCCGAGGCAATCCTGCTTATTACACCCATGCGCGGCGAGGTCCGGAATGTATCCAGCCATTCGCGTGTGTTCCGCTCCGGCGGGCTGGTGTAATGCGGGATCATTCGCGCGTCCTGGCGCGCATACAACCGGTCCGGGGTTTTGCGCGAGACAAGCGAGGCTATTCTATCAAGGACGCTCACGGCAATCCTCCTAACCGATTAATCTAGATAAACAGCGTATCATACGATGGTTTGTATGGCTCCCACATGGCCAGCGCTAGCGCGTCGCCAATGTCCGGCGAAGGCAGGCCCCGCCGTTTCATGCTTTCCTTGCGCTCCAATTCGATCCTGCCCGCGCTGTTGATGGCATACCTGCGGTTGGATAATTGGCTGATCTGCTGCGCTGATTCGTGCAGCGCCAGCGTGCCCGTACGCAATGCTTCTCTAACCGTGCCCCACATAAGCCCTGTTGAATTGGCGTATTCGATGGGATCGCCTTCTTTCAGGCTCCCGCCCGCGCCGCCAAAGTGACACTCGATAGCGTCCAGGGTTTTGTAGTCGCGATTGAGTTCGGCCCGCAGTGTGTCCAATTGCTCTTTTAGTCGATCGTACACGCCCACGCCCAGCCCATCGCAGTCGATCTTGATAACCATTGTCGCGCCTGGGTAATCCGCCGATAGCCTTCGCAGGAACTGGATCAATTTCCCGGTCAGTTCCATCGTTTCGTTATGATGATATATCAAAGGCTCCAATTGCAGCGATTTATCCAAAACAGCGCACAAAACGCTGCTGTCGTCCCCGAACCGCGCAACATCGACACCAATGTCGATACGCGTGACTTTTTCGATGTTCGGAGTGAGTTTGGACGCCTTTTCGCACCATTCCATGGCAATAAACGCGTCGGAAGTGGCCTTGGGAAACTCCCCGGCGACACGGACGCGGAACACGTCGCTGTCCTCGCCATACATGTCGATGATGGATTGGACATACTCGGCTGACACGCGCTGGCTTGTGCGTCCGTCAATATGCAGTGTGCAAAAGTGCTCACGATTCTTATGATGGCTGTCGTAGAAAATCCCGCTCAGTTGGGTTGGGTTCCCGCACATGAGCAGTTTAGCGCCTTCGGTGGACAGCGCGCCGAGTACCGGCTCGAATATCCGATCGTCCACGCCGGACGCTTCGTCGATAATGTACAGCACATGGTTTGCGTGGAAACCTTGGAGCGCGTCCGGGGTGGTGGCGGTTCGTGCCACGGCGAACCATTCTTCTGGGTATTGCTTGTGATAGATGCGCTGTTGCGTCCAGGCGAAGGTGTTTTCAATGACGGGGCTTTGGCGCATCCATTTGCGTATCTCGGCCCAAAGGATATCGATAAGCTGGTGCATGGTCGGCGCGGTGCAGGGGATTTTGGGAAATGGCCGCGTGCACAGATACCAAAGTATCGCGGCGGCTTCGACGGCGCTTTTCCCGACACCGTGGCCGGATCGGACGCTGGTCATTTGCCGCGTCGCTAAGCCTTGCATGATATCGGCTTGTTTTTCGTCAAGCTCCATGTGCAGAATGTGCTTGCAGAAAGCGGTGGGGTTTAGCGCGAAATACCTGAGTGTGTCAGCTGCTAGCGTCTTCATCCGTATACACTTCCCCACGGGTCTGCAAAGCAGATATTTCGTCCTTGTATGCAATCATCATAGCCTCAAGCAGGGACATGGACGCGGGCGCGGTTATTGTGCCGTTGGCGGTTACCTGCAGCTCTTTTTCCTCTTCATAGACAGCGGGCACGCGCGAGGTACGGTACTTCCACCATTGTTCGCGCGCTGTTGGATCGCCCTTCATAGCGCTGTCAAATGTAGCGCTAATAATAATAGCGTCCGCTTCGTTGCGGCCTATTTCAACAGCGTCGCGGATAATTTGGCTTTGTCTGCGCCATCTGAATAATTGCGTGCGGCTGATACCTATCACTTCCGCCAGGTCAGGGTATGACATGCATTGCATGGCCAACCCGCGCAGGATCATGGGATTATCGTCTGATTCCCATTCCTGGCGTGAGCGTTTTTGGACGAGTGGCAGGCGTACGATTGTGGGTTTAATTCTTTTGCGGTTATCGGGTTGTTTTTCCTTTGCCATACGACCTCCGATGCGCGAAGATGCGTGTAGTCACCTTCGCGCATCTGAAATATTCGCTTCTTATGATCCTGAATAGTTTCCCGCCCTCATCGACGAGGCAGGACGTTGATTACCCCCGGAAGTAAACATTGAAACCTGTCCGGGTAACGCAGCCGACGACCGTGCGGCATGTCTCATGGTTATTCCTCCTATACAAAAATAACGTGCAGTCGAAGCCCGCGCTCCAACTACACGTAATCTTTATTACAATGCTATGGTATGATCCGCTTATTGTATTCCGCGCCGAATTTCGCAGTCCGCCTTACTGGTGGGACAGGCGATTCAAGTGTTATATTCATTTTCTTTGCGCACTTCATACCGTCCAGGTATTTATCGCCTATATCGCGCCAGTATGCCTTATCAAGAAACTCCTCTTTTTGCGCGCGTGTTTGAAAGCACAGCGCAACCCAATGCTCTGAATCCGTCGCGTCTTGCAGACGCGTATTTTCATCTTGCCGACGCTGTTTGAACGACGTCAGGACATCATTTACTTCATCGATGGTGTATTTTTCCAATTCATCCGCAGTGATCGTCGCCTCTTTGGTTGGGTCAGGCCCCTTTTTTAGCTTCATTCGCCCAATATTCCTTTCTGAATTCGTTTCGCAAAATATCCATCTCTAACAACGGGAAGCATTCGCGCACTTTCTCAAAATCCTTAGGCGCGAATTCGCGCAATGGCTCCGTGAATCTTCGATCAATGCCGTCGAATGTGCGCCCGAACCATACGTAATCAATAGGCAGCGCAATATTCGCCGCGTCTAACTCGCGCAGCATATCCTCTTTTTTGTAGTCGAATACTGGCATGAACGTCATTTCGTTGTGATTGACTGATCCGTACTTTAATACGCTGGTCCGCCTGTTTATCGAATCAGCCGAACGCACGCCAGACGCCTGGTACGCGTTGACTAGCGCTGGGTCGGTTGCGCGAATTAGCTTGCCTAAGTCAGAATACGTAAACTTCATCAAATGCGCTTCTTCGATTATACGCAGGTTTTCAGGCGCTTGTACGACAAAGTTATTCCATAGCCTATACAATGATGGATGTGGCAGCCGCATAATATGCGTACCAAACCAATCCTCATAGTAGCGCAGTGACTTTTCTACGAAGTCGAGGTTAGGCACTAAATACCTGTAATAGGGTATAATGTTTTTGAAGTATCGCTTTAGCTTTAACCACGCGACAATGGAATCTTTCCCCGTCGAGAATGCCAGTATAACATTCCCGTTGGAAAAATCGCTCATGTATTCGCACAGTTCATCGCTGCACGAAAAACGCGTGCGATACTCTGTATCGCCGATCCTGTACCCCGTTTCCGTTTCAACACGTTTGGGTTTTCGCGTCTTATAGTTCATTTCAGTCTGTTCAGGCAGTTTCATTCAGTTCCTCCGTCGCTCTCACGATGCGCAAGTTTTATAGTTATCTCTTGCGCCGCCTCGTTGATGTCCTTTGTCAGTTCCCGACTTTTCCCTTCATCCGTCAAAAAACCAACGCGCCGCGCTTCAGCCGAACCAATGGATACAACATAGTTGCCAATGTAACCGTTCCCGCCTCTGCGTGGATATAGCTTCATGGAAAACCTCCCCTCATTTGGATAAGCCTATTATACCACTACGTGCTTGTACTGTCAATAGGTTTTCGACAAAAAAGAGGAAATTTGTCTAATAATCTTCGCCCCATCTCCCGACGTTTACACTATACCACACTTGACCTGTCAGATGTTGTCGGAAATCTGCGGAAATCTGCGGAAATCTGCGCTTTTCTGCGGAAATCTGCGGGAATCTGCACCCCTTGGCGTTTGCGCTTCCAATTCTGGTGCAGATTTATTGTGTAATATTACTTATGCTTGTTTTTGTGTATAAAAAAAACGCGAGACGCGTCCACGTCTGAACGCATCCCGCTATCAAGGTTGTCAATGTTATAGGAAAGGCCGGGTCAATCTGGCTTCGATCCGGCCTATACCGACTGCTGGCAGGCGCCCCAATAACCTGCATCTCTTATAACCTGCTTGCGCAGGTGTGTAGTGGGGGCAATATCTCTACTTCAGCAGTCAATCATAGCCTAAGGAAAGGCCGGAGATTATCCGGCCTTTTACAGCGTATTGGCTGGCGTCGCAAGTTATCCAGCATCTCTTTTACCCGCTCTTACGCGTGGTGTATAGCGCGACTATATCTCTACCTCAACACGCCGTAAAACCTAGGAAAGGCCGGACGAATCCGGCCTGTATCGTGGTGTGTTGGCAGGCGTCCCAGGATCCTGCATCTCTCCTAGCCCGAAAAGCGTTTCCGCTCTCTTTGGCGCGTGGTCGGGACTAAATCTCCACTTCAACACACCATAATAGCCTACTGGTATTATACCCCGATTATTCGCGTTTGTAAACAACAGGTTTGTTTCTCACCAGCCGCCGCGCCTCTTTTTCCTTAATCCTTTGGAATGTCAAGACAGAATTCGTATAGTGCTGTTTATCCCCTTCGGCCCATAGTCGAACCGTTATCCGTAGGACATTACCCATTTCCGCCGGAGGAATTTGTTTTAGAACGATTACTGTGTATGGATTATCATCCAATAACACATTATCTGGATTATCCAGCGCGTCTTGAATCAGCGATCCGTATTTTTCCCAATCATTGGCATGCTTAATGCCTATATGCACAATCCGCTCTTCAGTGATGACAATGTCATCTTTACGAAGAACATTACCCGATTTTTCATAAATCCCTTTATCTAGCTTGCCGATAAAATACACATCATAAACGGTTGCATTCTTGACACTTTTTACAGCGCCTGCAGCCGCCCCCACATCTATTTAGACGCGCTAACGGCGAATAGGTTGCCGCATTTTCCTATGTGCACTTTGCAATCATTAGCCTTGCTCAATGTCTCATACAGCATAACCGTCCGCAATTGCTCGCATACTACCCGTTCCCTGTCGCGAACTGCGGTCACGCTCATGTTGACATTGCCCGCTATTAACTCCCACGGTAAATCATCCTCGAAGCGCATCTTCAGGATTGTGATCGTTATGGGCTGGAATGTCGATATCAATTGATCGACGCGCATCTTCAACCGCGTCGTGTCGTCCATCAGTTTGTCGTATTCGCCCAGCTTTT
>BNUH01000048.1 GCA_025997215.1 Clostridia bacterium
CGGTCAACCGGCTTGACAATGCCCATGGACGCCGACGCAACAACACCCTCGCGTATTAGAATTCACCCGGCGGCATCCCATTGCGAACCTCTACTGCCGTTGAGGGGGACGACGCGCCAGCAAACAGCCATCGGTTTGCAGCGAACAATCGGCGCAGGGGAACAGACTTTTTTTGAAGTAGCCACACGGCTCAACTAGGAGAATAAGGACTCCGCCTGATTGACCTAAGGTCAATTATACCACGAGCATTGTCAAAACGGTTGACCGGATGATGATTTTCGCGCCGCGCTGGAGCCGCTCCAGTCGGGCTACGCCCTCCTTGCGCGTCCCCAGCGCGCCACTCCCCGGCGAACGTTCCCTTCCTCATGGGCTTCCCAGTTTCCGATCCTGCGGAGTTGGAAACGATTGGGTTTTCATCCGCAAATACTATCATACGAGGAGAGGTACTTATGGACAAGAAAATTCCGGTATTCGCGTGGTATTTCCCCAACTGGCACGCTGACCTCCGCAATGACGCATGGCATGGCAAAGGCTGGACCGAATGGGAAGTGGCCCAATGCGCACGTCCTCGATTCGAAGGGCATAAGCAGCCGAATATCCCGCTGTGGGGCTATGAAGATGAATCCGATCCACGCGTGATGGAGAAAAAGATCGATACAGCCTTGAAGTATGGTATCGAAGGATTTCTGTGGGACATGTACTGGTTCGAGGACGGCGGTTACCGTTTCCGCGCGCTCGATGATGGTTTTTTTGGTGCCAAGAATAGCGAGAAACTAAAAATCGCGCTTATGTGGTGTAATCATGACCCCATATACGCGCATCCCGCAACCCGCAAACACCTTCCCGATCCGTTTATGCCAGGCGAACTGACGCCGCAGGCTATTTATAACGGAACCGAGCACATCATGGACAACTATAGTAACCGGCAGCACTCCCGCCAAATTCGAGAAAGCTCTGGCTAAGGCTAAAGAATTCGCGCATAGCAGCCAGTTTACAGGCCATTTCATCACCATTACCACATGGAACGAATGGACCGAAGGAAACTACCTGGAACCTAGCGTCGAGTATCAGTATGGATACCTCGAAGCCGTAAAACGCGTGTTTACTTCAACATAACTGTTAGAATTTGAAGTAGTTGTCTTTGAGGTATATCATTCAAAGTAATCCTTATGTGTCGATCACTAAAGGACCGCTGCGAATACCGAAGGATATCCGTATGGTTCGGAGGCGAGCGGGGCGCAAGCTCACTTAGCCTACCACCGAAGTTGATACAGCTAGCTTTTTGCGGTAAGAATGCAAGGATGCAGTGTATGATCAACGGCATCCTTACCTACGCAAATCTTAGAGCTTACGTACCACACGTATCACACGTATCACAGCCTTGATTTTATTGGCTTTTGGGGCGTGATTGTGCGGTACGTGTGGTGCAACATTACGGCTGCTGCTTCTACCCGAATCCTCGAAACCATTGGCCGCGAGCATACCCCATGTTAGCCTGTGCCATGTTGTTCCCGTTCCGCTCTGCAATTATAACAACATAAGCGTGTACCAGTATTTCAGAACTAACAAAAGCCTCCGTAGAGGCTCTACAGGCGTCAATCCATGAACCCGATTAACCCGTTCTTGGGAAACCACACCGAAGTTGAATCATCCAGGCGCGTCAGTAGATCCGGGTTGCAGCTGAACATGCCCCATTCAACGTCGCGCAAACTGTGTCCGCTGACGATCATTTAAGCGCCTTCCAGGTGGTAGCCGCGAATCTTTACTGTTATCTCAAGATCGTCAAGCCGGTACTTAGCGATCGACAGATCGGGAACTGAGCTACGAGGGCTTGGTTAGTCGTCATGGTTGGCAGCCTCCTAAGGTGTATTTGCCCTTCGGCATATTCATTATCACTCTAAAACGATACAAAAGCAACATGAATATAATGTTATATTAGAATGGAAGAGCGGTACCGAATGATCCAAAGTTTGCCTTATCGCGCGTCAGAAAATAGAAAACCCCGAACCATGAGGGCATAAATCGAAGCCCAGAAAAGCGAGGAATATCAACGGGTCTTGGCTCGGAACACAGTAATTCATGTGGCTGGTGGGTTCAGAACACAATAATTCGAAGGATGAAAAAGCTAGGAATATCAACGGGTTTTGGCTCAGAACACAATAATTCACATGGCTGGTGGGTTCAGAACACAATAATTTGAAGCTCAAAAAAGTGAGGATATCAACGAGTTTTGGCTCAGAGCACAATAATTCGCACGGCACTGGTCTATTGTGTGAGTGAATCGTCCAGCCCTAGTGGTCAGGGTTAGGTGATCAAATATAGACGTGAGCAGGTTGGATTGCTATCCACTATAGGTTGTTTGGACAAGCTGCCCATCAGGAGCTTTCTATGGCGTCTAGTAGCTCGTTTAGCTTCGTGGTGTATAAAACCGCGATGCTAAACGAGCTTCTGAGGGCCGTCCTGAGCCTCATACGAGGTGTTGTGGTCACTGGACTTAAAATACGGCCATCCTCCGGCTGGTCGGGCTACTCATCAGGTTCTAGTTGTAATATCTTCGCAGGAGCATGGTGTTCCGTAATCTGTTCATTTATTGAGCTAAGAAACGCATCAATAAAGGGGAATTGCTCTTCTTCTCCACAGCAAGGACAGAGTGTGTACACATTAGAGTTTGTAATACTAACATCAGATTCTTTCCCATCTGGCAAAGTTGTTTCAATGTAAACAGCATAAGGGTATCTCTTTTTACCTCTCGTTTTCCTATTGACATTAAACATATATGATACATTTGCAGTATCATAGCCTTCAACCGTAGTCTCTATTTTCAGTTCAATACGGAGTATTTCGCCGCAGTCCGGACATATTGCAAATAGATTGCTTTCGGTTATAGGTAAATTAACGGTTTCACTGTTACTCAGTGTCTCTTTGACATAGAACATACATATACCTCCAAAATTCTTTGATCAGGCCTTCATACTGGAATGATAGTTATATCATGTCCAGAAATCCATTTTCTCCTGGAAAATCAATTAACTACCTTTATTGCATTCCGCGCCTCTGCTAGAGTGGCAGCTTCTCCTTCCAATTTTCCTCTTTGACCGAACCAACCATAACACATTGACGAAGTGTTGGCAAGGTCGATGACAAGCAAGTGCAGGGCTTGTTCATGAAAACTCAGAAATGAGGCTCAGCGGCTTGCTTTTTGACTACTTTTTTTAGTTAGTTTTTGGGTGGATTTCGAGTGCTGAAAAGCCAGCATATATACCGAAATCTTCGATTTTCATGAACAAACCCTGTCATCAATCGAATCGAATATTGACGAATCGGCCGACATATCGTATACTGATTTTATTCGTGAAACACGGAGGTAAAGAGATGACCTGGACGCTCAGACTGCTCGCGCTGGCGCTGATACTGTTACTGGTTGCACCTACGGTCGTCCTGGCTGGCAATGAGATTCATTCGATTCCATTTCCGGCTGATTATGATTTGCTGACCGAAGGCGCATCGTCGTACGAAAACTCCGGTGATCATTTCGATTCGCCGTATTTCGTGCATCCCGATTTCTACAACATGACCTCAACAGATACGTTGACAATACTCACTCACTTTGATACTTACCAGCAGACGACCGAATGGTCATGCGGACCCGTCGCTGCATTGATGGCGCTGCATTATCTGGGCAATGACGATTACACCGAGTTGCAGATCGCTGAAATGGCCGAGGGACTGCGCGCTCCAACCGCGCCTCATGATCTGGTAAGAATGCTCAAGACGATCGGCTGGTACTATGAAACCAGTCCACGCGGCGACGGCCTGCCGGATGCTCCCACATTCCAGCACGACGCGGACTTCACCGAGTGGGTTATCAAAAACCTGAGCGAGGGCACGCCCGTCATGGTCGACTGGATCGACTGGGGTGGTCACTGGCAGGTCATAATTGGCTACGACACGATGGGCACCGAGAGCTTTGGCGACGATGTGCTGATCGTAGCGGATCCATATGACACCAGCGACCATTATCAGGATGGGTACATGATATACGGCGCTGAGCGTTTCTTCTACATGTGGCACAGTTATGACGGTATGGATATACAGCCGTGGGTGATAGGCAAGCCCGCTAGATCCGAATGACTGGATAATCGCGCGACATTCGGGCAAAGAAGCGCGTGACCTTCGGGCAAGAACCGCGAAGTATTCGGGCAAGTAGCATCGAAGAATGAGGGTAGTTGTACGCCGCCTTCACTAGTAAAATAGCCCAGGCATCCTCACCAGTTCTCGCGTCTGTCGTCCGGCATGGGCCGCCCTGCCAGCAGCGTCGCGGTGAAGATCGCCTGACTGCCGAAGCGCCGACGGATATCGTATACCGTATGGTCCACAGTTGAGCGGCGGAAGCACCGATCCGAGTCCTCGAACATATCCAGTTGCTCCGGACTGCCGTGCCGCTGCAGCGATATGGCTCGGATCGTCACTGCCCGAACCGGCGCGCCATAGTTCAGGTTATAATGCTCCTCGAACAGTTTCCTGCCGAACTTGGCAATATCCAGTGGGCTTTGGGGCGAATGTCCCAGGCGGCCCTGAAACATCATGTATTGCAACTGGTTCCCGATTGGATCGGTTCTGCCATATAAACAAGTCCGCGCGCTGCTTTCGGTGCAATTGAACGTTTTAGGTGAGGCGTTCTGAGGGGGAAACAGCGCAGTAGAATACTTGATGATGGAACGCACCACTGTACATATTGCCAGGACTTGCATCGACTGCCATATGTAGTATAATTGGCGACTGAATAGTCACACCAATAGAATCAATTCTCCGATAGTCCTCCGTACAAGTCGGTGCGGCGCTCCCGCAGGTACACGTCGCGTCCTTCTCCGTCGCAGGGACCTACTGAGAGCCAGTACAGATGCTGCCGCTGGTTTAAATCCACGGTGACGGACGAATAGCCCTTTTCGGTGTCCGTCACCTGCGCAATGGTTTCGCCAAGCGGGTTGATGATGATGCTCGACCCAGGGGTGTTCGTGCCGCCCATCACGTAATACGCGCCGGAGTCGATGGCACGGGCACGTGACTGGTAGGCCGTATCGCCCGCTGTCGGAACGATGACCACTTCGGCCCCTTTCATGTGCAGCAGCCGGGCGGGTTCGGCAAAGAAGTGATCCCAGCAGATCAGCACGCCGACGCGTCCGAAATCCAGCTGGAATACCGGCTGGTCATTGCCTGAGACTATACCCCATTCCCGTTCGCACATAGTCAGATGGGTCTTGGCATACATGCCTTCAAGCCCGCCGCTGCGGCCATAGATCAGGGCAACGTTTTTGATCTGCTCGCCGTCGTTTAAGTGAACCCCGACCGCGATGTACATTCCGTAATTCGCGGCTTTTTTGGCGATTTGGGCAAGCGGCTCGCTGTCCAGCATGAGCGCCCGTTCCTGAAGGGTTTTATCCGGAACGCCGCGGCCATAGATCGCTTCCGAAAATACCAGGATATCGGGTTTATCCAGCGCTGTACCCGCGTTGTCCGCAATGCGCAGGATGTCCGCCAGGTTCTTCGCGCAGGTCCGATCCTGCGCGGTGCTGAACCAGGCTGTGGCCAGGGTTGCGTGGCGCGGCGCGGAATCGCCCAGGCATTCGACCTGCGGCATGGAAAAGTTCACTTCCCCGCCGCCGTTGGACCACATGCGGTATTCCAACTCCAATACTGTGACATTCTCCGGAATGTGATATTCCAGCCGCAGAAGGCCCGGAGCGGGCTTTTCCAGGTAGCCGCGGGCCTGGGGCGTACCGTCCTTTTTCAGCCAGTTGGCCACCGCGTCCACGCTGCCGTTTACATCCCTGGTTTCGTAGCGGAGGGTGATGCGGTATACTTTGCCAGGGGGCACCGAGCCGTGGCGGTAGAGGACCCGGCCGAAGGAGTACACGTCCGACTTTGCCTGGATGCGGACGGTTTCCGACACACAGCACGCGGCGCTGATATTTTCGCATATCTGCGGGATTTCAAATCGATTGGCCATATCTTTGCCCTTTCCTGTACTGAATGTTTATTTCAACAATGATAAACGAATTTTATAGAACAGGCATAGAACCGGCACGTAACCGGCCCATAGCTGGCACGTTAAGGGTAGCAAAGGTTTTGGGTTCTGTCAAGGTGCGTGTTTTACGACAATTTCAAACGGCAATTTCTAACAAAATTTTCGCATTTTTCTATTGACGTGCATGTATCGAAGCCTTATAATATAACTAACCTGTTACTTACTTCGGAGGCATTCAACTAGAATAAGGAGGAATGAACCATGACCAAGCGTATCCTGTCCCTGGCGGTCGCTGTGTGCCTGGCGCTGGCGGTTTGGATGCCCGGCCTTGCGGAGGAGTCTTCGCGCCTGGGGGGCTTGACGCTCCCGCTGGTGGATAAACCCACGACGGTTTCCATTCTGGCTACATCCAATTACACGGACTTTGGCAATAAGCTCTTCTTCCAAGAACTGACGCGCCGCACGGGCATTACCTTCGATGTCCAAGTCTATACCCAGGATGTTTTTGCTCAAAAGGTAAGCACCATCATCGCCAGCGGCGATCTGCCGGACATCATGACCGCCGGCCTTACCCTGAGCGAAATCAATACCTATGGCGAGCAGGGCGCTTTCGTCAACGTTGCGGACTATTTGGACGAGCTGCCCAACTTCCGGCGCATCTATTATGAGGACGAAACCAACTACAACAAATTCAAGAGCTACACCATCGGGGACGGCCATGCATATGTAATGCCGCAGTACGCTTTGAACCGGGACGTCAATCATGGGTTTATGTATCGGCAGGATATCTTTGACAAGCTGGGCCTGACCCCCTGGAACAGCTCCGAAACCTTCTATGAGAACCTGAAAGCTCTCAAGGCGGCGTATCCGGATTCCTACCCCTATGTCGGAACCAGCGGCGTACAGATTTTCTCACGCTGGCAGTACTATTGGAACATGGCGCCTGGCGCGGCGTATCCCTTCTATTATGATGAAGAAACCCAGCTGTGGAAGAATTCCGCCTCGGATCCCAAAATGAAGGAAATGCTGGACTTCATGCAAAAGCTCTACGCGGAAGGCCTCATCGATCCTGAAATTCTGACCGATTCGCTGGACGCGCTCTCAGCCAAGCTGACGACCGACAAAGGCTTCGTTTTCAACAACTGGATTGGGCGTATGACCATCTTCAATACGCAGATGGCGCAGGTCAATCCCGAGTACAACCTGGTTTATGGCCGGCCCATTGCGGAGAACAAGCAATTCCCGCTGGAAAAATTTAGCAGCTGGGGAGTTTCCATCGCCAATAAGCCCAATGCGCTGACGGCGATGAAATTGGCTGACTATCTCTATAGTGACGAGGGCAGCGAGCTGAACACCATCGGTGTGGAAGGCGTCAACTTCGAATGGGATGAAAACGGCAACCCCGTGTATCCCGAACTAGAAGGCAAGCTGGTGGACATCGTAGCCCTGGAGGAAAACTACGGGATGTGGCTGCAAGGCCTGTATCTCCGTTCGGATCACCGCAGCGTGTATTACAGCTTCACGCCCAACGAGCAGCATGCGCAGGATCTGATCAACAACGAAGTCGGGTATTTCCCGGAGGATCCGACCTTCACCCTGACCGAGTCGGATCAGGAAACCTTTGCGGATCTCCAGTTGGAGTTGCAAAAGGAGCTCGAGGTATTCGAGAGCAATTATCTGGTAAACGCGTCCTATGGTCAGAAGGAATGGGACGAGTTCGTTGCCAAAATAGACAGCCAGTACACCCGGCCGATTTCGGCGATCTTGAACAGGTAAACCGTCCCGCATAAATGCCCCTGATCTCTTGCCCAAGCCCTGCAAATGAAAGGAGCGCGCGCCATGACGCAGCCCCATCCGCGCCCGCTGACGCGCGCTCTGCGTGTCCTGAAGCGAGATCATCAACTACTGGTTCTGCTTCTACCGGGCCTCGTATTCTACGCCGTCTTCCGCTACGGCCCCATGTACGGCATTCTGATTGCCTTTAAGAAGTACAGCCCCTTTCTGGGGATCATGCGCAGCCCCTGGGTCGGCGCGCAGCACTTTGTAAAGTTCTTCCGAAGCAGCGATTTCTTCCTGTTGCTGCGCAATACGTTCCTGCTGGGCGTGTATTCGCTGCTGTTTTCCTTCCCCGCAACTTTGCTTTTCGCACTGCTGCTTAACGAAGTGATGCACCCCGGATTTAAGAAAGCGGTGCAGACCATCGCCTACCTGCCCACCTTTCTGTCGGTGGTAATCGTCTGCAGCATGACCATTGAGCTGCTCTCACCGCAGAACGGCCTGATCAATAAGATTATAATGGGCGTTGGAAGGAAGTCGATCTACTTTCTGATCAAGCCCGAATGGTATCGGACGTTCTATATCGCCTCCGGCATATGGGCGTCTCTGGGTTCGGGCGCGATCATCTTTCTGGCGGCTTTGTCTGGCATCGATCCTGCCCTGTATGAGGCCGCTACCCTGGACGGATGCCGCCGCCTGGGGATGGTCCGGCACATCACCCTGCCTTCCATACTGCCCACCATTGTGACAATGTTCATCCTGCAGTCGGCCAACGTCATGCGGATCGGTGCGGACAAGACGCTCCTGCTCTATAACCCCATGACCTATGCCGTTTCGGACATCATCGCTTCCTTTGTGTACCGCAAAGGCATTGTTGAAAAGAACTTCAGCTACGGCGCGGCGGTGGGCCTGTTTGAGTCGGTCGTCGCCTGTGCGATTCTACTGTCCACCAACGCGCTCAGCCGCTGGACGACCGGCGAGAGCCTTTGGTAAGGGGGGCCTATGCGAAGACGGTTTACGGTTTCGGACGTGGTCCTCTACGGCGTGCTGGTTCTGCTGTGCGGCACGATCCTCTACCCCATGCTGCACGTGGTAGCCGTTTCCATGAGCGGGCCTTTGTACATCACGCGCAATGAGGTCACAGTTTACCCCCGGGGCTTTACCCTGGAAGCGTATACGCACATCCTCAAAAACGGCCAGGTGCTGCGGGCGTTCCTGAACTCCGTGCGTTATACGGTGGTCGGCACGCTGATCAACCTGCTGATGACCGTCGTAATGGCCTATCCGCTTTCCAGGAGCCGGCTGTTTTGCAGAAACATCATAATCAAGCTGCTGACGGTTACCATGTTCTTCAACGGCGGCATCATCCCGACCTTTTTGGTAGTGCGCGCGGTGGGCCTCCTTGACAGCATGTGGGCGCTGGTGCTGCCCAACGCCATCTGGACGATGGAGCTGCTAATTATGATCAGCTTTTTCCGGTCGCTGCCCGTCAGCCTGTTTGAATCGGCCATGCTGGACGGCGCTTCGGAATACCGCACCCTGGCGCAGATCGCCGTCCCGCTGTCAAAGGCGTCCATTGCTTCCATTGCAATGTTCTTCTTCATGGGCCACTGGAACAGCTACCTTTTGCCCATGATCTACCTGAACACCAGTGCGAAATTCCCCCTGCAGCTGGTACTGCGCTCTATGCTGCTGGAGGATTCAGAGGCCACCTCCCTCATAATGGAAACTAACCTGCTTACGCCTATTTCCGTCAAGAATGCCGTAATCTTCATTACCATGGTGCCCGTGATGATTGTCTACCCCTTTGTGCAGCGGTATTTCGTCAAGGGTGTGATGATTGGTTCCCTTAAAGGGTAACTGAGTGATACAAGGAGGCAGCGCCATGGCTCAGCTCCAATTCCAACCTCAGCGCCAGCGGACGGCGCACAATGCCGAACGCTCCCGCAGCGACATCCTGCAAGCTGCGGAACTCCATTTCGCTGAAAAAGGTTTTTATGGCGCGCGCATCGATGAGATTGCCGAATCCGCCCAGATCAACAAGCGGATGCTCTACGCCTACTTTGGCAGCAAGGAAGGCCTATACCGCCAAGTGCTTCTGGACGTATACAAGCGTATGGAAACGGCGGATGAGGAGCTGATTGCCCGAAAGCTGACAGGCGTCGAACTGATTCGCGGCATCATCGGCATGTATTTTGACTTCCTGCACACCCATCCCACATTTGTCAGCATACTGATGTGGGAAAACCTGGATCAGGCGCGGCATTTGGACATGCTGCCCATGAATGAGGTGGAGCGGCCTTCCCTCGCTTTCTTCGCGGAGGAGATCCGCCGGGGCAAGGAGGCGGGCGTCTTTCGTGCCACACTAGACGAGCGGCAGGTCGTCGTCTCGCTGATTACCGTATGCTTTGCTAATTTTTCCAACCGGCATACGCTTTCACGGCTGTTTGCCTGTGATTTGACCCGCGATGCAATGGTGGAGATACGCAAGCAGCATACGATTGATATGATGCTTACCTATATGACACCATAAGGAGCGAACCGACATGTGGACGGAAGAAAAACTGGAAACGCTGCTGACCACCCCTTCCCAGGCGTTGGTGGACGAACTGCGCGACTTGCGGGGCGACCTCATGATCCTTGGCGCAAGCGGGAAGATGGGCCCTACGCTGTCATTGCTGGCTAAAAATGCGCTTTGTGCGGCGGGAAGCAGTGCCCGCGTTTATGCGGTATCTAGGTTTACCGATCCGAAGGCGCTGACGCGGCTGCAGGCAGGCAGTGTGGAGTGCATCGCCGGAGATCTGCTGGAGCCCGGCGTGCTGGAGGCGCTGCCAGAAGTTCCAAATATTGTCTACATAGCAGGCCGCAAGTTCGGCACGACAGAGGATGCGCCGGCGACCTGGGCGGTGAACGCGTCGCTGCCCACACTGGTGACCCGCCGCTATCCAAACGCCAAGTTTGTGGCGTTCTCCACCGGAAACGTTTACGCGCCCGCGCCAATTTTCTCCGGCGGAAGCGTGGAGACGGACGCACCGCAACCCCTGGGGGAATATGGCATAAGCTGTCTTGCGCGGGAGCGGATCTTCGAGCGCGCGGCGATGCAGGGGGCCCGTGTGCTGCTGTACCGGCTCAGCTATGCCGTTGATCTGCGCTACGGTGTGCTGTGCGACCTGGCACAGCACATTCTGGCAGATGAGCCTATCTCCCTGAATGTGCCATGCTTTAGCTGCGTATGGCAGGGATATGCCAACGAGGTCGCCCTACGCGCCTTGGCGGACGCCGCTTCCCCCGCTGCGGTCCTGAACGTCACAGGGCCTGAGCAAGTTTCTGTACGGTACGCGGCGGAGCAGCTGGGCATTTACCTCGGGAAAACGCCACGGTTTAAAGACGAGCCGGGTGACCGGGCGTCGTTCAGCAACAGCGCTCATTGTATGTCGCGCTTTGGCTATCCATCAGTGGGCCTGGCAAAGCTAATCCGCTGGCAGGCGGAATGGATGCTTGACGGCGGCCGGCTGCTGGGTAAACCGACCCACTTTGAGGAACAGGGAGGGCGCTACTGATGCGCAAGTCAATTTGCGAGCGGATTCAAGCTGGCGGAGTGATCCCGGCAACCCCCCTGGTGCTGGATGAAAACCGAAAGCTGGACGAAGCCAGACAGCGCCGCCTGCTTCGCTATTACCTGCAGGCGGGTGTTGACGGGCTGGCCGTTGGGGTGCATACCACGCAATTCGCCATCCGCGATCCGCACATCGCACTCCTGGAACCGGTTCTGCGCATTGCCTCGGAGGAGATGGAAGCCTTTGAGCGACGCACAGGCCGCACGCTGATCCGCATTGCGGGGGCGTGCGGACCGACGGAACAGGCAGAGGGAGAAGCCGCGCTTGCCCGGTCGCTGGGTTATGACGCGCTACTGCTCAGCCCCAGCGGCCTGGGGACGTGGACGGAGGAAGCGCTGCTGGAGCGCACGCGCCGGGTGGCTGAAATTTCGCCGGTTGTAGGGTTTTATTTGCAACCCAGTGCGGGCGGGCGCGTTCTGTCCTATAATTACTGGACAGAGCTGTGCGCGGTGCCCGGGGTGGCGGCGATCAAGTGCGCGGGGTTCGACCGATACCGGATGCTGGACGTGGCTCGGGCGATTGCCATGAGCGGGCGGGCCGGACAGATCGCGCTGTACACGGGCAATGACGACAACATTGTGGCGGACCTGCTGACGACGTTCGTTTTTTCGGAAGACGGTTCCGAACGCAAGGTGGGTGTGGCGGGCGGGCTGCTGGGGCACTGGGCGGTGTGGACGCGCCGCGCGGTGGAGATTTTCATCCAAGCTCGGCAGGCGAAGGAATCGGAAGCGATCCCGGCATCGCTGCTGACGCTGGCGGCGCAGGTTACAGACGCAAACGCCGCGTTCTTCGACGTCGCACATGGGTTCCGGGGGAGCATTGCGGGCGTTCATGAGGTACTGCGGCGGCAGGGACTGATGCGGGGCATTTGGTGTTTGGATCCGAACGAAACACTATCGCTTGGCCAGGCGAATGAGATCGATCGCATATACCGCATGTACCCCCACCTGAACGACGACGCATTCGTGGAGCAGTTTTTGCGGGATTATGATCCGGCATAATAAAAAACGGAGGCGAAGCCCATGCGCGTGTGTCAAATCGGCTGCGGCGGTCATGCCCGGCATGTTTACCGGGATTCGTTGCTGGTCTGCAGGAAAGCGGATCCCAGCCTGGTTCTCGCCGCCTGCTGCGATACAGACGCGGAAAGCGCCTGGTCGTACGCGCGGGAGACGGGCTTTCAACAGGCTTTTACCGACTACCACACCATGCTGGAAGCCGCCGCGCCGGACGCGGTACTGCTGGTCACACCCTATCAGGTGACCGACGTACTGGCCGCAGATCTGCTTCGCCGGGGTGTTCCGACGCTGATCGAAAAGCCTCCTGCGGAAACGCTGGCGAAGATGCTGGCTTTGATTGAGATTGCACAACAAACGGGTACAATTCATCAGGTTGCCTATAACCGGCGGCATATGCCTATGGTGCGGGAATTGATTGGGCATGTTGCTGGTCGGACAATCCAGCATATTGACTTTGAAATGTATCGTGTGAACCGCAGGGATCCCGCTTTCTTCTCCACGGCAGTCCATGGGTTTGATCTTGTGCGGCATTTGGCGGGCGGCGAGCTGCTGGAGATGCATGCCGTCTACCGCCCGTTAGAGAATCCTGGCTCGGTAAACGCAGTTTTCTTATGTACTTTTGCGGGCGGTATAACGGCTGCGCTGACCTTTTGCCCTATGTCCGGATTGGTGTCAGAACAGGTTACAGTTATAGCTGTGAATGATACCGTGCTGGTGGATTTGCCCATATGGGGAGAACGTGTGCATGGCGGCTTGCTGGAGCACTACCACGAAAATCGGCTGATCGTCCGCATGACGGACGCAGATTTCCCGGATGGCACAAGTATGGTGGAGTCGAACGGGTTTGTAAGTCAGCTCCGTGTGTTCCTAAAGCGTGTTGATCAGGGCATGATTCCGGAAGATTCACTTGCGTCGGGGTTAGATGCATCCATTCTGGGTGAGTGCATGCGTCTGGGCAAGACGGACTATCGACGTGGAGAGCTGTAGCACGGCAAAGAAGTGAGCTCCTTTGGGTTTTACTTGAGCAGTGCTGTTAAGCTGTCGCTACCCCTACCGGTAAGGTGGGCGGTGCGTATAGTATCACCGCCACGCTTCATCCAGCATCGTCTTTAACGCAACGATGGATTCCTCACTAGCCTCTAGGCCGCCATCAGTGAACTTGCTGCCCGCGGGACGCTTCATTACCTCCTCATCCATGATGGTCTTACGATAATGGGTTTCGAGCGAAATCCAGCCGCTGTATTGATCTTGCGCCAGCTTGGATAGCTGCTTAGGAATGTCGCTGCTGCCCTTACCTATCGAGCGAGCTTGCGGTCCGTTAGGCGTTCGCACGGCATCTTTCATATGAACATGACGTATCCATGGGCGGAGGATATCGTAACCTTCGACGGGTTGCTCACCATCGAGGTCATAGAGAAGATTAGCGCCGTCCCAAACTGCCTGTATTTGGGAGTGGTTAATTGCCTGGAGCACACGCCGCAGTTGTGCAGCAGTACCGGTATAGACAGAAGGTTCCGTCTCCAGTACGACACATACGCCCGCATCCTCAATTATTGGCAGTATCTCATAGTAAGCGCCGACAATTTCTGAGATTGGCATCTCAACTCCTTCTTTCCAGAATGTGAAACCGCGTACTATTTTACATGATACAAGTGCCGCTAACTCCAGTGAGCGCTTTAGACTCTCGCGATGGCTTGCTCTCGTATGCGGATCAACAAGGTTACACTTATATAACGGCAATGCGAGCGATGGTATCTTAAGCCCAGTCTCTTTGGTTACTGACAATATGTCTTTTATATCGACATTAGTAAATTCAAAAGGCCCACGATCATTCACCGACCGTATTTCAAGTCCATCCAGATTATGGCGAAGTGCAAAATCCGTGGCTACTCGCAGATCCTGTGATACCTCATCCGATATGACGCTCAGGCTATACATGATACCCACCTCCAGTATATTATACGACTGGTGTACCAGAAACCAATGTCAATGCGGTGGATAATTCATTATGTCCAATAGATCAGGCGTTGAACTAGCCAGCGATGTCGGCAATAGTGTAGTCGTACCATGCAGCGCATGCATTCGCGCTGCGCTATGGAACGCATCGGTTGTTGCGTCCATGAAGTCATGCCCGCCGCCGCCGTGCACATGCAGGTCGATAAACCCAGGCGTAATCCAACCGCCGCGCGCGTCAAACAATTCGCATCCGCAGTCGCTTGATTCGTCGCGCGGACATACCGATTCAATCACCGCGCCGTTTATGCGGATTTCATAATCGTCCAGGACTCGCATTGGTGCGATTATTCTGCCGCCAAACACTTTTGCACGAGTAGGCATAGCAATTACCTCCCGGCGCTGTCCGCGTCGATGTACAGCGCCGCGCAGGGATGACTGCGCAGAATCGAGGCTGGGCATGCTTCGTTGATCGGCCCAGTCAGCATGGCCTTGACAGCCGAGCTTTTACGCTCACCCGGCACTACGCAAAATAGTTGTTTCCCTCTAACCAATGCGGGAACCGTCAGCGTCAGCGCATGGGTGGGCACATCATCAAGTGCCGCAAAGCATCCATCGTGCACCTGCTGCATTCGGCACGCATGCTCCAGTTGAACACGCTTAACCAGCAATAGGTCGTTGAAGTCTGCGACAGGTGGATCATTAAACGCTATGTGGCCGTTCTCGCCTACGCCCATGCATACGATATTGGTGGGAAATGTTTCTAACAGTTTTGAGTAACGCGCCGCTTCCATATCAGGGTCAGCCTGACCATTAATATAATGGATAGACTTAAATGGTACCTTGCTAAATATTGCCTCGTTGAGGAAGTTGCCGAATCGCTGCGGCGTGTCGGCGGGCAAACCAACATATTCGTCCATATGGAATGCGTTGATGCGCTGCCAATCTATACCATCCTGCTTGACTAATGCGGCGAGGAACTCATTTTGACTGGGCGCAGCCGCGAATACTACATTGATCTCATCCTTGGCGGCCAACGCGTCGCGTAATGCGGCGGCGGTGTCGTGAGCCGCTGCTTCGCCCATTGAAAGGCGATTGGCGAATGTCTTCACTTTAAGACTGTCGGTTCGTGCGACAGAGCTAATGTGTTGTGGTTTCCCGCTTGTATATGAATCATGAATGGCGTTGAGCACATATACATTCTGAATCAACTCTTCGTATGACGCATGCATCAAACCGCACTTAACAGCACTCTCAAAGTTACGCGCCTCACATTCGTAACAGTCATCTAGCGAGATAGCAAAGTGTTTCGCGCCGGACTTAGCATCGTACACTGTTACACCATAATGGTACATACCTTGCATGAAAACTAGTTGTACATCATACACCGGGTAGTGCAGTATACACGAAACACCATGTTCATTCTTATGCGCAGTCACCGAGACAGGATCAAACCCGAACACAGCCAGCGCGGTTTCCACCAGATGCGCGGAGTAGAAGTAGAACCCGCCATACTCATTCTCCATACTCACAGGAGCATAAACAACGCCGCCCAGCACCGCGTTACCCAATTGACGCGCATAATCCGCTGCACCCTTTACGCCTTGTGTGAGTTTTACCGAAGACCCTCCGACGATGGGCACGGCATGCTTCTTTGCAAGATCTATGATCATCCGCGCTTCCACAGCATCGTTGGTTATGGGTTTATCAATGAATAATGGCAGCCCTGCCTCGATGATAGGCTTTGCGTACCCCAAATGCAATGCGCCATTACGAGACGTGATCATGGCGGCGTCAATCTTGCCGACCATGCCGCTGGTATGCGCAGCAACTATAGGGATGTCCCACTCGTCGGTGAGTTTGTTCACCGCATTGCGATCCTCGCCGCCTATTGCGGTTACCTTGAATCCGGGGAAAAGGTCAGCCTGCGCAGGGTCATTGAACATCTTGCAAAACGCTGCGGCGTGCGAGTTTTCTGCGCCGAATATACCTATCCGGATTGGTGTTGTATTCACAATCATACCTCCATTCGGGATAGCGGGTTCTGCTTATGGCACAGCTCCATGACCGCGATTTGTTGCGCCACCTGCTCAAAACGCACGTCCATCGGCTTACCGTCACATATGTATGCGTATACATCGTCATACAACCGCCGTGTGTCGTTGGCGAACACGTTGTCTACGATGTTGGAGTTATCTATCCGTTCCTCATACCATTGCAACGGTTCGCGGCAGTAGGCGGGATAGCCCTGCTCGTCACATATGGGTGTAAGAATGAGCCGTTGCTCGGGAGCTTCCGAAGGTTTATAATATTTCCACTGGATGGCGGCATTGTTGGCGGACAGCGTGCCGCATGTGCCCTGCACATGGAATGTGTATGGCACATACGCGTCGGTAGAGGATATCTCCACCTCTACCAGCGGACGGCTGGGCGCAGTGAGTATCACCTTCACAAAGTCCTCTGCATCGCCATATGTTACCGCGCGGTCGAAGTAACTGTACACATTGGGCATACTGTCATAGTAATCCAAGAATTCCAGCGCTTGGCCCAATGGATGCGGTCCTGTGTTATATAGGCTGCCCGCGACGTTCTCCTGCAGGGTTTGCCAGTCCCAGCGTCTGCTAAAACCGTTCGTCGTGATCTTTACACAGACCAATCGGCCAAGAACACCAGAGGATGCAATTTCCCTTATTTTGACAAACTGGGAGCGAAAGCGCGATTGCAGAAATATGCAAAATTTTGCACCCGTTTCATCGATGGTCTTATTTAGTTCTTTGACCTGCTCGGAAGTGGCGGCGATAGGCTTCTCCTGCAGGACGTTGAAACCATGCTTCATCAGATCGATGGCTATAGGATAGTGCAGGAAAGTAGGCGTGGAGTTGACGACGAAGTCGATATCAGTACGGCCAAAGAGTTGGGTATAGTTCTCATAAACAGCCGATATGCCGTACTCCTGGGCGGCACGATCGCGGCGTTCCTTCAACGGGTCTACTACCGCAACAACCTGAAAGCGGTCGTCCGTCTTGATGTGCGCGCCATGGATATCGCGGCCGCTGCGGCCTTGACCGAGGATCGCGACGTTAAGTTTACGCATGATGGTTACCTCCTGTGGTATATTATTAGCCCTTCACTGAACCGATCATCACGCCTTTGACAATGTATCGTTGGACGAATGGATACAATAACATCATCAGCAGCGAGGATACGATGATAATAGAATACTTCAAACAGATCTCTATTCATAATATACCAATAGCATCCATATTTGTAAAGTGCGGCCGATAATTCTGATTTACAACTAATTTCTTATTTATGTCGCAGGTCGAATGATTTATAGTATATAGGTACTGCATGATGATTGCGCAAGCTGTGTATACCGGTGCCTGGAAATGGTCACTTAGTATAACCTGAGATAAGCTCCGCATACTGATTACAGCGCACTGAGCGCTTCCGCTGAAAAGACTGTCAGAAAGGACTGTTATACGGTGAAAATATTTATATTGACCGATTATGAAGGTACAAGCAGAATAAGGTCGCTGCTGCAAACCCTCACCGGTGGTGACCTACGCTATTAAGCACGCGAGGCCATGACTGACGATGTGAATGTATGCGCTCAAGCATTGAAGGATTCGTGCGCAGATGAGGTGATCGTGCGCGCCTGCCACAGCCGCGCGGATAGGGTTATACGATAATAACGGTATTATACACGAGCAAGGCCATGTCACGCTGGGAGTTATTAAGGTTAAAGTTAATAAATACAGAAGCATTGACAGAAGACTTGATCCGTTACAAGTTGTAACGGTTAGGTATATGGAACGAACATCATCAGGTGGGATGCGGCAACCGAGGCCGAAGGGATTCAAGGAGGATAAAGAACCGAGGGAGTATCTTTGATAGATCGACCTATCCCAACCTTAACAATCCCTTAACATAAAATAGATGTCAATAACAAGTGATTATGTCACCCCTCAAGCGAGTTAATTCACACGTGAAAATGTCACCCCTGGGAAGGTGCGAAAAGAGCAGCTGTGGATATATGGACAACGTCCATGCGAATAGGACGTTGCCCACATACCCACAGCACTACTACTGCTGGGATACGATCATCCGCAGCTTACGTCCACAGTGCAGCCATCAAGGCTGTTTGCACAAGAAAATGTCTTCCAGCATACCCAATATCTGGCTATCAGACTCATCATAATACAGTTTGGGAAACAAGTGCTGCCCATTGTATTCCTGTTTCCGTTTATCTGGATGATACTCACGTCTATAAAGACTTACGGCGAAACGATAGTCTACCCTCCGACCATATTCCCTGCAGTTCCCCAGTGGATAAACTTCCAAAAGGTTTGGGAATCCGGCCCGTACCTGATGTACCTGCGCAACAGTGTTGTGGTTACGTTGTCGGTTATCGCACTACAGACGCTGGTGATGCTGCCTGCGGCGTACGCGTTCGGGCGGTATAAGTTCCGCGGGCGCGATTTCTGTTTCGGCATTGTTATGCTGGCGTTCATGATCCTGGGAGAGTTAACGTTTATATCAATATACCTGATGATGGCCAACGCAGGGCTACTAAAGTCTCTCTGGCCGCAGATACTGCCGTTCGGCGCTAACGCGTTCGGCATATTCATGCTGCGCCAGACATTTAAGCAGGTGCCTGATGAATTGATTGAATCCGCGCGTCTGGATAACGCAAGCGAGATGAGCATACTCTTTCGCATTATGCTGCCCATGGCAAAATCATCCACCGTCGCACTGACTATGTTCAGCTTCATAAGCCACTGGAACGATTACTTCTGGCCGTTCGTCATGACCAACTCAATAAGTGTCAGGCCGCTGACAATAGGTATCGCCGCTCTGCGCGATATTGAAGGATCGCATCAGTGGGAGATAATTATGGCCGGCAATGTGATACTGGTTCTGCCAATCATAACAGTATATCTGTTATTCAATAAACGCATCATCAGCGCATTCACTTATCCGCAATATGTCCGAGTACATAGCCCATGCGCATCTTGCCAACGGCTGGTTTCTGAATTTCGCCGACGCCAGCGCCAGGGTTGCGCCGAGCGTTGCGATGCTAGGCCGCTTATCCGGCAAGATGAACAGTGATCGCTTGGCAGCGTTCGCTAAATATATGACCAAGACCGGACTGGGCGAAAGCCCGTATCCGCTCGGCCATAATATGATATACCGCCAGTTGTGCGACCTGTTCCGCGCCGAGCAATACACGGGCAACGCTCCGTGCGTGGCCGCGTGTGATCATTACTTCCCAGGCATACAGGTGTTCGTAGCGCGCAAGGCTGAGAACGACGAATCCGGCTTGATCGTGGCCGGAAAGGGCGGCACAAACGACGAGAGCCACAACCATAACGACATAGGCAATTATGCAGGGCAAAATCATTTACTCAAACCGACAAAATACGAGCAAAATCTCAGCCTCTACAATACGTTTTTCTCACACTTGAGGTCGAAAAGTGACACCTTGTATGGCAAAAATCGATTGTAGAAGCTGCTTGAAAAGTAAATGATTTTGCCTTGGTTTTACAGCCCACTAGGCACATACCCTATATACAAGGTGCTTCATTTACCTACGCAAGTTTCTTAAAACTAACGTACCACAGCCTTGATTTTACTGCATTTTTTGGCGTGCTTGTGTGGTACAACAGGACAGGCGCTGCTCCTACCCGAATCCCCGAAACCGTTGGCCGCGAACAAACCCCGTGTAGCCTGTGCCATGCTGTTCCCGTTCCGCTCTACACTTATAACAACGTAAGCGTGT
>BNUH01000049.1 GCA_025997215.1 Clostridia bacterium
GCGAGGTTAATGCTTCTGACATTGTAATTTTCTCCTTTGTCCGGCGCGTCCAACCATTCTATCGGCGTCGATAAAATGGCCCCCGCGACGTCTCTTTTAACTTGATTTTGTGTATGAAAAAACCGCTCCCATTCCTGGAAACGGTTGATTCCTATAGGTTTTTTTATTTGATCCTTGCGCGTAACTTGTGCGAACTTGTACGTAACTTGATTGTCCGCGATATATGGCGAGTACTTTACCTCCCTGTGTGGCCAGCACCTGCGAACACGGATCAGGAGCCTCGCAATCCTGTCGGCCGCGCCGGATTATCCGTGCCCTCCCGCCCTATTTGTATTGGCCAACTCTATATGTACTCATAGGAAAGGCCGGATCGAATCCGGCCTTTGCAGCGCAAATAGATTACCTCAACCGGTTGCGACCATCGTATGTAACGGAAACCCCTCGTTTTTTACAGAGCCGAAATGATTCAAGGCTTTACGCGTATCAAATTGCGTGCTGTCCATCAGCGCGGGCAGCAGCATCACAAACTCCCCTGTTGATTTCATAAAGCCAATAACTCCGCTCGTCTGCTTAGTTTCCCGCGCATAAGCATAGCGAATTTGTTGGTCGTCCTCGGCCATGCGTTCATAGTACCACCACATGAGCATCCCCCGTTCTCATAATCAAATCAGTCCTTACGCACCATACTCCACCAATCATATGTCAGATTGACGATTTCGTGTGCTTGACTATAAGTATACCCTTTTTCGCGCATCAAAGTCAATTCTGCAAGCTCATGCTGCAAGAAAACTATATCGCTGGGTCGTATTTCTTTGCCTTCAATCAACCGTTTCCAAGTCCAGGCTTGTTCGGGATCGGATGCAAAGCGTTTTGTGCCGCCATCGAGTTCATGCTCGTTTACGAACACGTGAAGTCTGATTGCCTCAATCTGTTCATCCGTGAAATAGGTATGCAAGGCAATATTTTTAGCATCCGAATACGGTTTTCGGTTGCGGATCGCTTCATAATACTGATCGGCGAACCTATCTTCCCAGCCATCAGTCTTTTTTGCGCCGCTCTCAATAGCCGCGCCTGTTTCGTACATGTTCGTTAGCTCATCAACCATACCATTTAGACGCGCAAATTCATAGATTGTTGCAAGTTGAACGTTAATTTTGCTCGATTTATTTGCGGTATTTACTGCAGTATTAATCGGCATCATAAATACATCATCAATCATTTTCGCTAGCACCGCCGCGTGTGCTTCCTTCTCGGCCATTGCAGCCGACGCAACACTATCCACGACCGCCAGCGTAGTACACCGACAGTTGGGATGCATTGGCGGGCAATTAACACCGGGATAGGCCTCGCTGATATTGAACCGCTGCCCGTCCAGCGGGCCGCACACATCGCACACGCGCTCATCTTTAGCTGTCATGTATTCGTATTGCGTTAAGCCTGCGCGCCTGTAGCTCTCCAACGTAGTTTGGTTGTGGACGTATGTCGCCTCTGTACGCACCAGCCGCCGCGCGTTCGCCAGGCCCACACCCATTTCCTCGGCAATGCGCCGCGCCATATCGTCTACCGAATCGCCGTTAAGCAGCCCTGACGTCATGACGGATTCAAGCGTCGACTGCAGCTGCGCCGCGTTATCCCATATCCGCGCGCTGTAATTCTTTCCGCTCCACGGTTCGGCCAATATCTGATGGAGCGTTTGAGAATCCAGCCGAACGCCCGCCGCGCCTAGCCGCTCCCACATCTCCTGCGCTGCCTCGTCCGCACTGATCCCGAAAACGTTTTTTAGGTAGTCCGTAGTAGCAGTCTCTTGCGCTGCCGCTACCCGCGATAGTTGCGCGCGCATGTTGTCCTGCAGCGATTCCAGACGCGTGATACGGAAATTCGCCGCGCGTGTCGCCGCCCTCTGTGCCAGGCGCATGTATTCCTCGCCGAACGCGGGTAACGCCCTGATCTGCGGGAGCAGCGCCAAATATTCCTCATACGATATCGGCGCGGATATGGCTGCCTTAGCCTCGGCCTCGGTCATTTTATAACGTTTGGCGTAGTTGTAGATAATGCTCTCGACGCTCTCGGTTATGTTCTGCGTTCCCGCCTTGTACGCCCTGGATATTTTATCCATCGTCGCCTGCTCGTCGGCATATGCACGGTCGGACGTCTGCTCGGCGCGCTCACGCCAGTAATCCGTACCTTTGGCCATGTCCGCGCCTCCAAACCGTCCTAATTTGTCACAGGTTCCACGTTTTTATAGTTATTTGTATTGAAGTAAGTATCCACCCGCGCCGTATCCGCGTTCTTTTGATCGTTAAGAAGTGCGATTGCGGCCTTCGAATCAGTGATAAACGGCAGCTGTGTCAGTAATAATTCGTTCGGCACGATCCCTTGCAGCATCTGTACTTCCTGTGCTATCTCTAGCTCATTGACTGGCAATGAACGCGTGAATGTGATCGTCACCTCGTCAACATCCATATCCGCCGAGCCCAGCAATGACAGCGCCTCCGCAAACAGCCGCAGCCGCTCCCTTAACCCTTCCTCGAACCATCGCTGCTTGCCCTTGGTCAGCTGCTCAAGTCCGAATAGCTTGTATCGTAGGCTGATCCCCGATATATTCCCGCCGAAATTCTGGTCGGATAAATCGGGCACCATCGAAAACTTATGAATATCCGATTTTATGGAATCCGTGAGTACCTGCGTGTCTGATTCATCCAATGCCTTGGTCAGCCATTGCACCGACGCCTCGCTGTCGGGGAGTGTGAGTATCTTGTCCTCACGCAGCCGCTGGGCCACCGTTCGATTGTCTTGCGAATCGATTGGCGGCGCGACTTCGCCTACGCCCGTAAACACCAGGAGGCTTTCTACAAACGCTTGTTTGTCGTTCGTCCGATCCGACTGGATCAAGTCGTACGCATCGATCAGCGGTATCACCCCGTCGAAGTCGCCGCACTCGTCCGCGTTGTTCCAATATTCCACTATCGGGACGCGGCCCAGCGGATGCGGTTCTATATTCGTCAGCTTTAACGATTGCATGTCCGTACCGCTAAATATCTGCGTCGAAAATGCCATATATACCTTACATTCGAACCCGTCCGGCTCCCCGTTATCGTCGAATGCCTCGCTCCATGTCACCCCGAATAGCGGCGCGTGCTCGACCGTGTCGTCGTACACCACGAACGCGGATCGTGGATCCAGCGATGCACAGCGCGGCCTTGAATCCTCGCCAAAGTACACGATCTCCACCGCCACACCGTATATGCTGGCGTTTTGCGCCAGTTCAACGTCGACGCTTTCAACATTCGCGCGGCTGTACGCTTCCACTATCGCATCGGCAGCGCCTGCATACTGAATCGGTGAGCCGACCAGATAACCGCTGGCAATGGTCGTGATGTATTTCGGGTACGCCGCCACGACCTTGTTATTGGCCGTACCAAACGCCTTCACACGCTCGGTTATTGCGTGCTCGCCGTCGTAATACCGTTTGGCGCGTTCCATCCGCTCCAGCGGCTTGCCCTGGAACTCGCGCAGGACGCTCCGCAGCAGCCCCTCGCCTATTCCATCCGCGCCTACCGCGCTCGATCCGCGTACTATCATAATCTTTCTCCTATATACCCAACACCGATCGCTTCATTGTCTTTACCACACGATCATCAGCCAACGCTTCAACGGCATAACGCACCGCGTCGATCGTGTGATTGTCCGCGTCCGGGTATTCCGCCATGAAGTTGCCGAAACGATCCTGACGATACTCATATGCCGTGAATTCCCGCGCCGCGTTCGGGCAGCGCGCCGGATCGATCACGATCGCCGCGCGATCCTGCAGCCAACGCATACCGTGCTCGATCGAACCAGGGCCTTTCTTCGCCGCCTGCGCGTTAATATTGCCCCGACGCAGCGTGTCGATCATCCTCGGATCCGCGTTATCGCATGTCACAACCTCACGCCCGCATAACCCGTTCACGCGTCCGATCAGCGTCTCGGTCGGCGTGCGCACGCCGTAAAACTCGTTCAGGATGTACAACCGCGACGAACGTTTGTCGTATGCCGTACGTATTAACACGTCCGGATCGACCGCGAACCCGAAGTCCATACCGTTGTGGAACCTATCGAATTTTTTGAGCAGTTCGACTGGGATCGGCTCAAGCACCACGTTATCGAACACCGCGCCGCCCGTACCCGTCACCTCGCCCAGGTACACGTTCCGATAAACCCGCTCGTTGGTTGCATGGACATGCTCGGCCTCCGACAGAAACGCCTCGCCTAGCCATTCCGGTGGCATCGATCGGTAGTCGCTGTCGTGAACCAAACGCCTCGGATCAATCTCCAACGCCGCAGTGTTCACCCAGTTCCGCGCCGATTTCGGCGGGTTGTAGCTGTAGAACACAATCGGCCGCTTAGCACCTCTAAGGACACTATCCAGAATCGTCCGGATGTCCGACATTCCATTGAATTCGCTCAATTCCTCGAACCATGTGTATTTGAAATACCCGCGCGCCAGCTTGACGCCTTTGGACTTCATCGGATCATCCGCGCCTCGGAACAATATCCGTTGGCCCGTAGGCCGTAATATTATCTGCATCGGACTGTAACGGAATTGGAACAGCTCCATCCAACCAAGCGTCCGGATTGCCCAGACCATTTGCTCGAACACCGAATCCCGCAGCGTATCCGCCACTTTCCGGTAAATAATGGCGTTTCGGTTCGGATCGCGCACCATTCCGGATATAATTTCCAGGCTGATATAACTGGATTTCCCACTCCCGCGCCCGCCCTTAAGCCAATAATGCAGGTGATCCCCGCGCCTCACGTCCCGGTGGACGCCCTCGAACGCGGGCGACACTATATCGTCTATTCGCACTCATCATCGTCTCCAGCCTCCGCCCACACGTCGATAAACTGCGGCAGCTCCAGCGACAAGCCCACCCTGTCCCGGAACATGCCTAGGTGCTTGCCCATTAACTCGAACGCCTTCAAGCGGTCGGCGGGCCTTGTCTCCGCGTCCTCCGCTATCGCCGTTATCCCGTCAAATATTCGTTGTATATCGTAACCGCTGCGCAATGATTCGTCTTTCCGCCGTAACTCTATCGCTTGCGAAACCTCAACATTGTTCAACATTCTTGACCCGATCGAGTACGCCGTCTTTTCACTGTAACCCGCCCGGATCGCTGCCTGTGTCGCGTTCAGATCAGCCATGTACTCGTCAACGAACCGCTGCTGCTTGGGCGTCATGGCTGTTCATTCTGCCCGTCTGTCTCGTCTGAATCCTCAAATAGATCAGACAAGTCAATGTTTACTTCGAACGCTTTATCCATCATCGCAGTGTGCAGCCGCAGCACGGCGGCCTCTATCGTGGCGTCGACCATCGCCATATCAAACGTGAACCCATGCTCGGCCAGATAATTGACCACCCACATCTTTTTCTCGTGTCCCTGCTCGCTGTTGTACAACTGTTCCGCCGCCGCCACAAGCATGTCGATCGTTGTTGTAAACTTGGCAAGTGCCTCCCTGCTGAACTTAACCCGTAGCAGCGGCAGGAGCTTGTAGGCCACCACGCCCGCTATTATCGTTATCAGACCCAGGACTATCGGTGTTATGTTGATCATGGTTTTACGCTCCTTTTTGTTTGGTGCAATTTTTGCACTTTTCTCTTGCACTGTCATATACTTTGGTATATACTGCACTAGGAGGTGTTGTTATGGATACCGCAAAGTTATTCAATAACGGTAGAAGTCAAGCCGTTCGACTGCCAAAGGAATGCCGCTTCCCCGGCAACGAAGTGGGCTATCGGAAAGTCGGAGACATGGTTATACTGTTTCCGCCCGATCGCGCGTGGGATATTTTCAAATCCAGTTTCGGCGCGGCCAGCGACGATTTCATGCGTGATGGTCGTGCGGAGTATATAGAATCAAAGCGTGAACATTTATGACGTATATGCTTGATACAAACGTATGCATAGACGTCATGCGCAAAAAATCGCCGTTGCTGGAAGAGCGCATTCACTTGCATTTTCCGCAAGGCCTGGCTATTTCATCGATAACCCTTGCCGAATTGGAACACGGCGTCGCCGTTAGTGCGCGGCAAGAGCAAAATGCCGCTGCACTGCATAATTTCGTATGCGGCGTTAAAGTGCTAGCCTTTGACGCCAATGCCGCCCGTCAATATGGCATAGTCCGCGCAGCGTTAGAGAAGCGTAGGCAAGTTATAGGCGTACCCGATATGTTTATCGCAGGACATGCTCTGGCCGTCAACCTAATTCTTGTAACCCATAATACTCGTGAGTTTACGCGTGTTGACGGCTTGACTGTCGAAGATTGGATTCTTCCAAGCTAGCATCGCACTCCGCCTCCACCCGTCGCCTAGCTGTCTCCGCAATGGCTGGCACAACCTCGATCCCCATACCCTCATAACCTTCCAGCGCGGCAGCAATGATCGTCGTCCCGCTGCCCGCGAACGGATCGAGGATCACGCCGCCCGGCGTAGTAATCCTAACCAATTCCCGCATAAGCGCCAGCGGCTTTACCGTCATGTGCGCGCGGTTTCGGTCGTAGACGACGTTATGACGGTACACGCCCGGCGCGACTTTTGACGCGTACCCGCTTTCACGATCGCGCGGCATCGCGCCTTTGCTGGCGAATACGATGAACTCCGCGTCCTGACGCGGTCGGCCAAGCTGTGGACGGCTGTTTACCTTGTCCCAAACCAGCAGCCCGCGAATAGTCCAGCCTGATATGCCCACCATGTCCTGAACGTCCGCTATCTGCCGCCAGTCGCAGAATACCAGCATCGGCGCGCCGTCCTTGCATACCCGCAGCCCCTCGCGCATCCATTCCTGTGTGAATCTCCGCCACGTGCGCGGCATCATCCCGTCCGCGAAGTCTATTTGCGTGCTCTTACCTTTGGTATTCGTGTATTTCTGGGCGGTAGTCATCTTATACTCACGGCCCGAACCTCCCGAACAGTACGGCGGATCCGTAATCAGCGCGTCAAATGATCCGTCTGCGATGTCCTGCATCACCGCCAACGCGTCGCCATGGATGATATCAAGCATGGTACCTCCGACTTTTGGGCATAAAATGGCCGCCACCCGTTTCCGGGTGCGGCTGCTCTAGTTTTTGATAGTACCATTATAACACGGTTGGGAGTGTCTTTTAGTGGCGTAATTTATGTAGAATCCGCCCGAACACGATGCAAGGCCGCCAGCGCCTGCACGTGCAGGCATAATGTCCAGCGTCGGTCATAATTCATCGCGCGCGCGACTTGGCCCCATGGCTTACCATCTATGTAACGCAAGGTGAGCAGCTCCCACAGTTTCGCGTCGGTTACTTCGTCGATCACCTCGCGCCGATCCTGGATCATATCGGCCAGCCGCGCCGCCGCACGATCCACCGTCTGTGCAAGGTCAACCAGCTTCACCGCGCCGTTTTCTACCCGACTGGTCTGGTTATGCGTCACGATCCCGGATTCGCTCATGATCGCAGTCACGCGTTCCGCCGTTTCACGAATACTCAACGCCTGATTTGTCAGCGCATCTAACCGCCGCCGCCCGCCCTGCAGTTCATCCAGCCACGCCTTTTCCGCCGCGTATGCATGCTTACCCACTCACAACACCTCACTCTCGTAGTATAAAATGTATTATACTACAACAAAGATGTTTATACTATGCCGCCATACACTCCTCGCACTAGTAATCGCCTACGCCGTCCCAGTTCCCTCCGTCATTCAATAGTCGCCAGCTCCCGCCGAATATCGCGCGGTATGTTATCCGCCCACACGAAGGAATTTTGCAGCAGATAATTATTATATGTACTGGCAG
The DNA here is from genome assembly GCA_025997215.1 of Clostridia bacterium. The sequence continues at coordinate 7,802 of BNUH01000049.1, forward strand.
TAGTATTCGCGCGCATCCTCGCCTGCGCTGCCCATGAAAGTTCCTCCCGATCCGTGGAATCCTTATATTGTTTCCATGTTAGGTAATCCGCTTCATACGAGGCGATCATCCCGCGCGCTGTATCCTCAACGTTTTTGAGGGATTCATACCGTGTGGATTCATTCAGTTTAGGCATAATCATGCTCCTTCTTTATGCAGAAACAACGTTTTACGCCGTGTTTCATGCACTTGTCTATATCGATGTCAGGATACGCCTTCAATAACGCGTCCTTATCCAAATGGTTGTCGGCCTGGGTACGCCACGTCGCCGTGTATTCTGCTCCGGCCAGATACTTAGCAGTACCCATTTCATCCTTGAGCGTGTTGGTCAGCGTCTGAATCTCGCCTTCCAACGCCTTGTAGACCTGTTTCTTAGCGTACAGCTCGGCCAGGATAGAATCATCCCGCGCCTGTTTGAGCGCGCCATCATCGGTCGGGTACAACGCGCCCAGCGTGGCCTTCGTCGAATCGCTGCCATCCGCCGACGGCGCTATCCCCATGAGCACGTGCTCGTGCCAGAACGTACGCTCCGCCTCGACCAGCGCGGCCACGTCCGCCTCGTCGCGTTCCACCTCGAATATCTTGAACTCCGTACCGTACACCAGCACCGCCAGGAACCAGCGCCGCGCGCCTGTCACGGCCATATAATGCGTGCACTGCGTGTAGTATTCGATAGGATAATCGCCGTTTTTGAAGCGTTCCAGGCGGATGTCCCGGCTAGTCTTACATTCCAGTCCGCAGCGAGCGGTGGGAACCCAGCGGTCGATATTCGCCAGCATCCAGGGGTATTCCGTTGATTGGTATATCGCATGCCGACGCTCGACCCTCAGCCGCGTCTCCTCATGGAACCGTGACGCCACGTAACCTTCCAGATCCCTGCCGGAGCGCATGGCCTCCGTCTCCGTGGGTTCGAGGCCCAGCCCCAGCTTGTCGGCCCATACCGTGTACGCGCTCCGATACGGACTGACGCCCATCACCGCCGCCGCGTCACTGCCGCCGATCCCCTTGCGGCGCGCGTTCAGCCACTGATCGCGCGCCATGTCCTTCGTGCTGGCCAGCACCATGTACGGATGCGGCTCCGAACCCGAACGTTTCACCACAGCCTCCTGCGACCGTTCGCCGCGTTCACCTCGGCGCGCATGTCCATCTCGGCATCGGTTTCCGCATCTTCCAGCTCCGTTATCCGCTCCTCGACCTCGTCCAGGCTGTCCTCCGAAAGCTCCAAGCCCCACGCCTCGGCCAGCTCCAGCGCCGCGCTGAACGCGTCGCGGATTTCTTCCAGCACGTCGATGTCGTCCCAGCCCAGATCGTATATTGTTTTCTTCTTCATACGTAATTTTATGCTTGCGGGTACGGCAGCATCTCTGGTATAATAAGCGCGATTCATAACGATTACCTCTTTCAGCGAATCCGCCGTGACCGCGGCGGTTTCGCCGTTTTGGGGCAGCGATAGGATCTTGTGTTCCATGTTCATACCTCCATTTTTGTGTTCTCGGCTCACTTTCTGAACCTTCTACAGTATAACTCGTTCTTCAGGGATAATCAATGCATTGTCGCAACTGTTATCCCTTTATTCTCTTTTATTCGCACTTTTGCGACAACTGCTGCACAGTTTGTGTCCTGGGGGACACACGTTCAACAGGCTTTCTTTTCTGTGGATATTGTGTATAATTTAGGCTATCTCGACGAAGGAGCGGAATAATGTTATCTATACACCCGATCAGCGCGGCAGCGGAACCATCTTCGGATCGCGCTGAAATCGCTAAGGAATACCTTACCACCGCCGACGTCGCCAATATCCTGGGCATTAGCCGACGCCACGCCATCAAGTTGATCCAGGCCGATATACCTCACTTGAATTTGAGTATGGGCAGGCAGGCTTTCTTACGTGTGCCCGCGAAGGCGTTTGAGGAATGGTGCGCAAAGCGCACTCGCGTAATCGGCTGATCATATCTCAAATAACCAAAACGCGGGAACTGATAATATTTCCCGTGCGTCCATTGTATAAAACTCCATACATGGGTACATAATTTAAGTACTTCAACAAAGGGGGTTGCGTTATGAACGCTGCTTCATCGAATGTACTCACTTTTCCCTCGCCTCAATCCGTAAGGCCCGCGCCGAAAAAGCGCAAGTCTAGTGCAACACGGCGCAAGGATGGCCGCTATCAGAAATCCTTGAGCTATACCCTGCCCGACGGCAAGCATATGCGCAAGTGTTTCTATGGCAAGACACAGGCTGCCGCCATCGAGAAACGTGAAACGTTTCGCCGTGAGGTATTATCAGGAGTTAACATGGATTTGCATGAGATAACGTATAAGGATTATGTTATGCGTTGGCTTAGCATCCGCAAAGCAGCGATTAAGAGCCCGACTGAGTCGGCGATGAACTCGCTGCGCGACTATGAACACTATGCAAGCCTTGCGTTTCCAACGATCGGAAATAAGCGCATTCGCGATGTGTTGCCATCCGATTTGGTGCTTGTCATAAACATGTTATCAGGTATGTCCTTCTCATATAGTCAAAAGGTTTCTTTTGTCTATAATAACATATTCCGATCGGCTTATAACGACCGGATACTAACGTTTAACACTATGCAAGGAGTTAAAGTCCCAAGGGGTGAACGTAATACGCACCGCTCCTTAGACCCTGATGGCCACGCTTAAACCAAAGTCCTATGCCCATGAAGCCCTCGCGCCTATGGTAAAGCGGCTTTCGCGGCGCAAGGCTGAGTATGTGCTGTTTATGCTCGATTATACAGTTCCCTTCACGAATAACCTGGCTGAACGTGACTTGCGCCACTGCTAAACCAAGTAAAAAATCAGCGGTTGCTATCGTTCATGGCTGGGTCTGGTGGATTACTGCAGCCTTCGCAGCATCATTGATACTAGTCGAAAGCGTTGTGATTGCGTTATGGATTGCCTGTTTGCTTTGGTTGCTCCGTTGGCTCCTGCTGGACAGTAACCAATGAATAGCCCTACCGCCTTTTGCTAGCAGGATTCTCATTGTATTCTTGAGATTCTATCTTTCTAAATTTGGAATTGCTGGACATCATCGTATAGGTATGTTAGAATAGCAATATGAATGATAGGAGTGAGGCAAGCCCAAACCGTGAGTATAGAAGCAGCGTGTTTGCTTCATACTTCAACGATCCAGCACGTTTGATCGAGCTGTACAACGCGCTGTCTGGTCGCGCGTATTCGCCAGATACGCCGATACGTATTAACACGCTCGAAAAGGCGTTGTATTATGATCGTGTAAATGACTTATCGTTTGAGTTGGACGGACGATTGATTGTTGTATTTGAGCATCAATCGACATGGAATCCCAATATGCCATTTCGTATACTGCTATACATAGCAAAATTATTCGAAAAGACATATACGAATGCTACGCCGTTTTATAGTACGACGCTGCAAAAGATCGACGCCGTTGAATGTTTCGTACTGTATAACGGTATTGAAAAGCATTCAGAGAAAGCGGTTTGGAGACTGTCGGACATGTTCAAGGATAATGATACGGAATCGCGGCTGGAATTAACGGTTCCGGTATATAATATCAACGATGGCTATAATAGCGAGGTTCTGCGGAAAAGCCAATCGTTGGCAGAGTATACGCGCTTCATAAACCTTGTGAATCATTACCGCGAAGATGGTTATCACTTAAGGAATCGGTTGACAGGGCGGTTAATGAGTGCATCGACAATGGTGTAATGGTCAACTATTTATCAGTACATGGAACGGAGGTGCGGGGTATGTTGTTTGCTGAATTCGACCTTGATGCAGTCGCAGAGGTACGCGTAACGGATCAGATCAGAAAGACTATTTACAATCTAACAAAACAGGGGTTAGACGATATACACATATCGGATGCTCTTGATGTGCCGTTGAGCAAGGTAGATGAATACAGGCGTGAATATGCGGAGACCGTCGAGAAAATTTTCCCAGCAAGGAAAAATGTATGATACTTGACAACTGATTTTGAATCTGATGATATACAATCGGGGCGAGGTGGGTTTGCAGCTAAGCGAACACGCCTCTTTCATTTGGAGACAATTATTTGCACTTTTGCGCACTTTGCTCCCCCATTTTACCAAAAACGACAGCCTTATCACCCGCCAATCCCTCGCGCATAAACTGGGTATAGAACTTAAAATATTGGGAGGGTGAGGTGTCTGTTCATATGGCACGTGAATTACCACCTATCTCCAGTGGAGATATTCGTGACCTGCAGGCGGCTATCGAAAATGCGGAGCCGGGCGACGTCATCTACATAACCAAGGACTTGACCTTGCACCTGGACGACTACGAGACCGCCTTGCCGACGCTTACCACAAGCGGATTCGGCAATAGTATACCTTTCAGTATTATTGGCCAACCATCAGCGTCGAAAGGTCCGAACGCAAAGATTCATATCGGTAGCGCGGGGAAGCGGTTGAAGGTTCCGCTGGTAGGCGGCAACCGTACTGGCTGGTATGATACAGCTTTTTTTGCCAGCGTAACATTTGAAAATATATCGCTGCATATGACACTGTCACCTACGGAACATTTCTTTGGCGGCTATGTCTGCTTAGGAGAGAATAATGTATTCGTCAATTGTGATGCCGAAGGCAGCATTGTCAATGATAGCGTAGATATAGGATACATTTCACCATTTATAGGGGATTCGTGGGGTACCCTTTACATGAATCATTGTACCAACAACTGTAAAGTATCATTGCCTTCATGCCGCTATATTGGTGGATTAGTAGGCTCGATTGGTGGAGATACAAACACTATTGTTAGTTGTGTTAATAACGGATCTATCCGGGGATTTAATCAATTAGGTGGAATTGCCAGTGGGATATATTGTGACAATTTGTATATGGAGAACTGCGTCAATAAAGGCGATATAGATGCCGTATATGTTGAAGGAGGTGGGATAGCGGGATTTATTTGGTGTGAAATCAACTGTATTGTCAAGAATTGTTATAATTCAGGCACAATTACAACACAAACTACGAGCATTACCGATGGATGGGTTGGCCTGGGTGGAATTGTTGGTTCAATAGAAATGGGAGCACCCAACGCTGGGGTGTATAGCTGCGTTAATTATGGTGATGTTGTTGGAAGGGGTGTCTTGAAGCGATTAGGCGGCATTGTAGGCAGCCTCTGGGTTGGCGAAGTGATGGATTGCGTCAACTATGGCAGTGTTCGGAATGGCGGTATGATAGGCGGGATTGTCGGTTGCGCAACCTCTGGCGTATATCAAGGTTCGATCAACCCAAGCCTGATAAAGCGCTGTGTTAATAAAGGCAACGTGTACGGCACATCGCACGGGGTAGGCGGTATTGCAGGTTGCTTGTATGGTGATGTTACAGTCGAAGACTGCAGGGTATGCGGCATGGTCGATACAGTCGATACAGTCGTTACAATCGAGGCCAATTCACAAGAAGTCGGCGGCATCGTAGGTATGGTGCAATTGGATGTCGATATAGCTTGGACTGATATTAGTTATGAAGCAACGACCATCATCCGAAATAATCTAGCCAGCGCTGGACTCATCAAAGTGAATAATGCTTCATTAGCCGATAACGGTTTGGACTACGTGCATCGGATACTGGGCCGATTCCTGCCTGACCAGCTCAATCCGGATCCTCTTGTACCACCTAATGTCGGTGATAAATTCCTCCTGCTCGAAAACAATTACGCCTTTCCGTCGCTCAAACTTGTCGGTAATAACAGCAAGATCCTTGAAGGTTATGAACTCGACCACTTTTATAATATTCAAAAGGGCGGCGTTTATCCAAAACCCGGCGTAACCGTCCAACATTCTGACCCCGACTATGGCGCAAACCGCCTCAACGGCGCGAACGCCAATGAAATCGACCCCGCTTATCCGCTGGCGAAAATAATGTTCGCCTGCATGTACCCGATTAACGTAGTTATCCCGGCGAGGCTGACGTGCGGCGGCGATAGAGGGAAATATCCTGCGGGCTGTATGACCGTGGGGTTGTATCGCCCCGACGGTAAAACCTTGCTGGCCACAGCAACCAACGATGAGAATGGCCGCATGAAGCTTACCGTGCCCGAATCCGTATTCATCGGCTTTGGAAAATACTGCTTCCTCGTCAAACGGATGAGGACGTCGCGCAACTGGTTGACCAATTATACAGAAACATTCCCCGTTTACGTCTACATAAGTCGCAACAGCAAAGGCGGCGCAACAAGCTCCATCTGTTACTCGATGATGCTAGGTGACCCAAATTTCACGGCGTGATATGTAAACAGTCCAGCAGGGAAGTACCCTGCTGGACTGTTTCATTGAATCACATGGTTATTATCATATGTTCACATTCATGTGATGACAATCGTTCGGAAAGATGGTATAATTAAGTTGTAAAATTTTGACGAAGTCCCGACAGGAGGTCTGGGCCGTTGTCAGATGATAACGTGCCCGCGCGCGAGATGAATGAGAAAACCGTGGCGAAACACACCATATATTCTGGAAAGATCGTCAGCCTGCGCGTCGACGACGCTTTGGATAATTATGGCAAGCCGATCGAGCGCGAGGTGGTGGAACACCCGGGCGGCGTTGGGATTCTAGCGCTGGATGATGATGGAAACGCGCTGCTCGTGCGGCAATTCCGTTATGGCGTCGGCGAGACTGTGCTGGAAATCCCAGCCGGAAAGTTGGAGGCGGGAGAAGCTCCGCTGACTTGCGGGAAGCGCGAGCTGACAGAGGAAACGGGTTATGAGGCGGCGGAATGGATGGATCTTGGCGTACTGCTGCCGACGCCCGCTTACGACACCGAGCGGATCTATATTTATCTGGCAAAACGCCTGACGTGGAGAGGCCAGCATCTGGACGAGAGCGAATGCCTGGAATTGGTTAGAATTCCATTAAAAAACGCGGTGGAAATGGTTACAAATAACGAGATAACCGACGGCAAGACGCAGGTTGCGCTGCTGAAAGCGTGGTTTATGGCGGGTTATGGCGGCCGATGAAGCTGGAAATGAAAGGTATTGACAACTACGCAATGTTGTGATATGATGACTACTGATGGTTTATAAACGTCCAAGCCGACACGTGATGAAGGGAGGGATTTTATGCTCGAATGGATCTCGCTGAACCTGCCCATCCTGCTATGCCTGATCATAGGCATGGGACTGCTGGTCGTGGAGATGATCATGCCGGGTTTCGGGCTGCCGGGATTATCCGGCCTGGTTCTGCTGGGCGTCGCGCTGTTCTTGACCTGGCAGGCCGCCGGGGGATTGGCCGCGCTGCTGTTATTCCTGATAATTATCGTGCTGGTGGGGATCGCGGTGGCCATCGTGGTGCGCAGTACGAAACGCGGCAAGCTGTCCCGATCATGGTTTGTCCTGCGCGAGGCTTCCACGAAGGCGGCTAAGCCCATGGGCGGAACGTCGGTGGAGGCGGTCGCGAAACTCGGAAGCCAGGGGATTACGCTGACGCCGCTGCGCCCGGCGGGTATGGCGCAATTCGCAGGCGAAAGGCTGAATGTGGTGTCGGATGGGGAATTCATCGCCAAGGACAGCCATGTTGTGATTGAACGGATCGAAGGGGCGCGTATTGTCGTCAAAACGAAAGGGGGAACCGATTGATGGAGCCGTTTTTCTTATTCATCATTGTCGTAGTGGTCGCGCTGGTTTTGCTATGGATACTGTTCTCGATCGTGCCGATTCCGCTGTGGATCTCCGCGATCGCCAGCGGCCTGAACATCTCCATCGGTTCGCTGATCGGGATGAAGATCCGCCGCATCTCCCCCGCGCGCATAGTCAACCCGATGATCAAGGCGACTAAGGCCGGGCTGGATCTGCCGTTAAGCAAGCTGGAAGCGCACTATCTGGCGGGCGGCAACATCGACCGCGTGATCGACGCGCTGATCGCAGCGCAGAGCGCGAATATCCCGCTGGAATTTGACGACGCGCGTGCCATAGACTTGGCGGGACGCGATGTGCTGCAGGCCGTGCAGATGAGCGTTAACCCGAAGGTCATCGAGACGCCCATCATCGCCGCCGTCGCCAAGAACGGCATTGAATTGCGGGCCAAGGCGCGCGTTACCGTCCGCGCGAATATTGAGCGTTTGGTCGGCGGCGCGGGTGAGGAGACCGTCATCGCGCGTGTAGGCGAGGGTATCGTTACAACCGTAGGTTCGGCGGAAACACATGAAGCTGTGCTGGAGAATCCTGACCTGATCAGCCGCACGGTGTTGAGCAAAGGGCTGGACGCGGGCACGGCGTTCGAAATTCTATCGATAGATATAGCAGATGTGGACGTGGGCCGGAATATCGGCGCACAATTACAGATGGATCAGGCCGAAGCCGACCGCCGCATAGCCCAGGCACGCGCCGAAGAGCGCCGCGCAATGGCCGTCGCACGCGAGCAGGAAATGAGAGCCGCCGTGCAGGAGATGCGCGCGAAGGTCGTCGAGGCTGAAGCCGAGGTGCCGCGCGCCATGGCCGCCGCTTTGCGCGAGGGCAAGTTGGGCGTGTTGGATTATTACCAGATGCAGAATACGATAGCGGATACTTCTATGCGCGAGAGTTTGTCGCTGGCGGCAAAACCGACCGCTGGACAGGGCGACAGCGCGGCACAGGCCAAGGCTTGAGTTCCAATGGATTCAACGAGTAACCGGTATAGTTTGAAGGGGAGGGATGTGCGATGATTGATATGTTCGTTGGTCTGATGAACGCCCTCGTCCCTATATTCCTAATCGGCGTGGTGCTGCGCGCGATCACGCGGGGCCGGAATCAGCAGACGCGGTCTAGTTCCGACGCGCCGCAGTCTGCGGCGTCCCGCGATTCGCACGCGTACCGCCTCCAGTCCGCGCCGTATTCGACGGCGAGGCCTCGCGTTACGGCATCTGCCCAGCCGCGTTTTAATGAACGGCTGCCGGGGGAGAGGGTGCGCCCGCCGCTGTCCGCCGTCGTCAGACCGTCCCAGATAGGCGAATACGCCGAACGGTGGTTTAACAACCTCACAGATCCGTTGGAGCGGCAGTTGTTAAGGCAGGAACCGCAGCCGAAGCAGGAGCCTACGCCAAAGATAGCGGACGCGGGGCATAAGACCGCATTCCAGTTGGAAGTACAAGCGGATCGGCGCGCTCATGAAGGCGGCGCGAGTGGTTCCATGAATTACCAATCCCCCGAAGGCGAGTGTTTCGATCACCCCGAGCACGATCGGCCGAACCGTCCGGCGGCTCTGGCCGAACCACAGTCGGTTGTGCCCAACATGGATCTGGCGCTGGATAGCCCTTCGGTCCTGGGTTATATCGTGTTCAATGAAATGCTGGCAAAGCCCGTGTCGATGAGGCGGCATCGGGCGCGGATGGTTGCGCGTTAATCTTCAACCGTTAATCGTTAACCTTTTCGCCGCGGTTCATGCACACCGCGGCGTTTTTGACATACTCTGGGCATGATGGATTTTCTTCACGTCACGACGGGAGGGGGACTCGATCATGCCGGAAAAGCTAGCAGCCGCCGTTGGGATCTACCCAAACCAGCAGGAAATTATCAACGTTTCTGATGAGATTGAACTGCGCGACGCGGTTGACGCCGGCGGGGTCGTCGTCCTACATTCCAACATCACCTTGACCGATACGCTGCGCGTGGCCCACGACGTAGCGTTGTTTGCGGACTCTACAATCCAGGATAATGGGCTGCCGTCGCGCTGCGTGTTAAGGCGAGGCGCTACGGCCGGCGATATGATTCAGGTTGCGGATGGCGCGAAGCTGACGCTGCATCATATCACGCTCGACGGCGAGTCGTCGACGGATGGCGGCGCTACCATCAGCGTCGAGGATGGTTCAACACTGGAAGTGCTTGACAACACGCAGTTGGTTAACAGCCATGATAATTTGTCGGCGATGGATTCACCCGCCATCCGAAACGGCGGCGTGTGCATGATCGACGACGGTGTCTTTTTGAATAATCATTCAGATAAGGGCGGCGCAATCGAAAATACCGCCGCGGGTTCGCTGACTATTCTCAACGCGTTATTCCGCGCGAACGGTAGCGCGAATGAGGGCGGCGCGATTTACAACGCCGGGCAGTGCGTGATCGAAGGCGGCTCGTTCCGCGAAAACCACGCGGGCACCGATGGCGGCGCTATCTATAACGCCGACGATGGGACGCTGGAACTGCGCGAATCGAAGCGCAAGATTGCGTTCTACAAGAATTCCGCCGAGGATTATGGCGGCGCAATATTCATCGCTAAGCTCACGAGGCCGCTGGCGATTCCGGGCAATTGCAGCTTCATATTCAACCGCGCGCGGAGCAAGGGTGCGATATACGTGCCCAGCGATGAGCTGATGCGGCTGGTTACATCCCCGCTGGCGTTGTTCGCGAATAACAGCGATCTGGATACGCGCGCGATAATCCCGTTCAATCTGACCGCGACAAAGACGGCCGACGCGCCGTACCTACCGGAGGAATTCACATACGCCTTATATGATCCCGACTGGAATGAGATCGGCACGACGGTTGTAGACGAAAACGGAAACATCGATATACCACCGTTCGGTGTGGATGATACGTGGCCTGACGGAGAGTATGAGTTCAGGCTCGTCGAGCAACTGCCCGCGTGCGGCCATTGGCAAGCGGATTACAACACCATCAGAATTACGTTCACCATAACAGGCGGCGTTCTGACGGGTCCGGTGTTCGATAACCCGTTGGTGTTCAACAACCGTTTCGTGTATCCCGTCCGCTGCTGCGAGCCGGAGTCGCACTGCCCGTGGGAGTGCGCGCCGCCGGATTTGATGTGTAATGAGTCGATATTCCTGCCCGTTATGCGGAAATGGATATTCTAAACAGGTTCGCTTGCGGTTGAAGGCAACCGGTTAAGCGGCATCTCAAACTCGATCTCATGGTGCATGGGTACGCCGTTCTGACCGATCAGCGGGATGGACGGCTTTTGCTCGCGCTCCTTATCGATGGCCCATAGGTTTATGCCTACCATATCGAAGCCGCGCTTCTGGTAGAATCCGATGGCGTTGAGGTTATCGTTCGTCGACATCAGCTGCAGACGGATGCAGCCAAATTCGATCGCGCGCTTCTTGAGCTCGGCAACCAGCGCCGAACCCACGCCGCGTTTGGGTACTGCGGAATCTAAGGAGGTTATCTCGCACACATTGTCACGAATTATATATGTTACTAAACCCGTGATAACGTCCTCCTCGATGAGTACAAACCCATCCACCCGTGTCATATCGATGACCTCGCCCCGAATCAGCATGTCCGTGCCGAACCAGTGGGAGTTGATGAAGGCGGTGACGAGGGGGCGAGTTGAGGCGTCGATTTCACGGATATTTAACAAATTATTCATATATGGTGCACCATTCCCTCTTGGTTGACGTTCATTACCATAACAAGGCACGGGTTCCACTTATCCCACAGCGTCCGGAAAACTTCAAGTTTCTTAAACCCCATTGATTCATAAAACATCCGTGTTTTATCATACTCATCATAATACCCGGCGTCGACGGTCTTAACCTGCATGAATTCATAACCATGCTCTTGGCAATACGAAAGTGCGGCATCGAATAGCAGACGGCCAATCCCCTTGCGGTGGTATTCCATCAAGACGCCCATCACGGCGATCTCCATGGTGTAGGTGCCATGCTCCTTAAGGGCGAGAAAGCCGACAGGGGATTCATCATTATAATACGCCCAGAATGGCATGTGCGCGCTTTCCGTAACATAACGCGCGGTGTTCTCCGGTATGCCGAACCAATCGGGTAAGGCGGAGAGGATATGCTCGGCGATCCTACATTTCAACGTTTCATCGCTAATCTGCTTAACCATATACCTTACTTTCTACGAAAGCGCTCCCCTTGAGCTAATCAAGGGGAGCGACGAATAGGATCCGGCAGCGACCTACTCTCCCGGGCCGTTTCCAGCCAAGTACGCTCGGCGCGAAGAGGCTTAACTACTGTGTTCGGGATGGGAACAGGTGGAACCCTCTTGCCATAGCCGCCGGAAATCGAAAAACCATGCATCGGCTGTTGAAAAGCACCATCTCGCGTTGTCGAGTCTGCGCTCGGATCGTCAACGCACGC
>BNUH01000050.1 GCA_025997215.1 Clostridia bacterium
CGCGCGCGCCCAGGGAAAACGAGGTGCACGGCCGGCATTATTACTTCATGGACGAGGCGGAATTCGACCGCGCGGTATCGCAGCAGATGTTTCTGGAATACGCCACAGTGCATGGGCATCGGTACGGCACGCTCCGGGAGCATGTGATGGAGCAGGTCAGCCGCGGATTCAACGTGCTGTTGGATATGGATCCGCAAGGGGCCCGATCCGTTATGGCATCAGAATCATCCAGCGTGAGCGTATTCGTCCTACCACCGTCATACGAGGAATTGGCGCGGCGGCTGCACACGCGCAACACGGATATGCCGGATGAGATTGCGCGGCGGCTGATGAACGCGCGCGGCGAGATCGCGCAGATGAATCTGTATAACTATATAATCGTCAACGACGCGGTGGATTCGGCGTACGAGCAGCTGACCGCGATCATCACCGCCGAGAAGCACCGCTCAATCCGTTACCGTCCGGATATACCGGAGAAGGGGGAGATTGCCTATGTCCATGATCAACCCGTCTATCATTGATCTGTTGGGGCACGCGGACTGCCGTTACACCCTGGTGGTGAATGTCTCCAAGCGCGCGCGGCAGCTGGTCGGCGGGCAGCCCGCGCTGATCAACACCAAGGAGAAGAAGCCGCTGGTGATAGCGATCGACGAGGTCAACGCCGGGCTGATCACATATGACAAGCCCCTGGAGGAGGACTGATGTTATCCGCGCACACGGTGGTGCTGGGCGTCACGGGCGGGATCGCGGCGTATAAGTCGGCCGAGATAGTTACGCGGCTGCGCAAGCTGGGCATCACAGTCCACGTGGTGATGACGCGGCATGCGTGTGAATTCGTAACGCCGCTGACATTCGAGTCGCTGTCGGGGAATCCAGCGGCAGTGGATATGTTCGAAAGCCCGGCGCGGTGGGAAGTCGAGCACATCGCGCTGGCTAAGAAGGCGAATCTGTTTGTGATCGCTCCGGCGACGGCGAATGTGATAGCGAAACTCGCCAACGGCATCGCCGACGACATGCTGACTTCTACCATTCTCGCGACACGCGCGCCGCTGTTGATTGCGCCCGCGATGAATTCAGGGATGTGGGAGAACGCTGCGACGGCGGCGAATGTAGAACTGCTGAAGCAACGCGGCGTCAACTTCATCGGCCCGGAGTCGGGACGGCTGGCCAATGGCGATGCGGGCATCGGCCGGATGTCCGAACCGGAGTTGATCGTGCACGCGGCGACGATGTTGTTAACCGAGAATCAGGATTTGGCGGGGAAACGCGTGCTGGTGACGGCGGGACCGACGCGGGAGATGCTGGATCCGGTGAGGTACATAACGAATCGATCGTCGGGGCGGATGGGTTACGCGATCGCGGATCGGGCTAAGGCGCGAGGGGCCGAGGTGACGCTGGTAACCGGCCCGGTGGGGATAGCAGTGCCGCCGCTCGTCGAGGTGGTGAGCGTTGAGACGACGATGCAGCTGTTCCAGGCGATGATGCAGCGGATGTCGAGCGCGGACGTGGTGATTCAAGCCGCCGCGCCATGCGATTACCGGGCGGCGGAGCCGTCGGCCCACAAGATTAAGAAGCGGGACGGCAGGCCGATGACGCTGGAACTGCAGGAGAATCCGGACGTTGCGGCGGCGGTCGGCGCGCGGAGGAAGCCAGGGCAAGTGCTGGTGGTGTTCGCGGCGGAGACGGATAATGTCATAGAAAATGGACGGGAAAAGTTGGCCAGGAAGAATGCTGACCTGCTGGTCGCGAATGATGTGACGCGTCAGGGCGCGGGTTTTGACGTTGAGACCAACATCGTCACATTCTTAACGAAGGATACCGCGGAGTCGCTGCCGATGATGAGCAAGCATGATGTAGCTGATCTGCTGCTGGATCGTGTGGTAAAGCTGCTGTAACGCTTACAACGCTAAAGGCTGGGTCCAAGGCAACGCCTTGGACCCAGCCTTTGTCATGATTCGACACCCTTCACCACATCTTGACAACCTGAACGTCCTTGAAGTAATGCGTCACTATGTCCTCCGCATTGCTGCCGGATTCTGCCATGCCATACGCGCCCCACTGCGACATCCCCACGCCATGGCCGTACCCGCGTCCGGACATGACGACGGTACCATCCTCCAAACGTATATCGTCGAGCAATGTCGAACGCATGTCCGTGCTCCCCAGTTTGATGCGCAGCGACGCAGCGCGGACCGATTCGCCATTGATCAGCAGCGTTTCTGCGCGCCCGGACTCACCCTTTTCGCCGATCTCAATGCTGGTGAGATCCCCAGTCAAGTTGGCGGCTTTCATGACGGTTTCCGGGCTGAACTGCGCGAACCATTGCCGCGCCTCATCCGGCGCTGTCTCGGATTCGCTGCCATCGGTCACGAGCGTATACGGCGGCTCGTCGGATTCATAATCGAGGCCTTCCTTGGCCAGCGCGGTCTTGCCGCCCGAGTGCGCATGGAACCATGCGTACGGGAATTCGCCGTTAGATACCAGCACCATGCCGCGCGTCTCCTCGATCGCCTGCTTGATCCGATCGTTGACGCCGCTGGCATCATACGCCTGGGCTTCCTCAATGTCGGTGGATACGTCCGCGCCCTCGTACTTCGATTCCTTCTCGGTCATGAACCGCAGCGTGAATGTCCGCGCGAGTATGGCCTGCGCCTTCAGCGCTTCCATGGGCCAATCGCTGTTCATCTCGCCTGCGACCACGCCGCCTAGATAATCCTCGATGGACATCGTCTCGACAGAACCCGTATCCTTGACATACACACGGATCTTGGGTACCTCATTGTCGAATTCTGTAATTCTCTCCGGCAGCGGCGGCTTTGCCGCATCGCCTACCTGCGGCTGATCGCCAACAATGTTAGATTCGGTCGCCGTAGCGCATGATGCCAGCGACAACACCAGCAGCAGCGCCATCAATATCCAGCCCGTTCTCCCGCGATACATATGCAAAACAAATCCCCCTCGCTTGGCTTTTGAACTAGTATGACTAGCATGCGCCAAATTAGGAGGGAATATTCACCAATGCAGCATAATACGTCAACAGACAGAACCGCGGGAATCATTGCGATTCCCGCGGTTTCGTCATGTTCCGATAATATCAACCCCGCCTGTTAAGAGCGTTTGGTAGGCCAGACTACCCGGTCTTGCAACTGGATGGGCTGCGTTAAGCTGTTGCACTCGCAGCTGGGCGGCGGCGGACACGTCAGCCCCGGTTGGCTGGTGGGGTAGAACGCGTTCGGGTGTTGCATGAATACCGTCGGATTGATCGGCGTGCCGGGACGCTGCGGCATAGTTTGCGGCATCGGCTCCAGCATTACCGTGTCGTCCATGTACTGGCGCGGGCATAATGGGATCACAGGTACCTCGCCGCAAGCGATCCCGCATTCTCCCTCATGATGCGGCGGGATCACACCGACGGGCCTCGCGCCTGGCTGCATGAACTGCCCCATCGGTATCTGGCGCGGCATCATGGGCGGATTCATCCCGGCCTGGAGCGGTATGGTGCCGCCGACAGCGCAGGTGGGCGGGCATCCGTTAAGCGCGGGCTGGCAAACGGGCTGCGGTTCGGGCCGGCGGCCGACGGCGGCTGGCACCGCGCCCAGCGCACTGGCTGGAATGGGCGGCGGCGGCGGGATCATCACCGGACGCTGCACCGTGCGGTACGGCGTGATGAGGATCGGCGGCGGCGTGGGCAGCGGCGGCAGCACGGGTGCGGGCGGCCTCGGCGCTTCGAGGATGGGCCGCGGCGGCGGCGGAATGGGGGCGGGTTTCGGCGGACACTTCTGGGGCAGTACGATGGGCGGCGCGAATATTGTCGGCTGCGGCCGCACCGGACGTTGAGGCGGCGGCAGCAGTACGGGCGGCGGGAACACAGGCGGATCCGGCGGATCCGGCGGCGCGGGCGACAGGAATACGATCGGATCCGGCACGATCGGAGGGGGCGCTTCCTCATGAATGACGGGCGGCGGGGTCTGGCCGAACAGGATCGGCGGATACTGCAGGTGAACGGTCTCGTCGGGGTTGGGTTCGTCGATGGGTAATTCTACACAGACGCACGTGCACTCGGTCTCGATGATCTGCTGCCAGTAGTTGCATTCATTCGACAGCCGCATGCCGACGTGACGGCCGCTCGACACATCCTCCATGAACCAGGTGACGCTGCGCCTTAATCTGCAATCCGAACACAGTTGGAAGCATAAGTATTTTTGAGTGATGCGCAGCGCTACGTAGAACTCGTCGCGGTTGAGTTCATCAGCGGCATTCACGCCCTCGACATTGGCGTTGCAATGCATGCACACGATGTTGCCATCAGCGCAGTAGAATTCATCCGTTGTGTCGCCGCCGTTGGTGCCGTCCGTCGTCATGCAGGTCTTATGATAAAGCGGATTGCCGCAGTAGTCGGTGAACATGTATGAGAATCCATTCATGCAGCCGCATGCGGCGACCAGCCTCACGGCGGGCGTGCATGACCGGAACGGG
The DNA here is from genome assembly GCA_025997215.1 of Clostridia bacterium. The sequence goes on from BNUH01000050.1 coordinate 4,477, forward strand.
CCGACGAGCAGCCGGCCGCACACGATCCGCACCGTAACATCCCTGCCAGGTATCAGGTGCGAGAACGCCGACGAACCGCCGCCCAGATATTTCGCGCAGACCTGGGTGCCGTCGGCGCTGCAGGTATTCAGCGCGCTGATGCTCCGGGCGCGGGTAGTCGGCCGCTGTGCGCGGCCGCCGTGATCGGTGGATACCATGCGCGCCAGACTGCCGGAGCGTTCCGGATAATACTCACCGCCGCGTGGGGTTGTGATGCCGCGGATGGGATCGCCGTCGTTGCGCTCGCACTCGTGGGTGGATGCGTACTCGCGCGCCATGTTGACCAGCTGACGTATAGCGTCATTCTGGGCCGTCAGCGACGGGTCACCGGAGAAGCTATCGCCGCACGGTCCAAAGTGCGACGATTCCGGTATAACCCCTTCCGCGATCCATATGGCGGCCTGGGTGATGTACTGCGCCTCAAACTTATCAATGGTCGGCGCGCCGAGCTTTCTGGACCACTCATCCATATTGGTGCCCAAGCCATAACCGTTGGCCAGCAGCCACGATATGGCGCACAGCACGCTGGGTTGGCGGTCGCTTAGCGGCACACGCGCCTGCGGACTGTCATATTCGCGCATGCGGTCGTCGGTTTCGCGGTATACATCCGCGCCGCAGCCGTCGGCGGAGGTTACGGGCGGCTGTATAGGTTCCATAAAATATTGAGGGGGAACGCATCCCTCCGTATCCGATTGATATGGGACTACATCTATCTCGCCAGGCGGCACATCCTCGCCCGTATCCTCGTCCACAACTGCCGGGATTTTTAGCGAATAGCTGTGCAGATTGCAGGATGAATTTTGAGGCGAGGCCATGACCACCGAAGTATTCAGCCCGGACTCGCCGATCAACGGCTCGTTGGTCAGCTCTGCGGGCGGTTTTTTGGGCAGCCAGTCGTTGATGATCTGCTCGGTGGTATACGTATTGACAAACGCATTATTCAAAATCTGGGCGCGGCGGTTTTCCATATCCAAATTAATCGTATCCGCGCCGCCCACGTACGCCGACATAGTCGCGCCGCTCAAAGGCCGTGTGCTGCCCGCCGTGATCAGCCTCGGCTCAACCGCTGCCTCGGCCGACTGACGGCCGCTCATCGTGTTCGCGCGGATACTGCTGATGAGCGCGGACGCGCCGTTAGCAGAGCGCGATGGCTTATCCCCCATCCACGCCTTGGTCGTGTTGCATGGCGAAGCGTCTATGAAATCGTTCGGGGGCGTTGCATTCCTCGATGTGCGTCCCAGGTTCCTATTCGGGCTGCACGGCATGGCGTCCACTCCTTTGGGCGGTATTACAGGCTAATCTATTCTAAAGATAACATGTCTTATACCATAACGAATTGGGACAACATAAGGGTGGTATTTTTCCCCTGCGGAGGGCTTGGGGTTCGTCCTCTGCGGAGGGACAGCCCTCACTGCGGTGAGGGACTTGTTACTTTTCCCACGGACGGGAAAAGTAACAAGTCCCCAACCGCAGTTGGGGCAATCCTCACGCAGGCGACAAGGCCTGATGCCAATCTATCAATTTATAACCTGCCCGGTCAGCGCCTTCCACGCGGCGCGGATGGCTTTCTGATTCTGGACGCCGTAGTTGGGATCGTTCTTGGAGCACTCATCCATGTCGCGCAGGAAGTGCACGCACAGGTGTCCGGAGAAGTTATTGTCCTTTATTGTAGAGGACAGGTGCGGCGTGTTGTGCATAGTTGCCATACTCCACACGCCATCGGGGAATTTCACCCACACGGCTTTGGGGGTCCAGGTGGTCGAGTTGCCGAAGGCTTTATTCATGGTGGCGGTGTCGGTGGCGGTCAGCGGTTCGGAGTCGGCGTGCCGCCCCAGCGACATGAACCGCAGCTTCCACGACAGCCCCGACGCCGGATCGTATATGGATACGATCGTGCCGGCCCTATACTTGGGCTTCACATCGTCGAAAAAGTGCAGCAGCTTGACCTGGCTGGAGGCAGGGCCGCTCGTTACCCCGCTCGACACACCGCCGGACGCGCTCGTGCCGCCAATGGGCGCGGACTTGGCGGAGGCGCTGTACAGCAGGGTAAGAGTCCCAGGCCCGGCGATGCCGTCGGCCGTGAGGTTATTCGCCTTCTGGAACGCGACGACGCCGGTTTTCGTGCCTGAACCGAACGTGCCGTCGGCATTGAACGTTATAAAGCCCAGCGATTTCAAACGTTGCTGCATCTTCGTAACTTCGGAGCCTTTGTCGCCGCTCTTCAGTGTTACCGCCGCGGACCCAGTCGCGGAAGCGGCCGCCACTGCCTTAGAACTGTTGAGCGCACTAAGCGTCGCCGCGCCGACCTTACCGTCGGCTGTCAAACCGTTGCGTTGTTGGAATGCTATAACGGCATCCTCGGTGCCGCTGCCGAATACCCCGTCCGGGTTAAACGTTATATAACCTAATTTTTTCAGAAGCGTTTGCATGACCTTGACGGAAGTCCCGGTGTCGCCCTTCTTTAATGAAGCGGCCGCCGCGTCGTTCGGGTTGGAAGCGGCGGATGCTGCCGGAGTGTTGGCCTTAGGCGCAGCGGCCGAGTACAGCTTGGTCAATGTGGCGCTGCCTACCTTGCCGTCGGCGGCAAGTCCGGCGGCCTTCTGGAACGCAACGACTGCCTTCTCGGTGCCGCTGCCAAACACCCCGTCGGGTGTGAAGTCGATATATCCTAATAACCTTAACTGCTGCTGCATCTGCAGCACTTCGGTGCTGGAAACGCCCTTTTTCAATGTAGAGCTCGCCGAGCTGGACAGGGCTGCCGATGCAGCGTTGGCAGCGGATGCGACCGCCGTTACCGATCCGGACGAGACGCCCGTCGAACCATCCGCCGCGCGCGCGGAGGCTGAATACAGCACGCGCTGGGTCTCGCCTCCGGCAATGCCGTCCGCCGTCATCGAATTGCGTTTTTGGAATGCTTTAACAGCATCCAGCGTATCCTGGCCGAATACACCATCACATTTACCAGAAAAGTAGCCCAAATCTCTCAACGCTACCTGCACGTTCTTAACCTGCGGGCAATCGTTGCCCTTCTCCAGCGGGATGTAACCCGAACGCGTCAGCTGCACCAGCAGATCCGATCGGACGTAGCCGGAGTGGGAGCCGTACTTCACCTGCGACCAGCCGTTGGCGCGACCGACTACGGCGACCTGTTCGCCGCCCTTAATGGTAATGATCGCATCAGCGGTCGTGGAAGCCTTCTCGCGCAGCTTCGTGCCGCTGCGGGTATACCACACCTCGTCGGCCAGCGCCGGCGCGGCAAGTAAAAATTGTGACGCAATAAGTATTATCGCCAACACCATCGCCCAGACCGTGTTCGCCCGTATCCTCTTCACCGCCTGCCACCCCCTGTAGAGTTAGTCTATCTTACATAGAACGAATTATATGACGGATTCATTGCGTTGTCAAGTCGCCAAATTGAAAAAACGTCATACATTCGTCATAAAAAATCGTTCAATATATAGGATTCATGGAGGGGGGTAGGACGTTTACTCTTTAGAGGATACTGGTGTATACTAGGTACGGATCGATAAGGGGCGGAGGGGACGTCCATGGCGGCATTCTTGCAGGAGAACATCTCGCTGGTACGCAGCATATTCAGCAGCATCCGTATATCGGATGTGGCGGACGTGCTGATAGTGGCGTTCCTGCTATACCAGCTGCTCCTGCTCACGCGTGAGACGCGCGCCAGCCAGGTGCTCAAGGGGCTGGCGTTCCTGTTCGTGGTGTCCAGGCTTAGCGAATGGCTGCACCTGACCGCGCTGAATAGGATCATCGCCATGATCGTGAACTCCGGGACGGTGGTGGTCGTCGTACTGTTCCAACCGGAACTGCGGCGGGCGTTGGAACAGATCGGCAGCACGAACCTTTTAGAGCGCATTAAGACACCCAGCGATCCCGACCATTACCTGCGGGTTATATCCGAATTGGTGGCGGCTATGACCAATCTGGCCCGGCGCAAGGTGGGCGCGCTGATCGTAATCGAACAGCGTTCAGGCCTGGCGGAGATAATAGAGAGCGGCACGCGGCTGGATTCGCTGATCACTGCGTCGCTGCTGGAGAATATATTCGAGCCGAATACGCCGCTGCACGACGGCGCGGTCATAATCAGGGAACACCGGATCGTCGCTGCGGCGTGTTTCCTAAGGCTTAGCGAGGATAGGACCATATCCAAGGAACTGGGTACGCGCCATCGCGCCGCGCTGGGCATATCCGAGCAGACGGACGCCATCGCGCTGATAGTCTCAGAGGAGACGGGCGTCATATCCATGGCGAAGGCCGGGAAGCTGACGCGACACCTGGACGCCCGTACATTGGAACAGGAAATCACGCCGATATTCACGACGGCCACGCCCTCGACGCCGCTGCTCAAATGGCTGCAGTCGCGTACGAAACGGAGGAACCTGAATGATGCCCAATGAGCCCCGGACGACCAATGAACCGCGCGCTTCACAGCCCGCACCAGAGAAGCAGGGCACGATTGCGGCCCAGCTAAGGCAGGTGTGGCGGGTGGCTGGCAACCATCCGTGGCTTAAGATATCAGCGCTGTTACTCGCGATGCTGTTCTGGTCGGTGCTGATCGCCAGCGACGAGAATATCAAGCGCGAGAAGGTGATCGTGGACGCGGTGGTGAACGTCTCCGGTCTTGAGACGCTGCAGGCGCGGGGCTTGACCATCACGGAGGATCTGTCGGCCAATCCGATTAAGGTCAGGATGCGCGTGAGCGTGGCGCAGCGGGATTATCAGACGGCATCCGGGGCCAACTTCATGCCCAGGCTGGATCTGGCGCGGATCACACAGGCGGGCGATAGCCAGGAGATCAAATTCTCCCAGGCGATAATGACGTACGGTACCGTGCTGGAGTTCATACCGTCGTCATATACGGTTAATGTCGAAACGTACGATCAACGTGGTAGGATCCCGGTCGAGGTGGTGCCCATTGGGAAGGCGTCGACGCCGCTGTGGTTTGACAAGCCGGTGACGGATCCTGCACAAATTACAGTCAGCGGGCCGCACTCGCTGGTCAATCAGGTGGCGCGCGCGGTCGTATACCTGCCGATAGATTCGCTGGATATCAGCCGCACCCATAACAGTATGTCGGCGCTGATTGAGTTGCAGGATCGGGACGGCGGCCCCGTCGACTCGTCCATGCTGCGGATATCGAGCGAATTGGTCAACATGCAATCCGTAAGGGTTGACGTAGACGTGTACCCGATGAAGGAGCTGCCCATCGACACATCGATCGCGGTGAGGGGCACGCCAGCGCATGGTTACGAGATCAGCCGCACGATGATGGTGCCGCAGTCGGTGCAGGTGGCGGGTCCGCAGGCCGTGTTGGATCGGTTGCAGACGATATATGTCGAAACGCCGATCGACGTGTCGAATATGGACGAAGCCGTGCAAGGCCGATCTGGATTAAGGCTCGCGCCGGAGCTGAAGTATTCCAGCGCAACGGAAGTAGTCATACTGGCGGCCGTGAGGGAGGCTGTGCATACCCATACTTATGTGAATATACCTGTCGAGATCAGGAATGCCGACGCGATGTTGAGCGCGGATTTGGCGTTAAGTGAGATGAGCGTGACCATCTCCGGTCCGTACCTGACGATGGAGCGGGTTTCAGCGGAAGATGTGCATCTATTCGTGGATGCGGCGGGTCTAACGGCGGGCGAATCCGTGCTGCCCATCCAGTGTATGGTGGATAATGTGAGCGGATTCACGTTCACTCCGCAACAACCAGAGGTGCTGCTCACATTGACGGAGCGGCCGCCAGTTTCATCCTCCACAGTAAGCGAACTTTAGAATTTATTATATATTACATATTATTTATAAGGAATGGTTAATACGGCTGAACCTATCGAATCGATGGCCGCGGCGCTGGCGTTCATACATGATACGCGCTACCGCGGCGGCAAGGCTGGGTTAGCACACATGCGCCTGCTCATGGCGCGGCTGGGGAATCCGCAGGACAGGCTGCGGTGTATACACATAGCGGGCACGAACGGCAAAGGCTCCGTGTGCGCGTTCATTCAGGCGGCGCTTCGCTGCGCGGGATACCGCACGGGGTTGTACACGTCGCCATACCTGCAGTTGTTTAATGAGCGGATACGCGTGGACGGCGTGAACATCCCCGACGCGGATCTGATTCGGATCACAGCGCGCGTGGCGGATGCCGTCGAATCCATGCGCAACGAGGGGATTCATCCGACGGAATTCGAGATCATTACGGCCATTGGGTTTGTGTATTTCGACGAGGCGCGGGTGGATGCGGTGGTCGTCGAGGTCGGGATGGGCGGACGGCTGGATTCCACAAACATCATAGCCCCGCTGGTTACGGCGGTCACGTCGATCGACTTGGATCACACGAAGGCGCTGGGTTCGACGGTCGAACAGATCGCCTTTGAGAAGGCAGGCATCGCCAAGCCCGGCGTGCCGATGGTGGTGTACCCCGGTGCGGCTGAAGCGGTCGTGGGTGTAATACGCGAACACTGCGAGGCGGTTGGCGCGCCGCTGACGATCCTTCATAATGATTCGGACGTCCATCCATCTATAGGCTTGCTGGGCGAACACCAGTCCGGCAACGCGGCGACGGCGCGCGCCGTCTGTCTGGCGCTGCGCGGGCGAGGACTTAACATATCCGACAGCTCTATCGCGGAAGGCTTGCGGCGCGCGGCATGGCCGGGGCGTTTGGAATGGGTGAAGCCGCGCCGCGCGGACTTCCCGCGCGCGGTATTATTGGATGGCGCACACAATCCGCAGGGCGCGCGTGCGCTGACCGCTTATCTGGATTCGCTGGCGCGGCCCATCACGGCAATCGTCGGCATGCTGCGCGAGAAGGATTCGGAAGGCTTCGCGCGGACGCTGATCCCCCACGTGCATAGGGTGCTGACGGTCACGCCGGATTCGCATAGGGCGGTGTCGGTGTGGGAATTGTCGCGCACATTCGCCGAAGCGGGGAAGGCGGCGCAACCTTGCCCGACGATTGAGGCCGCGCTGCATTTGGCAAGAAGCTCGGCTGAATACCCGCTGGGCTGGTGTGTGGTGGCGGGTTCGCTGTACCTGGTCGGCGAGACGCGCACGCTGCTGGACGCTCCGCCATGCACGCTGCTGGACAAACCATGAGCGGTTACCATGAGCCGGTATTATTTGATGAAGTAATGGTCGCGCTGGCCGTGCGTCCCGGCGGCGTCTACGCAGACGGCACGCTGGGCGGCGGCGGGCATGCAGCTGGAATACTTGAACGGTTGAGCGGCACGGGCTTCCTATACGGCGTGGATCGTGACGCCGACGCGGTTGAAGCTACGTTGTTAAGGCTGGGCAATCCGCCCAACTTCGAGGCGTTGCGCGGCAATTTCCACGATCTGCCGCGACTGCTGACGGATCGCGGTGCGGTTGCACTAGACGGCGCGCTGCTGGATCTGGGCGTTTCGTCGCACCAACTGGACACGCCGGAGCGCGGATTCTCCTACCACGACGACGCGCCGCTGGATATGCGGATGGATACCAGTCAAGGCGAAACTGCCGCCGACCTGTTGTCGCTGCTGGATGAACGCGCGCTGATCCGCATATTCAGCGACTTTGGCGAGGAGAAGTGGGCGGTTCGCATCGCCAAGATAATCATCGAGCGGCGCGAGCGTTCGCCCATTCAAACCACATTCGACCTTGTCGCGTGCGTGGACGCGGCCATCCCGAAGGCCGTACGCCTGCGCGACACGGGGCATCCGGCGCGGCGCGTGTTCCAAGCGCTGCGGATTGCGGTCAACGACGAGCTGACGCCGCTGGCATCCGCGCTGGAATCCATCGTCAGCATGCTGAAACCGGGCGGCCGTTTATGCGTAATCACGTTTCACTCGCTGGAGGATAGGATCGTTAAGCAGACCTTCGCGCGGCTGCGCAAGCCGTGCACGTGTCCGCCGTCGTTCCCGGTGTGCGTGTGCGGTAAGATGCCGACGGTCAGCGGTTTTGGAGCGCGTCCGATTCTGCCGGATGCAGTGGAATCGGCGCGCAACCCGCGTTCCCATAGCGCGAAACTGCGCGTCGCTGAAAAGTTATGACGTTATACGTCGTCGGCACACCTATCGGCAACCTGTCCGACGCGAGTCCGCGTGTTATCGACACGCTGCGGAATGTGTCGTTCATAGCCGCCGAGGACACGCGCGTTACGCAAAAGTTGCTGTCAAGATTTGACATTCATACTAAGCTCACGTCCAGCCATGAACACAACGAGCGCGGCAAGGCGCGGCTATTGGTCGAGCGGATGCTGTCGGACAACGCGGACGCCGCGCTGGTGACGGACGCTGGCATGCCGTCGATATCCGATCCGGGCGGCGCGGTTGTGACCGCGGCGCGCGTGGCAGGGATACGCGTCGAATGTGTGCCGGGCCCGACGGCGGCGACAACCATCCTTGCGCTGACGGGCTGGCGGTTCACAGAGTTTGCGTTCTATGGATTCCTCCCGCGCGAAAAGGCCGCGCTGCGGGAGAAGCTTGCGGAGATGTCGAGCGGCGTCGGCGTTGCGGTAGTGTATGAATCGCCCCACCGTGTGGGGACTTTGCTTACAATTCTGAATGAAACTGCGGCGGACGCGCGAGTATTCATCGCAAACGATCTGACCAAACAATACGAATGGACGTTCGAGGGCACGGCGGGTGAATCCCTCGCCGCGTTCAGTGCGAAAGCCAACGCGGAAAAGGGCGAGTACTGTTTGGCATTCCAGTTTCCGCTAAAGCCCAGCGCGGATGAGCCTGAGCCCATCCGCGCTGAAACGTGGGTGTTGGATGCGTTATATTCTGGCAAAACCATGGCCGAGGCCGTCGAGTGGGCCAGGGAGCACGGCGCCTCGCGGAACGCTGCATACCAGGCGGGCTTGGCGGTGAAGGCGTTCCTGCGCAGCGGCGCTTAAGCAATCATACATTATTCTTCCGGCACGTAGTACCCATACAACTGTGAGAAGTCAAAGTCAACTCTCGAGAATGCATCCGCATAGCGCTCGATAAAGCCTGTGAGCACGACATCCCCATTCGCGTCCGCGCGTGGATGCGCCGGATCGTGTATGACGGCCGATACCTGTGTCCAGTTTGCTTTTGGGATGGTATGCGCCCAGCCTAGCGTCGTGAGCACCTGCGTCTCGTCGATGTGCACCGGCTCGCCGTCGGAACCGCTCACGAGCGCTGAAGTCCCGCTTGGTTCTAGGTACAGCCCGCATCCGCCGCTGGGCGGCACTGTGTCCTCCCAGGTAAACGAGTATTGCCCTGCATGGAAGAGCGATCCAGATGACAGGTAATGCTTCATCACATAGCCTTCGAAATAGCCGGCATCCTCAAATCCGACGCGCACTTTGGCCCATTCCTCGGATGTGTTCTCCAATACCGTCATCTCAACGCCTTCACGATAGGAGGCGATCACCTCCGCGCTGGTGCTGGGTTCCGCGCGCAAGTTGAAATTCCCCAAACCTTCTGTATTGATAACGAACACTGGCGTGCCCGGCTCCGGCGCACCGATGCTATACGCTTCGGGGATACAGTACATGCACGGCGGCAGCCGATTATACGGCGGCTGCGACAGCTCCGACTTGTCGAACGGTATCACATATTGGAAGAAGCGTTCGGAGATCGATGAGCATTCAGGATCCACATGGAAGTGCATGCCACGATATGTGTTGACATACAGGGTTTGCGGCAGCGCGTCGGCTTGAAGCTCCGCAGTCGCAGATGCCGACCCCAGCATCAGAATCAGCCCCAGCAGTAACGCGACGATCCAAGTCCGCCGTTGGGTATGTCCCAGACGAATCATAGGTTATCCCTCCTGCATCCAAATATTGTATTATGATGTACACTAATATAACGACACAATGGCATACGAGCATCCAATTAAACCCGATAGGTTTTACCTACCGGGTTTGCCACCATCATAAGGGCGGTTCATAAACCGCCCTTCATGCAACAATTAACTAATCGTCGCCTGGTTCAGCTGATCATGGCTGAGCTTGGATAGCTCCATTACCTTCGCGAAATTCAACCCCAGCGCCTTGGTCATCCGCTCTCCATACTCCGGATCGGCCAGGAAACAATGCACTGCGTGGCGATACTTTATGTTCTCCGTGACTGGCGCGATATCCGTGGCGGTATTCCCAATCAGCAGCTGCTTTTTGTCCTCCGCCAGGATTCGCCATAGATTCCCGCCTGCGCGGAAGTTGTCGTCGGAAGGATCGTCCTTGGGATCGAATCGCCACATCGCGCCTTCCAGTTCCAGCGGCGGCTCGGCCACTTCGGGCTGCGCCGACCAGACGCCCGCGCTGTTTGGCGTGTAGGCGACTGCCGCGCCATAGTTCCCGTCGACGCGCATCTGCCCGTCGCGGTGGTATTCATTGACCTCCGTGCGCGCCTTGTTGACGGGGATGTGGTTGGCGTTCACACCCAGGCGATAGCGATGCGCGTCGCCGTAGGCAAACAGCCGTCCCTGCAGGAACTTGTCCGGTGAGAACCCAATCCCCGGCACCACATGCGCCGGTGTGAACGCCGACTGCTCGACCTCGGCGAAGTAGTTCTCCGGGTTGCGGTTCAGCTCCAACACGCCGACCTGGATCAACGGAAACTCCTTATGACGCCATATCTTCGTAATATCAAACGGATTCTCATAGTGCGCCTTCGCCTGGGCTTCGGTCATGATCTGCACATACATCGTCCACTTCGGGAACTCCTTGCGCTCGATCGCCTCGAACAGGTCAGCGCCGTGGCTCTCGCGGTCTTTAGCGACGAGCGCTTCCGCTTCCTCGTTGGTCAGGTTCTTGATGCCTTGCTGCGTCAGGAAGTGGAACTTGCACCACACGCGGTCGTTATTCGCATTATAGAATGAGAACGTGTGCTCGCCAAAGAAATGCATGTGTCTGAACGTCGCGGGAATCCCACGGTCGCTCATGACGATAGTCCGCTGGTGGAAGCTCTCTGGCAGTAGCGTCCAGAAGTCCCAGTTATTCTGCGGCGATCGACGGCCTGTGCGCGGATCGCGCTTGACCGCACGATTCAGGTCGCTGAAGTTATGCACATCCCGGATGAAAAATGTCGGCGTGTTGTTGCCCACCAGATCCCAGTTGCCTTCTTTGGTATAGAATTTGCAAGCGACACCGCGGATATCGCGCTCCGCGTCCGCCGCGCCGCGCTCGCCCGCCACCGTCGAGAATCGCAGGAAGCACTCCGTCTCCTCGCCGCACTGCAGCGCACTGGCTTTGGTATACTGGGATATGTCATGGGTAACAGTCAGCTTGCCGTACGCGCCCCAGCCTTTGGCGTGCATCCGGCGTTCCGGTATGACCTCGCGGTTGAAGTGCGCCATCTTCTCCATCAGCCAAACGTCCTGCATAACTACGGGGCCGCGCGGTCCGGCAGTGATGCTGTTCTCGTTGTCGGCCACCGGCGCGCCGACCTCGTTAGTCAGTTTCTTGTGATCATCCATTGGTTATCCTCCTATGTTGTTTACTTTGTTATACCTTTGATTCTGCATCCGTTACGCGCCAATCTCATTCCCATCTTACTTATATATACACAGGTTTTAAGGATTATAAACATGCCTGGCGTGGGATATTTTTTCAGCAATTTGCCGCGTTGATTCCGATTGCGGGCTGTGTTATAATTGAGATAGGAGTTTAGCAAGCTATACTTCAATACCAAAGGCACTGTGGGCGAATTATCGAGCAGGATGAAGGAAATCCTGATCTATATGAACAACCCGAAGGCGTTCCCGATTGACCAAACGGATAATGAGTTGATCAAGAAAATCGACAGGTCTGTCAAATTAAACAAGCACGACCCGAAATGGAGGCAGCAGTATATGTTTTCTATGCAGAACAGATTGACGGCGGAATTGATTGGGGAGCGGCGTGGAATCGAGAAGGGGCAAAAGGAATATGCACTCAAGCTGCTCAAGAAACTAACCGCTGATGCAGTGGCTGATTTACTTGAGCTGCCACTAAGCCAAGTGATGGCGTGGCAACAAGAGGCGCGAAGCTTAAGTAATTGATGATTCATCATCGATTACTAGGGAGCGTGTGGGGGGCGGTATCGCCTCCCACTTCATTATATTTTATCCGATTGTTTGTAACAAACCCGTCCGTCGGTAGTCTTATATTATGAAAGCGTGGTGAGACAGTACGGTGAGCGGCAAGATTCGATCGGATCCCATAGACTTCGAGCAGACATACATAATGTATCATACTTATGTATATCGGTATGTGTTTTCGATGTGCCGAAACCCAGCTGTCGCCGAGGACGTGACGGCAGAAGCGTTCCTTAAAGCGTTGCACCATATCGAAAACTTCAAGGGTGAATGTGACATCAAAGTTTGGCTGTGCCAGATCGCGAAGAACACTTACTTCTCGATGCGCAAACGCGAGGAGCGCGTCGGGAGCGGCGACGCCGCCCTGCTTGAAGAGGATGGCTCGACGGACTCGGCGGCGGATCGTCTGGACACGCTTGAGATACACCGCGCGCTCCACTACCTTGACGAACCATACAAAGAGGTATTCTCGCTGCGGATGTTCGGAGGACTGTCGTATACGGACATCTCCGGGTTGTTCGGCAAGTCGGAGAGCTGGGCGCGAATCGTATACCACCGCGCGAAATTGAGCATAAGGGAGGCGTTAAAGTGAACGAATCTACTGAATCTATTAAATCTACTATACCAACCATATCATCCAGACAGGCCTGCGGGATGGTTCGTGATCTGCTGCCGCTATTCTGCGACGGCGTTTGCGGCGAGGAGAGCGGCGCGTTTATCAAGGAGCATGTCGAGCGGTGCGAATCTTGCGCCAGCGAACTCAACGCGCTGAGGATTGCCGAACGCCAGCCCATTCAACCTACCGTTCCCGACGACAGCATTCGCGCCGCGCTGCTTATACTGAAACGCAAACTGACCATGCGCCGGGTTATCGCCGTGCTGGCGGCGATTGTTCTGACCATATTGCTGATCGTCGTTGCTAATTTGTATCTTCAGCAATATGTACCGCTGCCATATACGGAAGGCATGCTCTCCGTCGCCGTCGCGGACAATGGCGAACTTTCGATTATCGCGAACAACAATACCTTTTTTAGCTGCGGCTCGACACAGCATGAGATGGAAAAAGACGGTGAGGTATACACCGCTGTATACTTCAGGTATCTGGAACAGTTATATAGCAGGCTCCCATGGAGAAAACCGTCGCCAATGGAAATGCCCATGAAAGTCGTGGTTGGGATCACAGGTTCGTTAGAATCGTTCAGCGATGAAGGAGCGTCGCAGGAAATGCTGTGGAATCTGCAGTACAATCAGTCCTTCGCGGAAAACATTGGCGCGGTGTATTATTTCGACGAATCGTTTTCCAAACTCGGCCCAATGGAAGACGACGCCGCGTTCGCGGAAGCGACAAAGAACGCCGTGTTGGTTTGGGAGCGTTGATAATTACACAATATAAACCCCCACTGAAATGGTACCATTTCAGCGGGGGTTTGTATAAGTCAGCTTACATCCGGAACTGCAGCGTACTGTCCGGCCGTAGTGAAACGGCGCTATCCATCACAATAAAGCCATCCTCTAGGTGGAATGGAATTGCCTTGGCGTCCAAGTCCACCGAATGGATTTCAGAGGCATTCTGAAACGCTATCCGAGACAGGTTAAGTTGGCCGCCCATGCACCGCAGTGTAAGTGTTCCGCCGCCAGCGGTGATCTTACCCCAAGCTCCGGAGAACGCCCACACGCTGCCATGTGGCTGATCCGGGCTCAAACGCCCGAAAGCGACTTGGTTTTGTGTCATGTCCACTTGCAAGCCTTGGTAGGCGAGGATGAGCGACCAGGCAGCCATTGAACGCGCGTAGTTGCCGCCGCATTCGATTTCGTTCCAGGGGTTGCGGCGCTCGCCGTCGTAACGGTCGCGGACGGCTTTCACGCAGCGCAGGCCTTCGGCTTCCAGACCGCGCAGGATCATGTGGGATGCCGCTGAATACTCGAAGCCGTGCATAGTTTCCTCGGCGTATGGCGCTGGGATGATGGGCTTGCGCTTGCCGGACGGATAGTCGCATATGACCAGCCCGGATTCATCCTGCAGGCAGTAGATTCGACAAGGGTTGAAGCGTTCGCCCATTGTTTCGACAAAATTATGTCGAGCAATAGCGCTTAACGCCTGGGTTACGCGGCTGGGATCGAACAGATCGCCCAGCCCGCATAGGTCGGCATGCCACTGTCCAAGCAGCTGATCAATCGAGACGCCGTCGCCGAGTTGGTATTTCAACTCCTTCGCCTCGGGATTCCAATAGGATTTCTTAACATTCGGGTCGGATGAAAGATATGGATCGAGCGTGCTCTCGTCGTCCAGGTCTACGCTTTGGATGTAATATTCGCCGTTCCATAGGGTGGATTCGACAGTGCGGGAACCTTTGTCCTTAATCGCGCGGCATTTGTCGGAAAACGCGGTCTCGCCCATGGCTTCGGCCATACGCGCGGCCGCTTCCAGCGCAGCTAAATACATGCCTGTCAGCCACGCGTTGGGACCGAAGAGTTCCATGTCAAGGGTATGATGCTGACGGCCTGTCAAAACCCCAGATTGTGCGGGATCCCACAAATCAGCGTTATCATCCGACCACGCAAACTCCAGCGAGCGCTTGATTTTCGGCCAGAGATCGGCTAGCCACGCGTTATCGCCCGACAGTTTCCAATCGCGGTAACTCTTGATAATCCCGCCCATCTGTCCATCGGCGCATGCGCGGAAGCGTGAAGC
>BNUH01000051.1 GCA_025997215.1 Clostridia bacterium
GCTAACGGAAACGTTGAAGGATAGCTTTGAACATTATCTGTCGAGGTTCATGATTCCTATTACGATTGATCAGCGATACGGTAAGAGTGAACTTGAATACGTGCGTCAAGTGTGCGGATAAAAAACTTGATTGAAACGTTATGAAACAAATTCTGATAACAGGTATAAATAGCTATATAGGGAATAATATACGGCAATATTTAAATGTAGATCCTAGTTTTCATGTTGAATCGATATCTGTTCGAAGCCGAGAGTGGATACAAAGTGATTTTTCTAAGTATGATACAGTTATTGATGTTGCGGGCATTGCGCATGTAAAACCGCTTAAGCAACACGAATCACTGTTTTATCAAGTCAACAGAGATTTGGCTATTGAAATATGCAGGAAGGCAAAGGTTGAGCGTGTCAAGCAATTTATTTATCTGTCCAGCATGAATGTCTTCGGCGATACGACAGAAATGATCACCACTGATACGATACCTAAGCCGAAAAATTTCTATGGAAACAGTAAATTAGAAGCTGACAATGCGATTCAGGCGATGAATTGTTCAGAGTTTCATACTACATGCGTTCGTCCACCTGTAATATATGGTGTCGGTTGCAAAGGGAATTTTCGTTTATTAGAGATGATCGCCAAACACACGCTAATTTTTCCGGATTATCCAAATCAGCGTAGCGTTCTATATATAGACAACTTAGTAGAATTTATAAAGAGGATAATCCAAAATAATGATTCAGGAATATTCTATCCACAAAATAGAGAATATGTATCGACCAGCGAAATGGTAGCTGTTATAGCTGAGGTGCATAAGCACAAGTTGCTTTTAACGAAAAGATATAATAGCATCATACAATATTTAGTGGATCATACTAACAGAGTGGAGAGAGTATTTGGAGACGATCGCTATGATATGTCGATGTCAAATTATGAAAACTTCAGTTACTGTAAATCCAGTTTTTACGAATCAATCGTGAGAATGGCTCAACAATCGATTGGAATGGAATACAAGAAGGGTATGAAGCTCGCATCTTGAAAAACGCTCTTCTCCTTGCCCCAGCTGGATATACGCACAGGATGTTTAACGATTCATGTATCCATGCACTATCGCAGCTAGGTTTTACGATTCATCTGGCTGCTAATTTCGATGAAGACGGCTCAGGTGGCCAAAACACGCGATATGTTGAAGCATGTATTGAAAATGGGTATGTGGTTCATTCGTTAGGTTTTCAGCGTGCTTCAATAAAAAAGAACGTTAAACATATACAAAAGTTTAAGGAATGGCTCGCGACGCAGAGCTTCGACTTAATACATGCGCATACGGAAACAGGAGGGACCATCCTGCGCTTAGCAGGTGGATCGTTGAGGAAAACAAAAAAAGTGTTTACCCCTCATGGGATGTCGTTCTGGCGTGGGTGTTCATTAAAGCGACAGATGGTTTATCAGCCGATTGAGCGTTGGATAGCTTCCGCGATGGACGTAAATGTTGCTATTAACGAAGAAGAATATACATACTTTAAGAAATGGAACAATCGTACCGCACGACTGATTCGTGGAGCAGGTTTGGACTTTCGACGTTTCGATAGACCGATTCTATCGCGTAATGAGATTCGGCGAGAACTGGGAATCCCAGAGAGTTCTATGTTAGTTATAGCTGTTGGAGAACTTAACGAAAACAAAAACCATATAACGTTGATTCGAGCGGTTGCGGACATGAAAGATCCAAATGTCTGGCTCATCATTTGCGGAACAGGTTCGCTTCGCTCATATCTTCAAGATGAATCAAATAAGTTCGTTATACCTTCTCATTTGATATTAGCAGGATATCAATCAAATATTTCCGATATGCTTTACGCATCGGATCTGTTTGTAAGCCTTTCCTATCACGAAGGGTTGCCTGTCTCACTACTGGAAGCCATGCGGGTAGGATTGCCAGTGATCGTCTCTCGGGTACGGGGTCATGTAGATCTCATTCAGGATGGTGTAGGAGGTTATCTTTGCTCACCGAATGATATTAGCAGAGTGAGCACACTCATAAAGCAGCTCATTAGAGAACCAAGATTGCGCCAGCAGTTTGGGAGTATTAACAGAAGTCGAACAGAAATATATGAAATAGGCAAAGTTGTGGACGAGCTTAAGGATATATACTGTCTATGACTCGCAAACAGTTCAGACTTATATTATTGCTATTGATCGTTCTATTTACATTGATCAGAATAGCTCTATTCTTTTTGACACCACCAAACACAAGCAGTGATTCTCAGTTTTATCTGAGTCAAATGCGACTATTACGTGATAATCCACGTGTATTCATAACAGATAATATGTATCGCCCTTATTACATTGGTTATCCTGTAGTACTATTTCTATTACAGCTCATTTCTAAAAGCACCTGGTTTTTGTGTCTATTCAATTTACTTATAGGAATTATCGTTTATCCTTGTGTCTATCTTATTATACGGAGAATGAATGGGGATGCAACTACTGCTCTGATTGGTGTGTTTTTATATGCATCCTGTTGGGAGATTTTCCATTGGGATTCATATTTACTGTCCGACAGTCTGGGTGTCTCATTATCTCTTATATGTTTGTTCTGCTTCTTTAATTATCTTCAAAACAAGAATGGTTTTTTACCGTTATTGTTAATCACACTGTTGCTGCTTTTTACGGTACGCCCTAATGCCGTTGTCAGCGTTATTTGTTGTAGCGTATCTCTTCTCTACTATAAAAAGAATAGATATATAAATACATTGGCTGTATCATTATGTGTTACGATAGCTCTGTTTTGTATTTTACAAGGAATAGGGCGACCACATGGATTGTCAAATCGCGTTAAATATTACCTGGATTTGTTTCGATTAGGAAAAGTCATTCCAGCTGATCCCTATTATGATGTGAATATAGACAGAAGTAGCTTGCTCACGATGATACTTGGATATTTACTTGTATTTATAAAGAGACTTATTATGTTCTGTTCACCATTCTCACTCACTATTTCAGTGCGGCATAATATTATGAATGCGTTCATTTTGTTACCTCTATTTGTGCTTGCGCTATATGGAATCCGCGTATCGATCCGTGACAAGGTACTATTTAGAAAGTATATAATGTGGGCAGCCCTAATTGTTACGATTGTTCAATGCCTGACTGAAGTCGAATATGACCGGAGATATCGATTACAGGTTCTACCGTATTTGATTGTACTAGCATCCTTTGGTACTCGCGAATTGATAAAGAAGTTTGAAGATCGGATGAGAGCAGCAGTTAGAATATGAATGACTTGATAAGTGTAATCATACCTGTATATCATACAGGTTTGTATATCAATAAATGCCTATCATCCGTATCTTCTCAAACATATGGTAATTTGGAACTGCTATGCGTAATAGATGGGGACTTTGACAATAGTTGCCTTGTGATGGAACAGTACACACTGGTAGACGACCGCGTCGTGGCTGTAGAACAAAATAATAAGGGTCAATCGAGTTCGAGGAATACTGGTAAACACCTAATATCAGGAGAATGGGTTACTTATGTTGATAGCGACGATTGGATTGATCTACACATGCTGGAATCAATGCTGACTACTGCTAATTGTGATCAATCCGATGCCGTGATGTGTTCATTCCGGAAGGAATTTTCCGACCATAGCGTAGATGTCCATATATTTCAGAGACATCTTACTTTAGGGCGTGACGATATCAAGGAGAATATACTTAGAAGATTATTCGGTCCTATGAGGAGGGAACTAAGGAATCCTCAGTATTTGGATCTCTTAGTGCAGAACTGGGCACAGCTCTACCGGAGCGATATCCTTTTCGACATCGAGTTTATAGATTCAAAGCTCATCGGGACAGAAGACTTGTTATATCAGGTGATGGTATACAATAAATGCATGAAATTTAGTTACATCAGAAAACCATACTATCATTATAGGAAGACGAACCTCTATTCAATAACATCAAGGTATCGTCCTGAGTTATTCAAGCAATGGATCAACCAGTACATTCTTCTCGCGGATCTAATTATCAAATATCAATTAGAGGGAGAAACACAAATTGCACTAAAAAACCGGATAGGAATTAGTGTATTTTTCTTGCTTCTTGACATTTGTACTAGTAATCTATCATTCACAGAGAAACGCAATGCAACGGCTGAGATGCTAAGAACGCAACCATATAGAATGGCTGTGCAAGAGCTTTCTACAAGAGATATGAGAATCGAATGGCGGGTGATATATTTTGTTATTAAGAAAAATCTATGCAGCCTGTGTGTTATTATTTGCGAGCTAATTAATGCCATTAGGAGATTGTAGTAGGTTGATGCTATAAAGAACAGATTGTATGATTTTATGAACAAGACAGTCAGTGTAAAAGAAACAATTAAAAATGTGATACTCATATTCGCACATTATATAATGACGATTCTTTGTTGTGTTATGCCAAAATATCATAAAATCTTGATCTATGGTATGATTGACTTTACTGATAACTCAGAAGCTCTATATCAGTATTTAATCAATAAAAAATTCAATAATAGTTATGAAATTATTTGTTGGAGCAAAGTTGTACCCGCAAACGCAGGTGAGAATCTGATAAATGTTGTGTTCACGAATAAATTTCTAGTGGTTGCTTATCACCACATGACAGCAAGGTACATATTCTATTCCAGAGAATTACAGTTTACGAATACACCGACGAGAAGGCAAACAGTGGTCAATATGTGGCACGGTGTACCATTAAAGCGATTCGGTTATATGGTTTCAGAAAAGCAGTGGTTTAATTTATCACGTATGTTTACATATGTATGTGTAAATTCTGATAACCTTGTAGGCGTGATGAAAGCCAGCTTTAGGTGTCAGGATGAGCAGATAGTCGTGAACGGAAATCCTAGATGTGATTATCTATTCCAGAAATCAAACTATATTCAAGCCATGGAATCCCTGCGAGGGAATTGGAAAAAAACCATCATTTGGCTTCCCACCTATCGTAAATCAATCGACGGAACAGAAGACTCAGCACAATGTGCGCAATTCCAAGATACGGACAGCCTTCATAAATTAAATGACTATTTACTGTGTAAAGATGTTCTACTTATTATCAAGCCTCACCCATTACAACGGGCAGATGAGGTCACTGTTTCCGAGATGAGTAATATCAAGTTTATTGATAATGGGCTATTGTGTTCAAACCATATTCCTTTATACAGTCTGTTGGGCGAAACTGATGCACTTATTACCGACTATTCATCAGTATTCGCGGATTACCTTCTGATAAACAAACCAATCGCGTTCATGGTTGACGATATGGACAGTTATGCGGGCAAACGGGGATTTAGCTTTGATGACCCTCTGAACTACATGCCTGGAATAAAGATTCGTAACCAAGCAGAAATATTAGGTTTCATTGATTCGGTGCTTGTAGGAAAGGATGAGTGGTGTGAAGAACGGAATCGTGTGTGCAGCTTGTTAAATCAATACAAAGATGGTCGCAATGCAGAACGACTTGTGGACATTATTATTAGGAAAGTTGATTGAAATAAGCGTATAATGTTAAGTAATGCCACTGTTGATTTACCAGTCCCGATCGGATCGAACGAATCGTCAATACCTATAAGAGTCTTAATACTTCTCACGATTCTCAATCGTGGTGGTGCAGAAACTATGATAATGAATCTTTACCGCACAATAGAACGATCGGCGGTACAGTTTGATTTCATGGTCTATAAGCCAGAAAAGGGTATATATGAAGATGAAGTAAAAACTCTAGGCGGGCGTGTTTACCACACGCCACCGTTCGAATTACGGACACTGGCTGCCTATATTCGCTCACTGGATACTTTTTTCAGAGAGCATACCGAATATCGTATCGTTCACAATCACATGGGTTCTAATGGCGCGTTCGTGTGCCGTGCCGCGCGAAAACATAACATTCCCGTCGTAATTGTTCATTCTCATTCTGGATTTGCTCCCATGATTGTTTATGAGCCAAGGATATTGCTGCGAAAAGTTATCATGACTGCCTTAAGCAAAATATCTAACTACTATTGTACCGATAGGATGGCTTGTAGCAAGGAAGCTGGACAAGCATATTTTGGTAGACGTAGTAAAGATATAATTGTACTTCACAATGCTTTAGATACAAATATTTTTCGGTACGATCCACGAGAACGCGAAAGAGTCCAAAATATAATGGGGCTTAGTGGTCTTGTAATAGGACACGTTGGTCGGTTCGACCTGAATAAAAATCATGTCTTTTTACTTAATGTTTTCCATGCAGTATTACGGCGAAAACCAGAAGCTGTGCTCCTACTAGTTGGAGAAGGCATACTGTCTGAACAAATATACGAAACAGCACGTTCTTTGGGCATTTCGGAAAATGTGCGTTTTTTAGGCGTTCGCGAGGACATTCAGAGTTTGATGCAGGTAATGGACGTATTTGTTATGCCATCTAAAATCGAAGGACTGCCAGTCGCTTGCATTGAGGCGCAAGCCACTGGGTTACCATGCATAATCTCCTCAACAATTACCGCTGAGACGGCCGTTACATCCTTGTGCCGGTTCCTTTCTCTAAACGATACTCCAGAGTTATGGGCAGATGCCGCAATAACTGCCGCTTCTACCACAATACGGAAAGATATGTCAGCTATCATAACGGCTGCAGGCTATGAGATTTCTCAAACTGCCGCTTGGCTTCGGGACTATTATATCGAAAAATACAATGGAACAGAGCAATGAGAAAGCTATTAGCATTTCTTTTATTAGAAGGGGTGATCGTCTGGCTTTTGCATTTTTTGCTAGGTGATTTATTTAACCTAGCGCCAAATATTACTTCGTTGATTATTCTCTTCATAAACACAATGCTCGGATTTGGGGTAATCCAGAGACGATTCTCCGATTGTCGACTTCGAACAGTCAACTATATTCTTATTGGTTTTTGTTTAAGAGTGTTCCTAATTTTGTGGGATTTTTATGGAACTAATATGTTTATTTTGCCAAACAGTCACTCAGATACCGAGTCTTTTCATAGGCATGCAGTTCTTGCGGCCAACTATGGAACTCTTGAAGACTGGTACTCAATGGTTGTCAGCATTGTTTATCGACTGTTTGGTGAGCAGAGAGTCACTGCACAATACCTTAATCTTGTTTTTTCAATGCTTACTATCGATATATTGTACAGAATAATGAATTTCATGGATATCGATCAGAATATTAAAGAAACCATATTATGTGCATTTTCATTATTACCGAATTATGCGATTGTCTCTATAATACTTCTTCGCGAATGCTTGATATCTTTGTTGATTACATATTCATTGTTTATGTTTTTTCAGTGGTGGAAAAAACCGGGTCGCCTATATTGGATTACTGCGGTTGCTTTGTCTATCATAGCTTCGCAATTCCATTCAGGCGCAATCGCAGCCGCGTTAGCATATCTTGTCATTACTGTTTTGTCGAAAAGAGACATTGACGGCGTTAATCATCTTCAATTTTCTTTTTCCATGTTGTTCAAAGCGGCAATCATCGCTTATATTTGCGCTTATGCATATACGGTATTACAAGACAGTCTATTTGGGAGACTTTACGTACAAGATATCGACAGCCTAGATAACTATTTCGTAGAACATAGCTTGTACACACAATCAGGTGATACTAGCAGTCATTATGGTGCTGGCATTAACGGGCTTTCCGGAATTACAAATTTGCTAGTAAACACGCCGATACGGATTTTTTACTATTTACTCGCACCTGTTCCTTGGAATTGGCGCGGTCTTTCTGATGTGTTCGCATTTATATTCAGCAGTTTTTTTTATTTTCATGCGACACGAACTGCTGTAATCGCCTTGAAGAAAAATGGCAGCAGCATTTTAACAGCGCTATTAATCATTTGTGTGGCAAGTGCTGTTGTATTTGCTTGGGGTGTTGAAAGCGCTGGAACTGCGCTTCGACATAGAGTAAAATTTTCGAGTGCGTTTTTTTTGCTCTTCGCGGTCGGGAAAAATCAGATCGTTCTGTCGACTGAATACGTTTCAAAGCGTGAATACAATAATGCAATTCGATAGTATTTCAGTTATTGTCCCTGCATATGGCGTTGCGCTCTATATAGACGATTGTCTATGCAGTATATTTACACAAACGCATCCTGCAGTTGAAATTTTATGTATCGATGATGGTTCCTTAGATGGACTCGCCTGTATTGCTGATTCATCCGCATTGGTAAATGCCAATTTATGCAGCATACATAAATTCAACTCTGGGGTCAGTGCGACCAGAAACACTGGTCTTGATCTGGCTAACGGCAATTGGATTAGCTTTGTTGATGCGGACGATGTGATTGACCTTGTGTTTTATGATGAATTATTATATTACGCTAAACAATATGATGCTCAGATCATACACTGCACTTATCGAAGGGAAGTTAAATATACACCTCAGGATGAAAAATCAACAATGGTGTCCATTGACAATCAAATAGATGGGTTAAAGAAATTCTTATTAGGAAGAAAGATAGAACCAGGGCTGGGGGCAAAATTGTATTTTAAGTGCTTATTCGAAAACATACGCCTCGATGAAACTCTGCGAATTTATGAAGATTATTTAGTAAATTTCTATTTGTTTAGTACATGCATTAAGTCGGTTTATCTCGCTAAGGATTTATATTACTACCGGCCTAGGTTCGATTCGGTCTCATCTACTGCTTTTAGTGATAAGAATTTTGATATGATAAAGGCTGCTGATAAAGTCCTTGAGGATCTTGATGAGCATGCGCAAATTTACGACTATGCATTATTACGGAAAATCATGGTTTGTTTCTCGCTAATAAATAAAATGATAATATATAACACTAGCGATAAAAGGTGGAACAGTCTTGTTGATTTTCTAGGACACTACACATGGGAAATATTGAGATCTGGTTTGTACAACCCAGTTTGGAAAGCGAGTGCACTTCTCTTGGTTGTGTGTCCATTTGCATACCGAATAATAATTCTTTCCCGTGAACATTTTAGAGGAATATTGCACCTTATATACGACTCAATATGTATTGTGCGTAGTTTTGTTAACAGATGTCGTGCTTCTAATATTTGGAGGAACAATTGATTACTTTAGGAAATCATATAGACGATATCGATATTGTAGTTTTATGGTTGGATGGGAATGATTCAGAATGGCTGATGCAACGAAGGGAGTACGAACTTCGTGAGGGTAGGGCGCCCATGAATCCCGCACGTTACCGCGAATGGCATATTTTCAAGTATTGGTTTCGAGCGGTTGAAAAATATGCCCCTTGGATCCGTACTGTGCATCTGGTAACATGTGGGCATTTACCATCCTGGCTCAATTGTGATCATCCAAAACTACATATCGTTCGGCATAGCGATTTTATGCCTGCAGAATATCTTCCTACATTTAATGGAATGGCGATAGAAGTGAATATTCACAAAATTCCTGGTCTTAGCGAACACTTTATCTATTCACAGGATGATATATTTTTCGCTGATTATGTGAAGCCGTCTGATTTTTTTAAAGATGGGATGCCATGCGAAGCGTTGATGCTGGATAATAATCTACCTCTGAGGGACAGTCACTTTTGGAATCCTGCTATGAACACAATAGCCATTCAATCTAATTTTAGCAAGAGAAAATGCATACGCGAAAATTTTTTTAAATGGATAAATTGGCGATATGGTTCGTATAATGTAAAGAACATGCTACTCCTACCTTGGCCTCGCTTTGAAGGTTTCCATCTTCCCCATGTTATGTTCAATGCTAACATTTCTCTAATTCAAGAAGCATGGGAAAAAGAGTATAAAGCACTAGAAACCACCAGTTTACATAAATTTCGCGATAACTTTGATTTGTCATTTGAGCTCTTTAGAGATTGGCATCTTGTCACAGGTCGCTTTGCTCCGAGAAGTCCTTGGATATCCGAGAATATAAGCTTAAATGATAAAGAGTCAACTCTTGGCAGGATTCGTCTAATATTTTCAAAGAGAAAGCGGAAGATGCTTTGTATTAATGATAATGAGTGGATTGAAAATTTAGAACTCGTCACAAATGGTATTTGCTCTATTCTTTCGGCTACATTTCCAGATAAATCTAGTTTCGAGAAATAATTCTTCTTTATTGGGAGGCGAAAATGAAAATCGGTATATATTGTCATAGTCAGTATTCTTATATATCTACTTTTATAGAGAAAAGCAAAGCAACAATAATCGCGAATGATTCAGTTCGTTCCAAGTATACTGAATCGTCCGCACAATTTATTCTCACGGCAGTGCTCGTTTCATTTAAAGATAGAAACACAACTAAACTCCAAGGCGACAATGAGTAAAAAGAGAAAGAGTATATTAAACATTGCTTTTGGTTTACTCAATTTATTTTCTGTAACATTAATGGGTATACTTATACCGAGAATGTATATTATTAATTATGGTTCTGAGATCAATGGTATCCAAAACACAATTGCCACTGTAATTATATACCTCGGTTTGATAGAAGGTGGAGTTGGTGCTTCCGCTAATAAATCGATGTTCATTGCACTGAATAATAAAGACACAAATGCGACGAATTCCGTCATTTCTGCTATTCATAGTAAATACTTAACCTCATCTAAACTTTATGCTGCATTAGTTTTGACCTTTGCTATTGTATCAGCACTATTTCTTCGCTCAAACGAAGTAAAGCCATTAGTTGTATTCTTTATGGTCTTGTTTAGTGCTAGTGGTGGCTTGCTATCGTTCTTGATTCAAGGAGATTTTCTAATCTTTCTAAGTTCTGATGGCCGAGCGTATATTATATCAATAATTTCGATGTGTGTAACAATTGTATCTCAACTCTCGAAGTTAATTCTTTTGCATGCGAAACATCCGATTATAGAAGTTTATATAATACATGCAATTATTGTTTGCCTATCATCGCTTGTATACTGGATATACCAAAAAAGAAGATACCGATGGATCAATAAAAAAGCATCACCTAATCACGCTGCTGTTGGGCAGAGTAAAGATGCATTTATCCAGCAAATAGCAAGTATGATATGTAATAATAAAGACATGATAGTAATATCATTCTTGCTCCGGGATCTTAAATCCGCTAGTGTTTATGGTATCTATGTGCTAATATACGGAACAGTAAAATCTATTATCGTGCAAATTTACGGAGGACTAACTTTTGTTTTAGGACAAATAGTTAATTCTGATCAAGAAAAAACAGTGTTACTTTACGATCTATTCGTAGTATTGAGCAACATTATCTCTTATTCCATGTTCGGTACAGCAATGCTATTATCTAGATCATTTATTTCGTTATATACTGCTGGTTCAAACGATTCGATCTATATAAACACAGTCTATCCGCTGCTGTTTTCCATTGTTTATATTCTGCATCAAACACGTTATATTGATTCACTCTTAGTACAACTCGGCGGGCATTTTCAAAAAACAAAAAATGGTGCTATTATCGAAATGGTAATAAGCTTAGCCGCAACAATGTGCACTCTAAAATGGCTTGGTGTCTATAGTGTTTTATTCGGTACATTTCTATCAACTATCTATCGGTCGGTTGATTTGGGACTATTTGTTTCGCATAGAATATTGAATTATCAAGCTATACATATTTTTGTAAATAGAATCAAATGCTGCCTTTTTTATCTCCCCCTGTTATATATTTATTATCGTATAGAATTTTCAATCGCCAATTATCAACAGTTTATTAGATATTTCTTTCTTCTCTTCCCTGGATTGATTGTCTACTTTTCTTTGGTGAACATAACGATGAGGAGAAAAGCTTTGAGCAAAAACCAGTACATAAAAGTGTTTGTAAAGCATTTACTATTTTTCAATAATGATGCGAAGTGATAGCGGCTTAAGGTGCACTTTTAAATTCAAGAAGGGAGCAATATATGACTGACTTCAGAAATTGTAATATACTGATAACTGGTGGTACAGGATCATTTGGACATGCTGTTTTAGATAGACTTCTATTATCTGAGATCAATGAAATCCATATCTTTTCGCGTGATGAAAAAAAACAAGATGATATGAGGCATCATTATCAAAAAGCATATCCAACAAAATATGAAAAGCTTAAATTTTACTTAGGTGATGTAAGAGATTTGGTTTCTGTACGGAATGCGATGTGCAATGTTGATTATGTCTTTCATGCAGCAGCATTGAAGCAAGTTCCATCTTGTGAATTCTTCCCACTTGAAGCACTCAGGACAAATGTGATCGGAACGGATAATGTTTTGACAGCGGCGGTAGAAAAAGGCATAAAGGCAGTGATATGTCTGTCGACCGATAAAGCTGCTTACCCCGTTAATGCGATGGGAACAAGCAAAGCCATGATGGAGAAAGTTGTCATAGCTAAAAGCAGAATGTCCGACAAAACAAGGATCTGTTGTACTCGGTATGGTAATGTCTTGTGTTCACGCGGCTCTGTCGTCCCCCTTTGGATAGACCAGATCAAAGCAGGTCAACCAATTACAATTACAAACCCTGATATGACAAGATTCATAATGAGTTTGGATGAAGCGATTGACTTAGTATTATTTGCTTTTGAGAACGGTGAAAATGGAGATATATTCGTCCAGAAGGCACCAGCCTGCACTATATACACACTCGCGAAAGCTGTAATTCAGATTTTTGACGTAAATAATGGGATAAAGACAATAGGTATCAGACATGGTGAGAAAATGTACGAGACACTCTTGACAAACGAAGAATGCGCTGTATCATTAGATTATGGATGCTACTATAGAATACTTCGCGATCAACGGGATTTAAATTATGATAAATATTATTTTGAAGGCAATGATAAAAGGAATATTGTAAGTGAATTTAACAGCAACAATACAACAATATTAGATGTAACTGAGGTTAAAATGAAACTTTTGTCTCTGCAATATGTTAAGGATGAATTGTCTTCGATTAAGAAAAAACCATAAAGTCGCTGGTAAATGAATAAGCATACCTATAAATTTCAATGAGACGAACTACCATACTAAATCAGATAAATAGGGATAATATTAATGAAGAACATAACGATCACGGATATTCTTAATATAATTCGTCGTTATCTTGTCCTACTAATACTAACACCTATCGTAGCTGCGGGAGTCTCCTACATCTACTTTGACCATTCCAGCATAGAAACCTATACCTCCTCCGCAACCCTCTATATCTTGTTCCTCAAGGGTAATTCTGCAACAGATGTCCAATACGACACCTCATCCGCCCAATACTTTGCCAGCGACTTCCGCGAACTCCTCACTCACTCCACCGTTATAGAAGAAACCAGAAGCCTACTAGGGTACGATCGTATAAACGAATCAATCACAGTAAGAGCCATCTCAGGTACCCGCCTGTTTCAAGTCGTCGTAACCGGTACCAACCCTCAACGCTGCATGGATATAGCCAACACAACCAGTGAACTATTCCGCCAGTTCATTATGGATACCCTCATGATAGACGGCGTCACCATCACCCAGAAAGCTGAACTCCCGATCGCATCGACGTCCAGCTTTGACTTGCAAAAGGTTGGCATAGCTGCTATAGCTGCATTCGCCGTCGTCTTTGGAATCGCCGTGCTCATCGATATGCTTAACACGAAACTAAAATCAGAGCAGCAAATCGAAGATACCCTCAAACAATCCACCCTCGGCAGTATCTGGGACTATCGCACTGCGTTAAAAACCTATCTCAATAAAAAAAATGATCTAAAAACAACCCTTTATCAATCCGTCCCGGAAAGCACCAAGGAAAGCGTCAAAGCTGCTGCGCTCAACATCCGATTCGCCGCTGTCGGCAAGCCCATGCGCAGCATTGCGCTTACAAGCCCGATGTCTGGCGACGGCAAAAGCTCTCTGTCACTATTACTCGCCAGTGTATATGCCGAGGAAGGGAAAACAGTTCTCCTTATCGACGCCGACTTCCGCAATCCTTCTTTAAACCGAATGCTAAAGAAAAAAGGAACGCACGACTTGCTGGATCACTTAGTCGGCAAAGCCACGTTGCAAGAAACCATACAACCTACACATATGCGCGATGTATTTTTTATAGATAGTCACCACAACAGCTCGCTCTTGTCCCGCGTCATTCAATCGGAGGAGTTCGATCACTTCCTGCTATCCATGCAGGATAGCTACGATCTCACTATATTCGATACCCCACCACTTGGTCTGTTCATAGATGCAGCGGTCATAGCGTCGAAAGTGGACGGTATGGTTGTTGTGGTGCCAACTGAGAAAGTGGAGCCGCAGCGTGTAAAAGCTATCATCGACCAACTAAATAAGAGCAGCGCGCACGTGCTCGGCGTCTTACTTAATTTCGTTCCCTTCAAGAAAAGCAAAGACAGTTACTACTACTATCGAAATTAATCCTGACTATAAGGGAATGTGTAAAAGAATGAACGACCGCAGCTGGCTCAACAGCCCTCTCCTGCGCAGGGTGATCCTTGTCCTAATGGACAGCGTCATTTGCGCCTTATCGCTCCTTTTCGGCATGCGCGTATGGAACGCATCCCCAAGCGTCACATATATTCTGATGAACTATCGCGCATGGCTATATCTGCTCACATTCCTCACGCTCCACTTTGCTGTCTTCGTATTAGGCGGTGTCTATAACATCCTATGGAGTCTAGCGAGTGTCGTCGAAGCACTGCAGATGATGTTTCTGGAAGCCTGCCACGTCGTCATCGTGTGTGGCGCAAACATGCTGTTCCAATGGAACCTCCCAATCGTTGCGCTGATACTGGCATCTACCATGACAGTCCTTATATCAATGACCAGCCGCTTCATCTGGCGAATGCTGTGCCTCGGTCGTTTCCGCTCTTTCGGCTTCCATCGTGGCGATCATGTGATCATCGTAGGCGCGGGCGAGGCGGGTGTCTACGCAATCCATCAGTGTCTGTCTCAATCCGGCTATTCCCCGCAAGCCATCCTGCTGCTAGATGACGACCCAAATAAACAGAAGCTACGCATTCATGGCGTGAAGGTGTGCGGCTGTGCGCAGGAGATTCCGCACTTCGTGCAAAAATACCTCGATGTACGAGAAATCCTCATCGCGATCCCGTCTCTGAAAGGTGAAGCCTACACAAACCTGATCACCTTGTGCAGCGAGACACATTGTAAGGTTCGCATCCTCAGCCCGATCGCCGATGTCCCTTCCGAACAGCCAATCGGTCCAGCCGAGCATCTGAGTTTCCGTGACCTGAACGTTACCGACTTTCTACCACGCGATGAAGTGAAACTGGATGTCGATAACATCCGCAGCTACCTTACCGATAAAACCGTGATAGTCACTGGTGGCGGCGGCTCCATCGGCTCAGAAATATGCCGTCAAGTGATGCGTTTTGCGCCGAAGACTCTGTGCATCTTTGATGCTTATGAAAACAACGCTTACGAGCTCCAAATGGAGCTAGAGCGTGTAGATCACCCAGGAACGCAGATTAAGGTTCTGATTGGTTCGGTGCGAGATGAAAAGCGCCTCCGTCAGGTATTTAGGGAGATCGCTCCTGAGGTTGTTTTCCATGCCGCAGCGCATAAGCATGTCCCGCTGATGGAGGACAGCCCCGGTGAAGCAATCAAGAATAACATCATAGGTACGCGCAATGTCCTGCAAGCAGCCAGCGAATCCGGTGTGGAGCGATTTGTGCTGCTGTCCACAGATAAAGCAGTCAACCCGACGAACGTGATGGGTGCGACCAAGCGCATGTGCGAGATGCTTGTGCAACACTTCGCACGTCGTACACGAATGAAGTGTATGGCTGTCCGGTTCGGCAATGTGTTAGGTTCGCATGGCAGCGTGATCCCACTATTCGAATCACAGATACACGCCGGCGGTCCCGTCACTGTCACACATCCTGATATGGAACGCTTTTTCATGACGATCCGCGAAGCGGCGCAGCTGGTTCTACAAGCGGGTGGCATTGCGCAGAACGGCGCAATCTTCGTACTGGACATGGGCAGGCCCGTCAAGATTATGGAATTAGCCGAGAAGATGATCGCCTCCCATGGTAAAGTCCCAGGCAAAGATATTCAGATTCAATACACCGGATTACGTCCTGGAGAGAAACTCTACGAGGAATTGTGGATGGAATACGAACGGGAGCATATGCAACCAACGGCGCATAAGAAGATCTACATCGCACCGCAGCAAGTGGAAGACGACGTAGCTTTAATGCGGAACTTGGAAGCCTTGGAGCGAATGAGCAACCACAACGCCCTTGAAATCAAAAGATGCCTGAGCGAGATTGTCGAAAGCTACCATCAGCGAGAAGAGGCACTGCTGCAGGAGGCAGCGGGGTAATGAATAATGGAAAAATATCCATGTGCGATTTATTTGAAAGGATCATCACTCATGCGCTGATACTGCCGGACAGATATGCGCATAAGCCACGATATGCTGCTGATAATGAGGTCATCGTATGAAACGCAAGATAGTACCGATATATCTGATAGTTTTAGCTATAATATATTCATTATTCAACATTTCATTTTCATATGCGGAAGTAACGGACACCAGTGAAACCGAATATAGCGTTGAAAAATCAGATGATAATGATCTGAGAACTGACGCATTAGTTGTCTCAACGCCATTGGCGCAAGTACCAACAGTAAAGAAATACATATCAAAGACGCTTATACAAGAAACTTGGGTCGGTGTAGATGGCAATCGAATCATGAATGAAGATGGCTATTGTTACTACAAGATCACCCTCA
Source organism: Clostridia bacterium (assembly GCA_025997215.1). The sequence continues at coordinate 16,717 of BNUH01000051.1, forward strand.
ACGCACACACTAAGCCGGGTCAGATTGACTACTATGATACCGAGGACAATCTCGTTAATACTAAGCAAGGCTATGCAACGATAAAGCATAAGCTGAACGGTTCAGCTAAACTTATAGAGACAGTGTATAACAACAAGGACGGCACGCAAGTCAATGGTCCGCAGGGGTATGCTAAACTAGTCAACACATATAAAGGATTGCGTATATTATCGATTGAATACTTTGACGCGAACGGTAACTATACGGTACCACCAGGTTTATTTGCAAAAAAGGAATATGAGTATAATAAAGAAAACAGGTTAATTCGGGAATCTTATTTGGACGCGGATGGCAAGCCAATGCTGAATGCCGACGGTGCTGCTACAATCTTGTACGAGCGTGGATCAAGCAACGAAATACTCATCGAACGCTTCCTTGACGCCACAGGTAATCCAACAGTATCAAAGCAGGGTTATGCGTCCTTATTACAAACATTCGATAAAAAGACACTGTTAACTGCAGAATATCGTGATGAAGACGACGAAATGATGATAGGGCCTAAGGGATACGCACGGATTGTAATCGATTATAAGAATGTTACAAAAGGTCTGGTGAGTAAGGAGTCATACTATGGAATAGATGAGAAACTGATGCTTATTCATGATGGATATTCAGTGAAAGAGTATCTATATGACAAAATCAGCCACTTGATTGAAGAACGATACCTTGATACTGGGGAAAACCTTATTGAATGGCGCGAAGGTTATGCTTCTGTCACATATGCTTATAAAAATAACAATATAGTTCAAATTGAGTATTATGGTTTGGATGGGAGTCCTATCGATAATCAGTATGGTTACAGTGAAGTGGCTTACGCTTACGACAAAAGAAACAATCGTACACAAGAGAAATATTATGACGCAGCTGGAGCGCCTGTTCTATGTGAAAAGGGATACCATGAGGTTGATTACCAATACGATAGCAAGAAAGTCTTAATAGCTGAAAGTTACTTGGATATAGATGGCAACCCAGTAATCCCTATTGATAAAAAAGCTCCTACCGTTCGGTATAAATTCGACAAGAAAGGCCTTATCATAGAGGAGCAATATACCGATCACGAAAGCAATCCTGTTTTATGCGACGATGGTTACGCAAAGGTAACAAGGGAATTCGATAAATCTGGTAGAATTACAAAAGAGTCTTATTATGATACGGATGGGAACCCTATCTTATCCGTCAACGGGTATGCCAGTCTTACGAAGGAATACGATGCTGCTGGAAACAGCATAAGCGAAACCTACTGGGATAAGGACGGCTATCAAATAAACGCGGTTGTTGGCTATGCTCGAATCGAGCGTGTTTATGTGGATAACAGGCTCGTATCAGAAACTTACCTTGACCCTAGTGGGAATCCAGTAGCGCTTTTGGATGGCTATGCCTCTTTCACACAACGCTATGATAGTAGCGGTAACCTGATCGATGTTGCATACTACGATGAAAATGGTATTCTTGTTCCTAGTGTAAAGGCATTGTATGCGAGGGTGTCACGCATATATAACGCTCAAAAACGTGTTACGGAAGAACGATACTATGGGTATAACGGACAGCCTTTCATAATGCCGGATGGTTATGCAATGCTCACTCGCGATTACGATATTGCGGGGAATGTTTTAGTTCAATCGTATCGGGACGCTGATGGAGCATTGACTAATAATACAAAACTGCTTTATGCTGAAGCGAGAAAAACATATGACAAGCATAACCGCTTTTTTGAATTAACAATCTATCGTCTGTACCGTAATAAGCACGCCTTTGTACATTCCCGTACTGGTCGTAGTCTGATATTTGTCTGGCATAACCGTCTTTTGATAGTATAGGTTTACCATCTGTGTCAAAGTATTTCTCCTCCTGTAATTGCTTACCGTCGTATATTCTACGAATTACAGCATAGCCGTTGATGATTAATATCAGACTACGACCAGTACGGGAATGTACAAAGGCGTGCTTATTACGGTACAGACGATAGATTGTTAATTCAAAAAAGCGGTTATGCTGTTGTTAAAAGCGAATATGACATAAACGGGAACCTCCTTCATGAATCATACTTAGACAATCATGAGCTTCCCGTCTTTGCTGCTGCAGGCTATTCGAGCAAGAGACAGTCATTCAATGATTTCAACCAAGTCGTGTCCATGTCTTATTATGATACAGAGGATAACCTGATAATCATCCCTGCTGGCTATGCCAGTATTGTTCGTGAATATGATTCGGCGGGAAATATAGCGGCGGAATCGTTCTTCGGAACAGACAACAACCCTATTATGATATCCAGAGGTTACACGTCGATTCAGAGGGTTTATGATGATCGAATGCATATTGTACAGGAAAGGTATTTTGGTATCAACAATGAACCAGTTAATCTTGCGGACGGCTACAGCGCTGTCCAGAGAGAATATGATGATGCTGGCAATGCTGTAAAAGATACATATCTTGGTGTTGATATGCGTCTTGTACGTACGGCCATGGGTTATGCCATCG
>BNUH01000052.1 GCA_025997215.1 Clostridia bacterium
GGATTCGCCTGGCCACAGTCATGCAAAATACTACTGACAGTGCCTGTAGGAGCGCTTCCTTTGGATCCACTGTTGTTTCCATGATTGATTTTCGTGCGCGGTAGGTATATCATTACCTTGCCTGGCACTGCCCTCTTTCCTTGAGTGTTGCAACACAAGGATATCACAGAGTTCAGTCTCGGGCACCTTTTTCGTTATTCCCATCCGGCCTTTATTCCGATCGTTGGAAATTCTTGGCGGGATGGAGTATAACTGCATACTTATTCGACTGTAGCAGTAGCATACCATCAGGGGCGTAGGTAGCTTGATATATTAAGTCACTATTCCCATCATACTGCATTTTCTTCGATGCATAACCATCTGCTGAGAGAACGGGTTGATTATTTTGATCAAAGTATGCCTCACTTAATAGGAGCTTTTCATTATAAGCTCTCTTGACTGTTGCGTATCCTTTACTGTTATTAGCTCTGTAATTCATCGTATCATATAATGTCTCTTCAATTATATTACCATTCTCATCATATACTCTTGTCCGACGAGCATAGCCAGCTGGTAATAACAGAAGTGAGCCAGTTGCATCATATTACTTTTCATCTATAACATGCTTAGCGTCGTCATATACCCGTTCGATAGAGGCATAATGCTTCCCGTCTACTCCATAGTATAGTTCTTTACTCCTCTGATTATTTGAAACACTGGAATACTTGACCTCCATCCTCGCCCAACCTTTAGGGCCAGGTATTAGAGCACCAGTTCATCTCGATATTCAGCTGAGCTAATTCGAAGGCGGGCAGCAAAAGTCTGATATAGAGCGGCATAACCCTTCTTGCTTATAACTGGATTGTCGTCTATATCAAAGAACTGTTCGCTTAGGACGACATTGCCGAGGTCTCGTTCATAGAGAACGTATGAATAGCCATCCGAGATCATCATCGGCTGGTCGTCAGCATCAAAGTAAGCTTCTTTGATGATCCTAAGCCGACTGTCGTATTCTAGTGTTTTCTTGGCATATTTCCCAGGAGCGGTTACAGGTAAGCCATCTTCACCGAAATACTCAATTGTCGAAAGCTTACGACCTTTGTAAGTATTAACCATCTTAGCATAGCCATCAATGGAGTTTATGGGTAAGCCTTCTATATCGAAATATTCCGTTTCTAGTATCTTACCTACGCCATCATATGTGTATTTGATAGAAGCGTAACCTTGATTGATGGCGACTGGATTGCCATCGATATCGAAGAAGGATTGTACTGCAGGTTTACGTCGTGCGGATAGTATTACAGTATAGTAGCAATAGCCATCTTTATTCATTACTAGATTGTCATAATCATCAACCCAGGTTTCTTTTGTAATTATGTTATTATCATAGACTTTTTGAGTAGCTATAGGCTCTAAGGCAGTAGGATCGGAATTATAGTCGATGGATGTGATATTGACGATTCCCGTTGAGCTTTCACCTTCAACCTCAGCTGCGAAGGCAGATAATGAGATAGATATAGTTAAAACGACTAGAATAAAAATAGATCTCTTACGCATTTTGTAATCCTTAAAGGTTTATCTTCGTCGCTGACAACGTTGCTATATCAAACATATTGTATATTCGGAAGGGAGTCCAGACTCGTGGTAAGACGTTTCAGTTTCAACTATTTCATTGCATATATCGACTCTATAATTTTATCTGGGTTGGGTTTTGTGTAGTGACCTCTTATATTCGATATATCACTTTATGGTCTGCGATCTTGTGACGTTTTTCTGTAAGTCCTGTTAATAGTCTGATTACCATCCCGGCGATCTCTGTTTTTAGTATTATCAACAACCCACCATATACTAATATAGCAAATCCTACGAATCCTACTGTAGATAACAGGCATTGCATATATGTTCCGGTCATGACTGGTAGTATTCGTATTCCTGCAACGACTACTCCTGACATTACAGTTAACGCTAACACTAATTTTAGCCATTCAGTAAAGTGTTTATAAAGTTTTAATGACCCAAGATCACTACGGATAATTACTTGGAACAGAACGAATGACACACAAGCAGATATGCTTGTGGCTAAGGCTAAGCCTCGGTGTTGCAACACGCCTATTAGCGCGAGATTTAGTACAATATTTAGACTCATCGCTGTAACTGAAATTACTGCTGGTATCTTTGTCTTTTTCATTGCATAGAATACTCTGATCTGTATTGGATTCATGTTAGATGAAAGTAAACCTATTGCGTAATATCGCATGCACTGCGCAGTTATAATTGTATCCGTAGCAGTAAAATTACTGCGTTGAAACAAAATTCTGATAATAGGCTCGGCAAGCAAAATTACGCCAATTGTAAGCGGTACAATAACTGGTATTAATGTTTTCATCACATTTTCTATCTGGCTTCGCAGAGTGCTTACTTCTCCGGTTGCATGGTTTTGCGCCATTTGAGGCATCATTGCTTTTCCAATAGAAGCGCCAACAAAAGCTGTTATAACTGAAATTAATCGGGATGAATAATTTAGTGCAGAAACTGTTCCAACTTGCAATGAAGCTGCCATATTTCTATCGACAATCGCATTAATCTCACTAATCATACTAGAAAGCATGACTGGAACTAACATACCAAAGAAGAGTTTTAAGTGCGGGTCACGAAGGTTTATATACGGTCTATAGCCCAGCTTTGAATTTCTATTACCAATAACTAGTACAAAGAATGATATTAGGTTACCAATTGACAATCCTATCCCCATCCATGGGTCAAAACTTGTTATCTTAGCGAGCAATATACCACCTATAATAAAAAAGTTGATAAATATTTGATATATGGTTGCAAGAAAGAATCTACCTTGAGTTTGGAGGTTAGCGCTCAGGATGGAACTCAGTAGTATCGGTATGGTTGCCCAACCCATGTATTTAAGTAGCCTTGCAGCTATATATGTCATCTCAGGATCACCGTGTAAAGCTACTAACTTAATTGCAGTGTTTGGAAATTCAACAATAAGGATTGCAAATATAATACCTAACAATGTATATAAAGTTAAGATATTACTTGTGAATTTAGATTTTTGCTCTTCTAATGAAGGTTCCATTGTTATGAATACAGTTGCTGATACCCCTGTGATCATTGTCATTAGCAGATTTGGAAGAGCGTATGAAAGAATAAACGCATCAGACTGAATGCTTGCTCCATATGCAGAAGCCAATACTGTGGTGCGAATAAAGCTGCTTAACCGGTAAAGAAGAGTTGTAATTACAATAACAAGTGAGCTTTTCATCAATTTATCACGATTCATTGGTCGCTTACTACCTTTCAAATTTAATGATACGCGCTGGCACACCAACAGCAGTTGAGTTATTCGGTACATCACTTATAACAACAGCGCCAGCTCCGATTTTACAATTACTTCCAACTACTATATTACCTAAAATCATTGCTCCTGCTCCTATGAATGTGTTTTCTCCGATGTATGTGCTATCATTTTCGTCTTTTAGAATTCCTATCGTCACCTTATGCTGTATTTTTACTCCACTACTGATCGTCACATTTTTATTAATAGCTATTCCAAAGCCTTTATGACAGAAGAAAACCGACGGATCAATATTAGCATCTAACGATATATCGCAATTGTAAACAATTCTCAAGACAAGCTTAATGATTTTTTTTCTTAGCTTATATATATATATAAGCAGTATTTTGTCTCTTTTCAAGCCCCTTGTGAAGTATACGATGAAATCTACTCATTAAGGATCATATTCTCCTATCCATGTTTAGAATATATTCTGCGAATTCCCTAATTGCACCATCACCACCGTTTCTATATGTTACAAAGCTCGATATTTTCTTTACCTCGTCAACTGCGTTTGCGACACATGCTCCGATACCAACTGTGCTAATAGCTTCTATATCATTAATATCATCACCTATATAGGCAACGTCATCTTCAGATAGGTCATACGACCTACATATTTCAGCTATTTTTCTTTTTTTATCTTGCACTCCAGTTTCAACAATATCCAATCGCAATTTCTCTGCGCGATTTTTTACTATTTTCGAGTCCTCCTTAGTTATAATACCAACTAGTATACCAGCCTCGCGAAGTAATTGTATTCCCATGCCATCATATGTCGAAAATTTTTTAAGCTCATCCCCATTCTCCGAGTAAAACATACCACCATCTGTTAAGCATCCATCACAATCCATCAGAAACATTTTTATATTATTTACATTATCATACTCGATTTTCCGGCCTTGACGCATTAGTGCTTCACATACCGCCCAATCATGTAGTTCATCTATTTCATAATATGATTCGTCCGGCATTTCTACAATCTTTATATTACCAGATATCCTGTTTTCGCTACTAAGCAACCTCTTACGTGATGTAATATAGAATGCTCCATTCTCTACAAGATAGCCGGCAAATTCCTGACGTCTTGGCCTTTTTGTTATGTCATAATTCATAGGCATCGCATTCCCGTCATCAAGGACAAGCCAATTAAACCTTTTTTGTCTTACTGCAGATAAGACACTATCAGTCCCTGGAGCCATATATGTTCTAAATCCACAATCAAGATCATGAGAAGTGAGTAATGGAGATGTCGCTTGTATTAGGACAATATCATCAAATGTATATTTTTGGGCAAATTCTAGCATTGCCGACTCAGTTGAGGCCGTATCAGAAGCGTTTTTAGATTCTCGATCAATGACCCTTACCTTTCTCAATGCGAATTCATTAACGGCATTTGCTATCTCTTTAGAGTCAGTTGCTACAAAAACATCATCAATAAACTTACAACCACACGCTGCTATTAGCGTCCAGTAAACCAATGGTTTACCATTAAATAGTTTGATATTCTTAAGGGGTATGGATTTGCTGCCACCTCGCACAGGAATAAACGCTATAACCATTTTCTTAACCTCTATATTTTAGCTTTTCTCTCTGAATCTGTTCAATAGGTAGCACTTCAAGTCTTTTATTGTTAAGCGCACAGTGTGTTGCATATAAATCACGTACTAATCTACGAATCCCATCCGGTTCTAGGCTAGCTGCATGATCGGTACCTTTCCATGTACGATCAAGAGTATAATGCCTTTCAATAATAGTTGCTCCAAGTGTGTATGCAGCAATATCAATGGCAATTCCAAGATGATGACCTGAAAATCCGATGCGCTTAACCGATGATTCATATTTTTTGAACAACCTTGATATTTCGAGCAGACAAACGTCTTCAAAAGGAACGGGATAGCCAGAGGTGCAACTATACAATGTTAAGTCTTTATTACGTTGATTCTTTATGAATAGATTTACTATATTTTCTTCTTCAGCTTGTGTCGTCATGCCGAAAGATAACTGAATCTCTCCCTTAAAATTATCACATAACCATTCTAACATCTTGAAATTTGTATTACATGCAGATGGTATCTTTATGAAGGTTGGATTTAGTGACACTATTTCAATAGCGCTTGTTAAATCCCAAACAGATGATGAATAAGAAATGCTCGCTGCTTCACACCATTCTTTCAACTGTCTATGCTGATCAACTGAAAATTCCAGAAACTCTCGATGAGCGCCATAAGTATTACCATATGAATTTTCTGGATTAGGGTGAGGTGTGTTATACTGTTCTTCAGTAAGCAACTCGTGTGGATTGCGTTTTTGAAACTTGATTGCATCTGCTTTACAATAATGCGCCGCAGTTTCTATTAAGTCCTTTGCAACTTGCATTTGCCCCAAATGATTACAACCAGCTTCAACTACAACATAAGGTTTGTCCATTTGCCCTCCTATAAAGGTAATTTAAGTATTTATAACTAGAAAAATAGCTTATTCTCTTTTAGTGTCCAATAATGCTCTGCATCTCTATGCTTGAACACATTTGCAGGATTGCCGCCTGCAAGAGCAAGCGGTGGGATATCTTTTGTAACAACGGCACCAGCCTGAATGACTGCCCCCTCGCCAATATTCACGCCTGGTAATAACATAACACGTGCGCCTAACCATACATTATCTCCAATTATCGTATCTTTAGTTATACTAGTTTCGTCGTATGGTAATTTCATACCATTATTGTAGTTATGGTTTTGTGTAATAATATAGCATCCCGCACCTGAGTGGAAGTTATCTCCAATAGTGACATTTCCTTCTCCGATTATGGTAATACCGTTAAAATGTACGTTGTTTCCAAGTGACGTATTTGAAGTGAATCTGCATTTCGCATTAACATATACTCTATTACCATGCATCTTTACCCTTCGCAAACACAAGAAGGTATAATATCTCTTTCGCACTTCACATATTATTTTGATGGTAGCTTTTATCATCCTATATAGCATCTTCCAATTCAATTAGGTCATAATCCTGGCTAATGTTTTGCTCGAGTATGGGTCATGGGTTGTTCATTATGATTAAACCTTAGCATAGTATTATTTTCTCCACAGATAGCACTACCTAGTATAACGTCATAAAAGTTCGAATAATTCTTGTTTGCTCTTCGGTATAAAATAATTTGTACCATTGAAATCATGTCTTAACTTCTCTATATAAGAATCATATATCGGATTGCGATCTGCTGTGCTTAAAATTTTATACAGAAAAATCGTCTTTACTTTTTTGCCGTAGAGTGTTAATGGTGTGACAACAGACGTTGAAAAAGTAGAGATCAATACTTTATCGGATAGATCTTGATTTAGAAATAGAATTTCGCTAGGCATATCTTTATTGTAGACATTGAATATACCATTGTATTTGTTTTGATCACTCCTTGGGTGTTATTTAACTATAAATTCTTTACTAGTAACTATGCTACAGATATCTTTGAGAAGTCGTATGAGATACTCTTTTTTTTCGTCAACTCCACTAAAAAAAATGTATCGTTCTTTTATCAGACATAATTCATTCCAGTCAAAAACTTGATTTATATATAATTTAGTTTCACTGTCGACAAATTGCGGTAGCTTATGAACTAAACTACTAATCGGATAATTGATTAATTTAGGTTCATATAAATATATCTTTCTTTTACTTCTCACCATCATTTCTTTTGGTACACCAAGCTTGCATAAAATCGCGGTGGTTTTTATAGAATGATCCCTTCTGATGAAGGTTTGATAGCTCGAATTTCCGTCATCATAATTGATTAGCTCAACATTCATCCTTTTTAGCAAGTATGTATAAAGCGTATATACAAATAGTCCGTTGTATGAAAACCACAGTTCATTATACGATATGTTCGCAGGGATTATCGCTTTCAAGATGTATTCTGCAAAAAAACAATTTACGACTAATAATGGAATGCGTAGGACTCTGTTTATTCTGTTGTGCATTTTGTGTAGATAGCTTGCTCTATAGTAGAATACATTTGTGAATATTTTAGTCCCCTTGCATGTTACATATACACTCAAGGATGATCGAAAATAGTCAAGAATGACTATGTCAACATCATCAGATCGATGTAATGTTTGTTTTATTCTTATAGCAGAATAGACTTGAAAAGGTGTATATGCTACGATAATTATTCTCTTATCCAATTGAGCTTAGTTGCCTTTCGTTAATAATACAGTCTGTTTTGCATATCGATACCGAGTTGTATATGAAACAACAATCAGTATTTTACAGCTGTTTCAATCAACCAATGATTTAACATCAACACTAGTCATTTTATCCGTTATCAATATACCTTCGCTACTCGCGATAACTACAAGTCCACTAATTCCGAGTGCGACAATAGGTATGCCTAGTTCGTTAATGATAGAAGTGTTATTAGTGCCACCTCCTACGATAACATTTCCTATTATAGGTTTATCTAGCTGTTCTGTTAGCACATTCCAAGTACCTAGATCCTCCCAAAATCCATTGTAGTTAACTACTCCAAGAGAATTCGATCGTTGCACAATTGCATAATCAAAGCTAGTTTTCTCTATGCTGCCATAATTATCATACATCTCGTCATATGAGCTTATTTTCATCATATCAATTAAGTATCCTAACTTGAAAACAAATACGCCGCTATTCCACAATGCACCTTCCTTTATTAGTTCTATTGCTTTAAATTCAGTAGGTTTTTCTACGAATTTTTTAACCTCTTTTATTCCACTCACATCTTTTTCCGGTACAATATAACCATATTTCGTAGATGGTTTATCTGGTTGTATACCCATAAGCATAATATCGGCGAAGTCACTTGTTGCTTCAAAATTCATTAGCCTGATTACTTGATAATATTCACTTCCACAGTATTGATCAATCGGCAATATGGCGACTGTTTCATTTAGCGGTACATGACGTTTATGAGTTAGGTAGCAACAAGAAAGCGCAATAGCCGGAAATGTGTCCTTTTGAAATGGCTCTTCTACAATATCGATATTATAGCCTACCTGCTCCCTTAGTAAGGCAACCTGTGAAGTATTTGTCGCAATAGTAATGCTGTCTGATAGATCTGCCTCTCTAATTTGCCTGTAAACGCGTTGAACCATTGATTCTAAATGGCCTGTTGGTGAAGTTAGCAGCTTAATGAATTGTTTTGGTCTGATGCTAGTTGATAATGGCCATAAGCGTTTCCCGGAACCACCTGATAACAAAATTATATGCATTATTCCACCACGCTAAATTTTCCTTAAGGATGCTATTATCTCAGACAATAGCTATTAACAATTATATTGCGAAGCATCATGCAAGTTATAATGTAATATATGACTATTCAGGCACATTTTTATTTTTTAGTCATACAACTTCTCATAGATGAAATATGCTGAACAATCAACGAAACATATGGTCTTACAAACAAAATTATAACGGTTAATCGGCTATATTGCCAGAAAAAAAACAAACGTTCCCTCGGTGGATTATGCTTAGGACTATGCATTATTTGCACTTTTTTACGGAAGCTTAGACTAGTATCTTGCATATATAAACGTGGATTATGATCTCGTTTGCAGTAGCCTACTGAATAATTTGTCATTATAATTTGACAACCATACTTTTTTGCGCGAAAGCCATATTCTATGTCGCCTTTATTGTGTCTAAAAGTAGGGTCGCTAATTCCAATTTTTTGTACGACACAACTTGGTATAAGTACACAGTTACCATTAAATGTATCACACTCTGCAAAGAATTTAGTAGCATCTATTTTCTTTGTATATGATAAATTAGGGAAACGTTTTACTTTCTTCAATCCACCATAAGATAGTTTGTTTGTTTCGAAATCTATTGTATATCCGACTATAATCGTATTTACATTTGTTGAAGAAACATATTTATATGTATCAACCATCATTGAGATTATATTATCATTGGAGACAACATCGTCATTAACCCAAAGATAGAAATCAGAACATCTTACAAGAGCAATCTTGAATACTTCATACATTCCACCATTCCAATAGTGGTTTCCGTCACCTTTGATTATAGTTGCGCTAGGCAATAGACAGCGTATTTTTTCGGCTGTTCCATCGTTAGAACTATCGTCATATATTGTAAACTCTAAAATAAGATCATCAGCTACATTAGCTAATGATTTTAGACAACGCATCGTATATTCCGATCTATTATGGCACGTAGTTAGTACGGAAATTTTTGAGATAATCTGACTCATAGATATTGTAGATCTCTAATCTTTGTGGTTGGCAATAATGATATTGCTAGCGGAAACATAAAAAACAATTTTGTCCTATGTCTTAGTGCAGTTCCAGCATTTGATACCCCCAATGAAAAAGGTATACAAAATGCAAAAAAAGAAATCAATAGTGCTAGTGTAATGTTGCTAAAATGCCGTTTCTTCATTATGAATGATTTTACTAGGCAAAAGTCCATTACTAGAGACGTAGCAAAAACAAGTACATCATTTATATGTCTCCAACTCCACGGCATTGGACTAAGGAGAAAGTAGACAGTCTTCAAGATTGAATTAACTATTAGAGATAATAAACTATTGCTAATACGAATTCCTGCCGAATAGCCAGAACCACCTTTACCTACTCGAAGTGAAACGGTATTATCCAAAATACTGACATAATCTCTATTTTGAAGCTTTGAAAAATTTATCATACTATATAATATGATACTTATTGCAACAAATAGTGCTAAGTTATATAATGTTTTTTGCCAAGTACTACACCGTTTCTGTCTGTTTCAAATAGTAGATAGATAATAAAGTAACCTATAGATAAAAATAAACTACCTGCATGAAAAAGGGCTGATATCACAACAAAAACATGAGCAGCAATGTAATGTGATTTATCACCGCTACCCCACCATTTAATAATATAGAAGACTGATAGCGTATTAAAAAGGATAATCATTGACTCTCTGTGTATTGCTACACTTTCATTTAGTATCTGTGGGTAGAAAAGGCACAACAAGAAGCTAATTATAAATTCATTTGTTTCAAGTAAACAAGGATCCAGTAATCGTACTATCCGAATAAAAAACTCAATTGACTGATACATAAACAATGTAGATAGCGTTAAGCCGAGTAGATAGCTCATTACATATACTTTAAACAATACGCCAATTAGCGATGAGTATAGATTGTGATATATATTTTCACTATAATATCTAACAATATGTGTCCAATAATTATCTACATCTATAAGCAACTTGGTAGCATATATTGACCTGTACACTTGCAACACCATACAAACCAATATGCCCAAGCTCAACGCAGGATTTATCCCATTAAGCTTCGTGAATGTAAAAAGCAATGTGATCAATGTAAATATATAAGACAGTATGTAAAATTGGCTAAAATTTAGACTGAAAGCTTTGCACAAAGCACTTGTTAAGCTTGTTGTTGTGATAAAGATACACCAGGTGTATTTCAATTTTCTAAAATACTTCTGAACTGTGATTCCCATGTTGGAAATGAACTTAAGTGCGCACGAATATCATTAACTAAATACCGATTTGCTATTATATTGTAAAAAATCAAACACCTCTTCCATATTAATAGGTCGCTCGTCCAATGTGAATCGTTTTGCAAATTTATAATCTTCGGATAATCGAATATCAGGCCACGCATAAATGAACGAGATCCCTTTTGCAATATATTCCGTTGTCTTTATAGCAGAGCCTAAATAGTTTCCAACTCTATGATTACCAAAGTGTCCGAGTGCGATATCTGACAGATCGTATTGATCATCCAGCAATTTACCAGATAATGGACCTAAAAAAAGTACATGCTTCGAAACACCTAATGATTTTACTAATCTGATTGTCGATTTAAGCGGTTTACCAACAAAACGCACCACTATCTCGCTTTCGCCACCATTTTTATAATACTCGCCGATTCCGCGCATAATACGATCATAGCCGTGTGAAATGCGTTCATATGCGACTATTAGTAGGGTAAGCTTATTCGGATCCGATAAATCTCTCTTTGGCACAATTTCATCTTTGGATACTACATTCTCTATGCGTACTGTTTTAATACCATATATATACTCATGCAAGCTCATTGTTGCAAATTTATCAATATACTTCTTAACCGATCGTGAATAATACGCATTTTGCACGCGATATATTAATTTAGGCCCTAGCGTAAGTTTCGGTAAGGGCCAGCCGTGCATCTCAATAACCACTTTTGTACCATTTTTCTTTAACGCTCTCAACAATTGTACGTATGATCTATCAAAATAGTGAAAACGCAGATAGGCATAATCAAAACTAATAACATTACTATTTATAAAACACGTGCTCAGCTTTAATAATTGCCTTCTGTTCATAATATATTGGATCTTCTTATTATCGAATATCTTATTTTGACTAACAATTGGAATACCTTGATTATCAATTATAACTACTTGTTTATGTCTGTATGCGGCCAAATAGACATTATATTTTAGCTGTTTAAGAGCATCAACTTGTCGTTTAACCTTTCTAGTAATTCCGATTGTTTCGGAATCGTATTCAATATTAGCATAAAAGAAGATTGTCATGAGAATTTTCCCTTTGTCCATAATAGTGCACACAGCTTGTCTAAATCATTTTCCTGTTTATTTTTTATCTTTTCATACTGCGCTACAATTAGTCTAGGGTCAATTTTTTCGTTTGCTGCGTGAAGAATGCGATTAGCAATCTCGTCAACATCATAAGGATTGAAATAGTAAACTACAGCGCCACAAACTTCTGTAAGGGAGCATACTGCTGATACGATACATGTCCTTCCATACTTCATTGCTTCTAGTGGAGGGTATCCGAATCCTTCATTTAGTGAAGGGAAAATAAATATGTCGCAATTACGATATAAATTTTCAAGATCAGTTGGATCTGCATAATCAATGTTGATATATCTTTCACGATGCCTCATAATCATTGAAAAAAAGAATGGTATTTTTCCTACTAATACAAACTTATAACCGAATAACTCTTCACTAGCAATGAGCTGTTCAAATGCGATAATAGCCCGTACGCTATTCTTTTCCCACCTATCTACTCCCAGCAATAAGAGATATTTACCATTTATCAAATGAGTATTGACTTTGGAGCCATTTTCAGCGACATATTTGTGAGGTGAGTAAAGCATGAGCAGATTCTCTAAATCTGTATCAGTCCTCTGAAGAATCGCATACTTTGTGTGATCTGATACACAAATTGTTACATCCTGATGTTTAAGTAATAAGAGTAGATTGTATGTCGCTCTTTTCTTTATAAGTGATGGCAGTGCCATTTTAATTATTAGAGAAAATATATTTTTCCGAGAGAAATAGTAAAATATACAGCGGTCATTCGATTTTTCAATATTACTTAAGCCATGTTTCGTCCCTATTACCATAAGATCGCGAGGACAATATTTTAGTGTATAATTGTCGGGCATTCCTGAGAAAAAAACATCAAACTTCACGCTTCTCAGTAAGTTCATTAGTCCGACATTGTTCTTTATATCGTATGTATTTAGACTATTTTCCTCAATGATATCAATTACCCACTGATCCAAGTATTTATCACTATCGTAAAAAACAGAAATAGCAATATCGGGTGATATGCTTACTGTTAAATTCTGAAAAACTGTCTTAATGTATTCGCCGCCACCATGAAACTTTGTATTGTGGTATGGCTGTGCTTTTAAAAGATCAAACAGAAGCGATCTCATTTTTTGAATGTCCTATCTGTTACAGTCCAGCTTCTTTTACAGACCATCTTTATACCGAATATTGAATCCCAAATTAGAGTACTAACTTGTTTATCGTAAAGCCAAAAAATGCGCTACTAATTACATTTGTTCCATAGTGTTTACATAGAGTCATTTTAATGCATTAATAACTCGAACATAGTCTCTGACTATAACGTTTCGGTCAAAGCGATTTTCGGCGATCATCCGACCTGCAAGTCCCATAGACCTTCGCTCGAAATATGATAAAGCTAAAAACTTCAAAACAGAATTATATAATGCATCTACATTCTTAATAGGTATGATATAGCCATTTTTACCTTCCCGCACGCACTCACAACACCCAACATTTTCGGTAGTAATAATTGGCCTAGCACTGGCCATAGATTCAAGCAACACATTTGATATGCCCTCTGGGTAATAACTCGGATGAATTACACAATGGATGTTCGTTAAGAAGGCATGAACATTTGCTATATTACCATGATAAACGATGATCCCGTTCTGATTCTTCTTGATAATCAGTTCTCTATATTCATCTGTACAAGAGCCACAAATGTGAAATACGCACTGGTCTTTCAATCTCTCAGCAACTTGTAGGTACAAGTCAATGCCTTTCTCCTTGATGACCCTCGATATAAATGCAAACTCAATCTTCTCGCTCTTCGGGTATTCAAGTAATGAGAAACGATCTAGATTCACACCAGAGCCAGGCAACATTACATATTTGCCCTTGACTAGTCGCATGTCCAAAAAGAATTGCTTGTTCATCTTATTCTGAAAGAAAACAACCTTAGCCTTGGCGAAAGCTACTCGATACATGAGCAGCATCAGATTTTGAACCAGTCCCTCATGAGTAAGCGCAGTTCCCATGCCTGTTATATTGACCAAGTAAGGCGTTCTTGTTATCTGGGCTGCTAGTGAAGCATAGATATTCGGCTTTGTGGTGTATGTCAGAATTGTATCAGGATCTTTTTCTTTTATGATACCTAACAATTTAAATACCAAAAAAAAATCAGCCAACGGGTTCAATCCATGCTGGTTGAATGTGAGCGTCAGTGTCTCACACCCAATATCTTTCAACTTATCTTGATACCCGTCATCAAGTGTTGCTACAATTACCTTATCTCCCTGAGAAATCAAAGCTTGAATAATCTCACGTCGGAAATTCCAAACATATTGTGCTTGAGTTTCTACGACGAGGATCGTCATGCCGCAACCTTCGTCTTTCGCTGATTGTCAGTTTCTATGATCCCGTGCGTCGCTTCTTTGTTGAACAGTGTCCTCACCGTATAAAACATAATTCGTATGTCCTCGAATAACGACATATTAGCAATATAGATAAGATCCATTTGCAACTTTTCATATGGCTCAGTGTTATACCTACCAAAGACCTGTGCATGGCCCGTTAATCCCGCCTTAGCTATAAGTCTTAGATTGAATTCTGGTAATTCCTCAGTATACTGTTTTATTATCTCTGGCCGCTCCGGACGCGGGCCAACAATGGTCATATCCCCCTTGAGAATATTGAATATTTGAGGCAATTCGTCAAGCCGATACTGGCGTAATACCTTGCCTACTTTAGTGATTCGTGAGTCATTCTCAGAAGCCAAAACTGCAACCCCATTCTTCTCTGCATCAGTTCGCATAGAACGAAACTTTAGTATCATGAAGGGTCGCTCGTCCCTCGTAAGCCGAACCTGTTTGTATAGTATTGGGCCGTTATCACCATGCTTGATCAGGAGAGCCACTATTCCCATAGCTGGTATTGTAAATATTAGCGCTATCAAGGAAAGAACAATATCCACTGCCCTTTTGATAATCCGATACTCGATTCGTGCTCCACCATTTTCATAGTAGAATACTGGATATTCATTAACATCAGAGATAGAAGTGCTATTTTTAAGTAGTATATCACCTATCTTTGGTCGAGCAAAGACTTCGATACCGTGTTCTGTGCAGAACTTAACAATATTATTCCTTTGATTGGATTCTATATTCGGTATAAAGACTGCTTCTGCTAATAATAATTGACTCATATCTTTGTCAATATCACTGATATTTATGGTATCTATGACATTAAGTCGCTTGGAATAATTGAACAGGAAATTGGCATCACCATCTCTCTTAACGACTATGGTACGGAGAGCAGGCACCCTTTTGAAGTACAGTTTATTACCAACCAACGACCATGAAGCGGAGAAACTAATCTGCGCTACTAATAACCATATTGTTCTTGTTAAATTAGGTTTACCATCTGTCATAGTTCGTATTAGAATAAAGAATGCGATATCCATGATGAGTATCGATGCACTCTGAGCAAAAACTAGATCGAATACTCGACGCATACCAAGCAAGAATGCTTGATGCTGTTTCATCAATACGTATAAACTAATAGTGTAGATGGCAAGAATTATCAATCTATTCTGGAGATTGGATACATTGTATATAATGACTAAAAATAAAAATGATGTTAATATTAGGTAACATAACTTGTATAGAGGCAGAACTGTACTTGATATCTTGCTGGTGTGTCTTCGTGAGTTCGGAGTATAATCTGCTTTTTCTATCAACTTATGAGTCAATATTATTCACCCTAGCTAAATTACGTATTCTGATATTTTCGATAGGAATGGGATTATAAAACTCAGGCCTCACGAAACTATTTACCATTCAAGTTCCGCTTACTATCCGGTTTATAATACCCACTTGTATAATGACTATAATACTGCTTATAATAATGTTTCTTAGCCGCGTGCGTCTCAAATGTTACCTTATTCATAATGCTTCCTAATAACGGGCATCCCGTCCGTTCAATCTGTGTCAGTGCATCGCCAATCTCTTTCTTCGGTATTGCATTATTGGTAACCACCAGCACCACACCATCACACGATTTCGCAATCTCTGACGCGTCCACCACTAACCCAATAGGCGGAGTATCCACCACCACGAAATCAAATGTTCTCTCTAATTGAGTTAGTAGTTCGCCCAGCCTTCCCGTCGATAATAGTGCATGGGGATTGACAACGCTCTGACCATTGAACACTATATATAACCCATCAATGCTAGTCTGATGAACTATAGCTTGAATTATGGTGCCAGAGATTGTACTCAGCATAGAACATTGGAAGAGGCATTGAAAAAGACCATTCTCTCTCACATTAACGCGATAATTAAGGCGTATAATGATTCTGGGAAATTGGCAAATTTAACGAACCTGAAACGTGTTGAAAAGAAGGATAAAACAAAGCCAAATGCTGAACAGCTGCAAAATCGATGCATTGTTATAACCAATCTAATCAAGCGAGTATTTGAACAAAACGCCAGCGGCGTACTAGACGACCAGAGTTTTACAGATTTAATGGCACAGTATCAAGCTGAGCGTACCCAAATAGAGCGTCGGTTATCCGATGTATCCGCAATACAAAATGAAGAAGACAAAAGAGTTAATAATGGCAAGGAGTTTGCTAATATAATAGCAAAATACACTCATCCGCTTGATGAACTGACGCGCGAAGTATTATTCGATCTCATTGAGAAAATTGTTGTTCACGAACCTGAAGGACCTAAAAGAAGCAAATACAAAAAGCAAGAAATAGAGATAGTTTACCGGTTTGTTGGAATACTTGATGATGTATCTTTACAATCGGTGCAAAACCCGGAACGCAGAAAAATGGGTACTGTCCATATCGGGGCGTATAAAGCTGTGATGGATATGCCCGCTACGGACGGAACTACGAATGTTGTATACTACGATGAGAACGGAGAAGTGATGTGCGAACAGATTGACACCGGATGGAGTAAAACTGAAGGCGCTATTTGGAGTCGAGCGCGGTGTCGCTTGTCGCGGATGATAAAGGAACGGTCGTAAATATCGTATTCCTTAAGTGATTGCAGCACACGAGGCTATTGTTTCACCGGATTTATGGGATGCCGTTAATAGAAGATTATCGGCGAAGAAGCGATGGGGAAATACTACTTTTAATCCGTATGTAGGGATGATAATATGTGGTACATGCGGTCGAAAACACACAATGCGAAGCACAAGAGGCGGATCATATGTATGCAATGGTTATAAACGCGGTAATATTCCATGTACGGCTCATACTGTAAGCAGAAAAGACCTAGATAAGAAGGTACTGGAAGAGGTTAATAAATGGATAGCAGAAAACGCTAGTCTTGATCAACTATTCAAAGATCTATCCCCAGCTTATCAAAACAACAACATAACGAAAGATGAAATCCAAGCCCAAATAACAGCAAATAAGAAAAGGCTAAAGAAATACGTAGACATGAACCTTGATGAGCGAATAACGGATGATGAATTCAACGAATACAGTAAACCGATAAGAGAAGAGATAGCAAGTTTAGAAGAACAGGTGAATAAAATAGAGGATAGCGATAGATTAATAGTAGAATGGCACTATAAGATAGGAAAATTACAGAGAGCCATAGAGAAATACACGGAACCACAGACCATAGTTACACCGGAGTTATTAAGTCTTGTGGATCATATAGTGGTATATGAAAGAGAGGTACCAAGGAGCACTAAGAGTAAACCACGCATTGAGGTCTTTCCTGCATTATAGCCGCCGCAAGGCGGCTTTTTTGTTTTTGGCTTGGTTTTGCTTGTTATGTATTATTTTGTTTTGTTTGGTCCTGCTTGTTATGTATTTTTTAGTTTTGGTTTAATTTCGCTTATTATATTTTTTTGTTTTGCCCTAGTACTGCTTGTTATGTATTTTTAGTTTTGGCTTGATTTTGCTTGTTATGTTTTTTTTGTTTTGCTTGTTATGTATTTTATGTTTTTGGCTGGTTTTGCTTGGTCTTCATGTTTTGTTCGTCCTACTAATTCCAACCATACTACACCGCCCTACACACGAGTATAAAAACTATACACACGCTCTTTTTTGCATCTTCGCGCCTTAAGCCTTCACACTTTAGCACCTCTATCATTTTTACTCGAATTTAGCTTATTGCCGTCGTGAGGTGGTTTTTGTTTTTGGCATGTTTCTGCCTATTTTACCCTTAATTACTCTATACGCTGCCCTACACATGGGTATAAACGCTATACACACGCTTTTTTTTGCAATTTTGCCATTCCAATCCTTCATATTTTGGCCTCTCTATCGATTTTACTCGATTTTCTCTCTTTTGCAGCCACAATCATCCCTTTCTAGCTTATTAAGCCCCGAAATAGGTTAGAGAGAGATGAGGCTATACAAGGAAATCCAGCAATCTAGCCATTTTTTCACCCTCTCGTCAACGCAGTAATAAAAGCTTATCCACCCAGAACAATGAGTTGACTGATGCGGCTTAGCTGGTATATCATACTGGGGAAAGCGGTCACAACTGTACACTGGTTGTTGAGTGAAAGGCGAGGGCATGAGAGAGCAGAAGGTTCAATCCGCCTA
>BNUH01000053.1 GCA_025997215.1 Clostridia bacterium
GGCCAGCCGGATGAGCCGCTGCTAGGCATGATCACACCGTGGGATGTTCTAGGCAGACGGGCATAACAACTATAATTATATTACAAGACTTGCTATATAACCCCTTCAACATACTGCCAGTCGACGAACAGATTATAACGCTTCGTCGTAAACTTCAGCACACAATAACCAGGATCATCCGCAGCTGTGAAGTGATTCTCCAGGCCGGAATACCACATCTCCTTCTTGACAGCAGGATCGGTGATAATCTCAACGTCCCCCGAAAGACTGATGCTAAAGTCGCCGCCGCTGAAGCTCACGTTCGCGACGGATCCTGTCGCGTGGATGCGTTTAACCTTGCTGCTCCCAAGCCCAGTGCCGAAGGTTATCCATTTGATGCCATCCGCCATAACAGGTGTTATAACAGATGAAGTGGGATAACCATCCGTATCCATCAACGTTATAGCGCAATATAGGTTATCGTTATACTCCCGCCCCATCACCGAATGCTGCGCAATGATCTCCGCAGCCTTGTCGATAATTTCCTGACTCATGTGGTATCCTCCCATAATAGTTAACTAGAACCCAAACCTCGCCATCATCGTGCGCAAGCTCTGCATCGCGTATTGTAACGCTGCCGCGCTGCCGTTGCTGTACAGGGTTTGCTCGGCGGTTACGATCGCGTCCGCGAACGCGCGGTAGTCGTCGGTCGATAGGGTGTAGCCCACCGACGCCAGTTTGGTGTACGCCTCCGAGATCAGCGACTGCGCCTCGCGAACCAAGCCCGAGTCCGGTGCCGCGCCTTCAACCGAGGGCACAGTCCAGATGGTCTGCTGGGTCGGGGCCGTGTGCACCGTGCACTGCATGCCGTTGAGCACCGCCTCGCGCTCATTGGCGCCGCCGCTGATCTGCAGCGTCGCGAATCGGCCCAGGTACTTCTCGATCGTGCTCTTGTACGAACGAGTATAGTTGTATAACGGATGCCCATACGGTATGAATACCGCGGCCGCCGTCTTGGTGGTTGGGCAGTACGGCCCCGCGATCAGCCCTGTTTCGGTGCAAACGCTGTATTTCTGATGCATCGGGCAGTACGCCGTGGGTTCCGTCCCCTGCTTCCAATAATCCGTTACGACTGAATAACCATTGATATCCGCGCGGCAAGCCTCCGTCGCGAGCATGCCCGACACGCCGCACGTTGTAACTTTTATTAACCCCAACGATTCTGGCGATGCATCTATTATATCCCTATTGGATAGATTCTTGGCCGTGTGGATCTGTTTCATGAACGCCTGCCACAACGGTGCTGCGTAATCTCCACCTGTCGCGTTCGATGTCAGCGCCTTATAGTTGTCATGCCCGACCCACACCGCGCCGGAATACCAGCCCGTCACGCCCGTAAAGAATACGCCTTTATAGTCGCTGTTCGTGCCCGTTTTGCCGCCGACGGTCTGGCCGCTGATCTTCGCGTTGGTTCCGGTGCCGCTAGCGACGGCCTCTTTGAGCATATCCACGATCATCCACGCGGTGGACGGCTGGAACACCTGCCGCCGCTCCTGCGAAATATGGGTGTCGAGGATGACATTCCCTCCGGCGTCGATGACGCGGGAAAACGACGTGGGCTGCAGGTATACGCCATTATTCGCGAGCGCGCCGAACGCGACTGCCATCTGGATGGGTGTGACGCCCGACGAACCCAGCGCCAATCCGTAGCCATCCTTATTGATGTTGCGCTCGTCCACGCCCAGCAGCCGCAGGAAGCTGTACGAATTCTCAACGCCGACATAATTCGTCAATGCTTGCGCGGCCGACGTGTTATGGGATGTGCGCATCGCTTTTCGCAGCGTTTCAGGGCCGCTGTACCCGCCGCCGCCATAATTCTGCGGGAATGAGTCGTCGCCGTCCGAATTCCGCCAGCCGGGAATGGGTATGGGCATGTTGAATACGATGCTGGCGGGCGACGCGCCCATCTCCAGCGCGGGGGCGTACACGGTCAGCGGCTTGATGGATGAGCCGACGGGCATGCGCATCTCCCACGCGCGGTTGAGCGTGAGCCGCTGGGTCGGCGGATACCGCCCGCCCGCGATAGCCTTGATCTCGCCTGTTCGATAATCGTATACGACCGCCGCCGCCTGCGGCTGGGGTACTTCGGTGTAAGTGCCGTCGGCGTTGCGCGCGCGGTACACCCTGTCCGTTGGATCGCGCAGACGCGGGTAGTTATCGTAGTTCGCCAGCACGTTTTCCACAATCCCTTGTATCTGCGGGTCGACGCATAGGTATATGCTGTAGCCGCCCGTGCGCAGCATGGATTCCATCCTGCTGCGGTTGGCGGAGGTATCCTCATACTGGTAGACCTCCAGCATGCGGGTGACTACATCGTGCAGCGCATACTCGACGTAATATGTATAGTTGTATATGGTTTGGTCGCTGCCCGGCGCGGTCTGCAGCACGCTGGCCGTCTGCTTGCTAAGGGCGGACTGATATTCCTCCTGCGTGATGAATTGATTCTCATACATCATGCGCAGTACATAATCCGTTCGGTTGTTAGTGATCTCCATGCTGTTGGACGCGGCCGTATTCCGCGTGAAAAAATTCCTTCTTGGATTATAATAGTATGGACTGCGCGTCACGCCCGCGAGCATCGCGCATTCCCTCAGCGTCAGATCCTTCAGATCCTTGCCGAAGTAGCCGTATGCGGCGGTCTTGACGCCGTAATAATTCTCGCCCAGATAGATTGTATTGAGGTAGGACTCCAGGATTTGATCCTTGGTGTACTTGGATTCCAGCTCCATGGCCAGATATGCTTCCTGGATTTTTCGCTTATAGGATTGCTCGTCGCTTAGCATGCGCTGTTTGATCAGCTGCTGGGTAATGGTCGAACCGCCTTGGGTGGCGCTGCTGGTCAGGTTGCTGACGAACGCGCCGAGTATCCGCTTGACGTCCACGCCCGTATGCCTGTAAAACCTCGCGTCCTCCACGGCGACAAACGCATGCTGCAAACTCGTTGGAATCTCCGTGATGCTCACAAGCACGCGATCCTCGGTACCCTTGTACGTTGTGATCAGATTCCCCTGCGAATCGTAGATGAACGAGGTCTGCGCCTGATCGTCAAAATTGCCGACGTCCAGTGTAGGCGCGGTTTCGACGTAAGCCTTGGCGATACCCATGATTACACCGACCCCGGCCAGGCCCGCGACCAGTATGAGCACGGCCAGGATTTTCACGCACGTGGCCAGCGTCGACAAAACAAAACCACCGCTGCGAATGCGCGGCTTGAATATGGACGAGTGGATCGGTTTATTCAAAACAGGTTGCATAACAAACCTCCGATGCTCGCGCGGGAATTCGTTAACAAGGAAACTTCGTTGCGTTATATTAACGAACGGCAGCCACGCCTTATTCCCGCGCCGCAGGAGGATTAGGGATTCACAGTTATCCCGCTTACCAGTGGCGGTGCCAGTGCCAATGACCGTGCCTATGCCGGAACGCGTGCCCGATCATACCAATCCCGAATAATCCAATCGGCACCCCGATGAACCAACCCACAATCGTCGCGATGAACGCGATAGCCAGCGCTATGCAGACAATCCCGATTATCAGCCCGAACAGCCCGCCTACCAGCGAGAACACCCAGCCGATAATCCCTGCAACCAGGTGGAACGGCCAGAGAATGCATCCCATCTCACTCACCTCCCATGCTCATTTCCGTAACCCTTCTGGGATAGTATACGGGAATTTCACATTCCGTTCATGAGAGGATGGTTAGAATTGGGTGAATTTGCGGATCGCGTTTGATTATTCTTTCAGTAGACTGTGTTAATGCGCGCCGCCTGCGGGCGGGCTTGCCCCAACTGCGGTTGGGGCAATCCGCCCGCAGGCAGTGCTTAACTTAGCTTGACAGCATTGAGGCTATGCCCCACTGCAGCCTCAATAAATCCCCTGAATATCGGATGCGCCCGGTTTGGACGGCTTTTGAATTCAGGATGGAACTGCACGCCCACGTAGAACGGATGATCTTTCAGCTCTATCATCTCGACGAGCCATTCGTCGGGCGAGTGTCCGGACACGACCAGTCCGGCTTGTACCAACTCCGGGCGGAATTTGTTGTTAACTTCATAACGATGTCGATGCCGCTCGCTGATCGCAGGCTGGTTGTACAATTCGCACGCGCGGGTGCCGTCAACCAGCGTGCAGGGGTACGCGCCCAAGCGCATCGTGCCGCCCTTGGGGAGGTTGCCCTGCTGGTCGGGCATCAGCGCGATAACGTTGTGTTCGCCGTCCGGGTCGAATTCCTCCGAGTTGGCGCTCGTCCAGCCCAGGACGCCGCGCGCGTACTCGATCGTGGCAATCTGCAGCCCGAGACATATGCCGAAGTAGGGCACCCTATTGACCCTCGCGTAATTCGCCGCGCAAATCATGCCCTCGATGCCTCTGCTGCCGAACCCACCCGGCACCAGTATGCCGTCGCAATCCTCGAGCGTTGCGGCGCAACCGTCGGGCGCATCCTCCAGGTCGGACGCGTCGATCCACTTGACCTCCACCTGCGCGGCATTCTCATAACCCGCGTGCGTGAGTGACTCCACCACCGATAGATAAGCATCGTGCAGTTGGACATACTTCCCCACCAGCGCGATACGTATGCGGTGTTCGCGTCTGGACGCGCGGCGCAGCATCGCGTCCCACTCCTCAAAGTTCGGCGGCGGGCAGGTCAGCCCCAGTTTGTGCAGGACGAGGTCCGATATGCCTTGCGATTCCAGCATGCCGGGGACTTCATACAGCCCGGGCATGGTCACATTGCTGATGACGCACTGGGGCGGCACGCCGCACTGCTCGGCGATCTTGCGCTTCAGCTCGAAGGGCAGCGGCTTGTCGCACCGCGCGATGATGAGGTCCGGTGTGATGCCGAGCGACTGCAGTTCATGCACGCTGTGCTGGGTTGGCTTGGTCTTGTATTCGCCCGCCGCCGAGACGTACGGCACCAGCGTCACGTGCAGGAATACGCATCGGCCCCTCCCCAGCTCCTGCGCGGTCTGTCTCACCGCCTCCAGGAACGGCGAGCTTTCGATGTCGCCGATCGTGCCGCCGATCTCCGTTATGACAATATCCGCGCGGCCGTTTTCGCCGACCGCGAATATAAATCGCTTTATCTCGTCCGTAATATGCGGAATAATTTGAACGGTCTGGCCGAGGTAGCTGCCTTCGCGCTCCTTCGACAAAACATTCCAATAGACCTTGCCCGAGGTCATGTTGGAATACTGATTCAAATCCTCGTCGATGAACCGCTCGTAATGCCCCAGATCCAGGTCGGTCTCCGCGCCGTCGTCGGTCACGAACACCTCGCCGTGCTGGAATGGGTTCATCGTGCCGGGATCCACGTTCAGGTACGGGTCGAGCTTCTGGGACGCCACTTTAAGGCCGCGCATCTTCAGCAGCCGGCCCAGCGACGCAGCCGTGATGCCCTTACCTAAACCGGATAACACGCCGCCCGTTACGAATATATAACGTGTTTTCATGCTTTCGCCGTTCATACGCGTTCACCTGATGGGACACGGCCTTCCCTGGTCACATACGCCTCGCGGCTCGGCCCGACTGATACGGTCTTGATGGGACAGTTGATGCGCCGTTCGATCCACTCGATATAGCTACGGGCATTCGGGGGCAACTCTGATTCGTCGCGGTAATGCCCGGTCGGGGTATGCCAGCCGGGGAGCGTCTCGAATATGGGCTTCGCGCGTTCCAGCCGCGCGCCCGTCGGGAATATATCCGTGCGCTGCCCGTCGATCGCATATGCCACGCACACGGGTATCTCTTCCAAATAATCCAGCGTATCCAGCTTGGTCAGGACGATCTCGCTGACGCCCTGCATCCTCACGCCGTACTTGGTCGCCACCACGTCAAACCCGCCGACCATCCGTGGCCGACCCGTTGCCGCGCCGTACTCGTCGCCCTCTTCGCGCAATTTGTCGGCCAGCTTGTCCGGCAGCTTGGCCACGAACGGCCCGCCGCCTACGCTGGATGAGAAGGCCTTCACCACGCCGACGACCCGATCCAGCCGCCGCGCCGGAATCCCCGCGCCGATGGGCGCGTACGCCGCCAGCGCGGATGAGGATGTTGTGTAAGGATAAATACCATAATCCAGGTCACGCAGCGTACCCAGCTGCGCTTCAAGCAGTATATTCTTGCCAGATTCTGCCGCTTCATCCAGGTAAGTATCCACATCAACGATGAATGCCTTGAACGGATCGCCGTAGGTATGCAGCCAAGCCAGCGTATCCTCCAGCGTGTACGGCTGCAACCCATACGGCGCCGCGACGGTGAGATTCTTCCATTCGACAAGACGCGCGGTGAGCGTGCGAAGATAATCATGGTCGAGCAGATCCTCCATCCGCAGCGCCTTGCGCAGGGCGCGGTCGGCGTAGGCCGGGCCAATGCCGCGCCGGGTACTGCCCTGCTTCGCGCCGCCCAGACGATCCTCCTCCAGGCCGTCGGTATGGCGGTGCCAGGGCATGCAGATGGCGGCGCGCTTGCTGATCATAAGATTATCGGAGGTAATCTTGATGCCGCGCTCGCGCAGACCATTCACTTCATTAAACAGGTGCTCAATATCCACGACCATGCCGCCGCCCAGCACATTGACAACGTTCGCGTGGAACACCCCGGAGGGCACCAGATTCAGTACAAACTTACCAAATTCATTGACGATGGTATGCCCCGCGTTGTTGCCGCCCTGATAACGCGCGACAATATCCGCGTGTTCGGCCAGCAGATCCACCGTGCGGCCCTTGCCTTCGTCGCCCCAGTTGATACCGACTACTGATGTGAGCATGTTTTCCTCCTTAAGTTCCTAAAGCTCCTTAAATTCCTTAAGCTCCTGCAAGAAATGCGAATTGCGCCTCGCACAATCCTCTATAATGCCCGCCCGGCAGTTGAATTAGTTCCTCATGTGTGCCGCGCTCAGCGATCTTGCCATCCTGCACGACGAGTATGCAGTCCGCCTTGCGGATCGTTGACAACCGATGTGCGATTACAAAGCATGTGCGTCCTGTTAACAGCCGTTCAATCGCCTTTTGGATCAGCTGCTCGGTGTGCGTATCGATGGAGCTGGTGGCCTCATCCAGGATGAGTATGCGCGGATTATTCAGCAGCGCCCGCGCAAATGAGATCAGCTGTTTCTGTCCGGCGGATAATGTCGAACCGCGCTCATTGACCTCCGTGTTGTAACCCTTCTCCATCCGCATGATGAAGTCGTGCGCGTACACCGCCTTAGCCGCGTCCATGACCTCATCGTCCGTAGCCTCCAGCCGGCCATAGCGGATATTATCCATAATGGTGCCAGAGAATATGAATGAATCCTGCATCATTACCGACATCTGCGAGCGCAGCGAGGATAGCGTCACGGATTGTACGTCCGTGCCGTCGATGAGCACCCGCCCGCCCGTCGCGTTGTAGAATCGGCTGATGAGGTTCACCACCGTGGACTTGCCCGCGCCTGTCGGTCCGACGAGCGCGACTGTCTGGCCAGCGTTCGCCGTGAAGCTGACATCCTTCAACACGGTCGTTTCCTTATCATAACCAAATGTCACGTGGTCGAATCGCACCTCGCCCGTGATCGGCGGCATCTGGGCCGCGCCATCATTGTCGTGCACCTCGATGGGCGTATCCATGATTTCATAGATGCGCTCGACGGAGGCCATAGCGCTCAACAAGGAGTTGTAGAAGTTGGATAGGTTGGTGATAGGATCCCAGAATCGGCCCAGATACCACAGTATCAGCAACAGATTCGCCAGCGTGACACCGTGCGTGCCGCCCATCAGCGTCAACCCAACCAGGTACACCAGCACCGTACCCAATGTGGACGTGATATCAATCGCCGGCCAGAACAGGTTGTTATACCGAACGGCCTTCATCCAGCTGGATCGGATATCGTCGTTGGTGTCGTTGTAGGTGGATTGGTTTTCGCTCTCACGGGTGAAGGATTGGGTTACGCGCATGCCCGCCAGCGACTCGTGCAGGTAACCATTCATCGTCGAGGTTTTCATGCGAACCAGCTGCCAGGAGCGCCGCATACGCCGCTTGATGAGTGTAACCAGCGTGGCCAGTATTGTCAGCGAGCACAGCGCAACCAACGTCAGCCGCCAATCCACCGTCAGCATGATCACGATCAGCAGTATCAGCGTCAGACAATCCACCAGCAGGTTGATGATGCCGTTGGAGAATAGATCGTTCAGCGAGTTGACGTCGTTGATGACGCGCACCATTATCTTGCCCGCAGACCGCGAGTCGAAGAAGTTGAACGACAATTTTTGGATGTAGTCGAATAGATCCTGTCGAAGCTGGGCGATCGCGCGGCGGCCGTTCAGGTCTGTGATGCGCACACGTTTGCGCAATACCACGCCGCCTATAGCCGAGCATACGACCATGGCTGCGACATAAAGTGCCAGCATTCGCGCGTTGAACCCGTCGCGGCTGATGTTTTCCAGCACTCCCACCGCGCGGCTCATGAAGAATGGCCCCGCCAGCCCCAGCACGGCGTACACGACCATCAGCCCCAGCGCGAACAGCATCTGCTTGCGGTAGGGGTACAGGTAGCGTATCAGGCGCAGGAATTGGGTTTTGTCAAACGGCGCCTCTAAGATTTCGTCGTCTATAGTGCGAATGCGCGCCATGTCCTCACGCCCCTTCCACTTTGTCCAGATCGACGAAGTCCTTCACCTGATCCATGAACATCTGATAGTATAAGCCTTTTAGCGCCAGCAAATCCTTGTGCTTGCCGCGTTCAACGATACGGCCGTCATCCAGCACCAGTATCTGATCGGCGTGAATGACCGACGATATCCTGTGCGCGATGATGAACGTGGTGCACCGACGCTCCCGCCCGGCCAACCCCTGCTGGATGTCGGCCTCGGTCTCCATGTCCACGGCGGATGTGGCGTCGTCCAGCACGAGTATCTGGGGATCATACGCCAGCGCGCGCGCTATGGAGACGCGCTGCTTCTGACCGCCGGACAATCCCAGACCGCGCTCACCCACGACGGTCTCCCAGCCTTGGGGCAGCTTCTCAATGAATCCATAAGCCTGCGCGATTTCGGCCGCGGACTTAACGGCGTCCAAATCCAATCCAGGCCGACCGAAGGCGACATTCTCGCTGATCGAATCGGAGAACAGGAACGTATCCTGCATGACGAATCCTATCGATTTCCGCAGACTTTGCAGCGATTGCTCGCGCACATCCACACCATCCACCAGCACTTTGCCCGAGCGGATGTCGTAAAACCGCGCCAGCAAGTAGACCAGCGTGGTCTTGCCGCTGCCCGTCGCGCCCATGATGGCGACGGTCTCGCCGGGCTGGGCTTCCGTAGTCACGTCCCGCAGCACGACGTTATCGCCGTACGCGAACGTGACGTTCTCCAGTTTCACATGGCCTTCGCGCTTCACGGGTTCCACCACCTGCTCCTGATTCTTGACGATCGTGCCCAGGTCCAGGTAGTAGAACAGCTTCTCCGCCGAGGACAGTCCTTGCGCGAATACGTTGACGAAGTTCGCCAGCATTCGCAGCGGATTCACCAGCACCCACACGTAGCCCGTCGCCGCGATCAGCGAGCCGAGATCCAGCGTACCGCGCTGCACGAGCAATCCGCCGACCAACAGCATCATCGGCACGGCCAGGTTGCTCAAGAAATCCATGATCGGGTTGAAGTTGGACCAGATGTACGTCGCGGTCATGTGCAGGTTGCGGACTTTTTGGTTATCCTTCTCGAACTGTTCGCTTTCATACGGTTCACGCGCGAAGGCCTTGACCACGCGTACCCCGGCGATATTCTCCTGCGCGCGGGTATTGAGCACGGCGTTCTGCTCGCGAACCGCCGCGTGCGCCGGGCGAATCTTCTTATTAAAGAACCATGCGAATACGGCCAGCGGCACCGCCGTAGCCAGCGTCACGCCCGTGAGCAGCCAACTGATCGAGCCCATGAATATCAGCGCGCCGATGAATACGAACGCCTGTTCGCACATCGTCAGGCAGAAATTCATGATGAAGTTGCGCACTCCCTCCAGATCCCCCGTCAGCCGCGACATGATCTCGCCAATCCGGTGCGTGTCGTAGAACGCGTGGCTCTGCGCCTGGAGCTTGGCATACAGGTCCGTACGCAGTTGGTACAGGGCATCCTGCGACACGCGCTCAAACAGCATGCCCCTATGGTACAACAAGAATAACCGAATCAGCGTCAGACCCATCAGCAGCCCGCCCAGCTTCCACATGAGTCCGAAGTCGCGATTCGGTATGACATTGTTGACCACTTCACGCGTGATCAACGGGAATAACAGTCTCATCAGCTGACCGAACAGGATCATTACCAGCCCCAGCGCGATCCGCTTGTGATACGGTTTTAGCCGCTCGAATATCCGCGCCAGCATCCCCTGCGGTTTTCGGAACCTGATTTCACGCCAGTGAGGGAGCCTGGGGAGCCGGAATCGACTTCGTGAAGCGTCTGTCTCCATATTGACCCCTTCCTTACGAGAGCTTTCGGGGCGTTGCCCCGGACCCGACGAGGTTTCGGGGCTTTGCCCCGGACCCCATGAGGGGCTTTCAGCCCCTCAACCCCTGACCAGGGGTTCCCCCTGGACCTACTTTTTACCGCGAATCGTTAATGCGTTTCCTCTGCCAACCCCGATAACTTATACTCAATGGCGTCAGTCAAAGCGCGCCAGCACGCCTCCATGATATTCCTGGAAACCCCCACCGTGCCCCACACCGATCGCCCGTCCGTGGATTCTATGCTGACCCGCACCGTCGAACCCGTGCCGCCGCTGTCGATCACGCGCACCTTAAAATCCACCAGCCTGACATCCGCCAGCTGTGGGTAAAATAAGCACAACGCCTTACGCAGCGCCAAGTCCAGCGCGTTGACAGGCCCGTCGCCTTCGGCCGCCGTGATCTCCTCCCGGTCGTTCACGCAAATCTTAATGTACGCTTGTGCGGAACCCCTCACCCACGGCTGCTCGCAGAACACGCGAAAATCCAACGCCTCAAAGTGCGGCGCAACCCGCCCCAAAAGCCTTAGCGCCATCAGCCTGAACGAACCCTCCGCGCCTTCGTACACATACCCCGCCTGCTCGCTGAGCTTCATCTGCTCGACAATCTTCATTAGATATGGGTCGTCGTGGGTGAGATCGGGCGCTATGTCAAGCAATCGGCTCAGCAGCGCGGCGCGTCCGGCTTGATCGCTTACGGGCATACGCCTGGTATTCCCCACCAACTCCGGGTCAATATGCTCAAAACTGCGGCGATCCTTGCGAACGCCGTCGGCGTGCATGCCGCCCTTGTGCGCGAACGCGCTCGCGCCAACATACGGCGCGCGGGACGGTACCTCCAAATTCATGGTATCGGCGATGAACCGTGCAGTGCGCGTGAGAGTTGACAAGTTCGCGTCACAGTTTGTCGAATAACCCATCTTACACGACAGCGCGGGCAGTACCGCCGTCAAGTCCGCGTTGCCGCAGCGTTCACCCACGCCGCCAAACGTACCGTGAACGATTGACGCGCCAGCTTCGACAGCGCACAGCGAATTCGCCACAGCCAGACCCGCATCGTTGTGGCAGTGGATGCCTATGGGCACGGCCCATTCCCGCACCGCCGCACGCGTAACCTCTGCGATCCGCCACGGCAGCGTCCCGCCGTTCGTGTCGCACAATGCCACTGCCGACGCGCCGCCGCGCAGCGCCGCCGCCACAGTCTCGCGCGCATAATCGGCGTCCTCGTTATACCCGTCGAAGTAATGCTCCGCGTCAAAGTACACCGTCCGGCCTTGTCCGACCAGGTACGCGACAGAATCCTCGATCATGCGCAAATTGGTTTCAGGCGTAACGCGCAGTATCTGTTCTGCGTGAAACCGGCTTGATTTGCCGAAGAGCACAACCGTGTCGGTCTTAGCGGCCAGCAGCGCGGCGAGACCCGCGTCCGATTCCACCGCAGCATCGGCGCGCCTGGTCGAACCGAACGCCGCCAGCTTCGCATGGCTTAGTGTCGGCGGGTTGTTAAAGAACGCCGCGTCCTTTGGATTGGCCGAGGGATTGCCACCTTCGACAATATCCACGCCCAAGCGATCCAATTCCTGCGCGATGCGCGCCTTATCCTCCGGTGTGAAACTCACGCCTTCGGATTGAGCGCCGTCGCGCAGGGTGGTATCGAGGATGACGATTCGGCCCATTAATAATTCTCGCCGTTGATCTGAAAATACGCCTGCGGATGCTTGCACACCGGGCAGACGACAGGCGCGTCCGTGCCGTAATGGATGTGGCCGCAGTTGGCGCAGATCCAATATTGCGGTTCGTCGCGATGGAATACTATGCCCTGCTTGATGTTGTCGGACAGCTTCAGGTAACGTTCCTCATGGCGCTTCTCGATCGCGGCGACACCGTCCATCTGCGTGGCTATGTCGTCAAACCCTTCGTCGCGCGCGGTCTGCGCGAAACCCGCGTACATATCCGTCCACTCATAGTGCTCGCCGGCTGCGGCATCCAGCAGGTTCACATCGGTCTTAGGCACGCTGCCGCCATGCAGGGCTTTGAACCACAGTTCCGCGTGCTCCTTCTCATTGTTGGCCGTCTCGGTGAATATGTCGCTGATCTGGACGAGTCCATCCTTCTTGGCCTGGTTCGCGTAATAGCCGTACTTGGTGTACGCCTGCGACTCGCCAGCGAACGCCGACATCAGGTTATCCCAGGTCTGGGTGCCGTGTAAGTCTGCCATAAGTTCCTCCTGTGTATTCGGTTAGATTCAATCTAGCCACGCTAAGTATTTTACACCCATCCGCCGACGGACGCAATGCGTTTTACCGATTTCGGACAAACAGTTGCGCAGAGGATAATTGAGATTGAATAGCCAAGGCGATTGTGTTAGAATAGGAGTGGTCGGATAATCGGGTGCGTTACGGATGGAGGCATACGGTGGCAAAGCTGACCTATAACTTCAAGAACGACGTACTGTTCAAGAAGCTGTTCGTTGATCATCCCGATTTACTGAAACGTCTTGTTTCGGTTATGTTGTTCATCCCATTTGAGAGTATAACCGAACTCTTGATTACAAACCCAGAAATTCCACCTGAGATAGTTGGTGACAAATTCTGCCGGATAGACATCAATATGCTAGTCAATGGCATGCATATCAACTTAGAGATACAAGTTCATGACGAAGGTGATTTTGAAAAACGTTTGATGTTCTACTGGGGACGTGAGTTTACATCTGCTCTGCATGAAGGCGGGCATTACATAGACCTGCCGCAAACAATAATTATCAGTATTGTAGCGTTCAAAATGTTCACCTGTAAGGAATACTATTCGAGATTTCATGTCAGTGAAGACAGCCGTCATGAGTGGTTATCCGATGTATTGGACATACACATTTGTGAGTTGTGTAAACTTCCTGATGTAGTAACGGCGGATGATAAGCGGGAGTTATGGCTGCATCTATTTGATGCGACAACTGATGAGGAACTGAAAAAGATTGAGGAATTGGAGGTGCCCGAAATGACACAAGCAATAGAAGCCTATCGCAGAGTAACTGTCTCTCCAGAATTTATCGCGCTCCAGCGGATGAGGGATGATGCCAGGCGGAATGAAGCGTCAGCGTTGCATAATGCGGAGAAAAAAGGAATCGAGATTGGTAGGACTGAAGGGATTGGGATTGGCAGGACTGAAGGGATCGAGATTGGCGAAGAACGCGGCGCGCTAAGGGCGAAGAAAGAAACGGCTCTAGAAATGCTGTCCGAGGGAGTCTATCCAATCGAATCTATAGCCAGGATTGTTAAGGTTAGTACCGATCAGGTTCTAGCATGGCAGTGTGAATCTTGAAAATAAGTATTATCATTAGACAAGAAGTTGTATATACGGGAGGTTATATATGGCGAAATATTCTATAGGCGTGGACTTTGGTACACTGTCAGGGCGTGCGCTGGTTGTGGACGTCGTGACAGGCGAGGAGCTGGCTTCGGCCGCGATGGATTACCGACATGGCGTGATGGATGAGAAGCTGCCCACCGGAAAGAAGCTCGGCATTGACTGGGCGCTGCAGTATCCGCAGGATTACATTGAAGTATTGTACACAACCATACCGGAGGCGTTGAAACTGGCGGGGGTTTCGGCAGACGACGTGATCGGGCTGGGCATCGACTTTACCGCGTGCACCTTGATGCCCGTCAAGGCAGACGCCACGCCGCTGTGCATGATGCTGGAATGGGCAGATAATCCTCACGCGTACATCAAGCTATGGAAGCATCACGCCGCGCAAGACCAGGCGAACCGGATCAACGCGCTGGCCGCCGCGCGCAACGAGAAGTGGCTGCCGCGCTACGGCGGGAAGGTCTCATCCGAATGGGCGTTCCCGAAGATACTGCAGGTATTGGAGGAAGCGCCGGAGGTTTACGCGGCGGCGGATTACTTCATCGAGGCGGGCGATTGGGTGGTGTGGATGCTGACCGGGCAGCAAACCCGCAACGCGTGCATGGCTGGGTATAAGGAGTTGTACAACAAGCGCGATGGCTATCCGTCGAAGGAGTTCTTCCGCGCGCTCGATCCGCGCCTGGAGAATGTTATCGAGGATAAGATGAACTGCCCCATCTCGCCCATGGGCGCGAAGGCCGGCGAGCTGGATGCCAAAGGCGCACCGCTGATCGGCCTGAATCCCGGCATTTCGGTGGCAGTGTGCAACGTGGATGCTCACGTCACCATGCCCGCCGCCAAAGCCCAGCCCGGCGCGATGCTGGCGATAATGGGCACGAGCACTTGCGATATAATCGTTGGCGGCGAGGAAATGACCGTGCCCGGCATGTGCGGCGTGGTCGAGGATGGCGTGTATCCGGGATACTTTGGGTTTGAAGCGGGGCAGAGCTGCGTCGGCGATCATTTCGCGTGGTTTGTCGAACATTGCGTTCCGGCGGAGTATTCGGATGAAGCGAAGGCTCGCGGGATCAGCCTGCACACATTATTGACCGAGAAGGCTGAAAAACTCGCGGTCGGCGAGAGCGGCCTCGTCGCGCTGGATTGGTGGAATGGGAACCGCTCCGTCCTCGTGGACGTCGATCTGACAGGCCTGATGATCGGCATGACGCTCGCCACAAAACCCGAGGAGATGTACCGCGCGCTGATCGAGGCGACGGCATACGGCACGCGCGTCATTGTCGAATCCTTCCGCGAATCGGGTGTGGCTGTCGAGTCGTTCATCGCGTCCGGCGGCATCGCGTTAAAGAATCCCATGATGATGCAGATCTACGCGGACGTGCTGAATATGCCCATTCGCATAGCGGGCAGTTCGCAAGGTCCGGCATTGGGCAGCGCGATATTCGGCGCGGTCGCGGCGGGTTCGGCAAAAGGCGGATACGACAGCGTTTTCGATGCGTCGGATAAGATGGGGAAACTGCTCGACGACGCGTACGAACCGATTCAAACGAACGTTGAAACTTATGACAAGTTGTACGCGGAGTACAAGATTCTGCACGATTACTTTGGCCGGGGCGCGAACGACGTCATGAAACGGCTCAAGAATATCAAGAAGGAAAGCCGGGGTTGAGTTCGGGGTGCGGTTCAATCAAGGGCTTGTTATATCTGTGGATATAACAACCCCTGTTCCCATTGTTGGGGTTAGCCAACCCGTCGTCAAGGTCGGGTAGTATTTTCCCGCTCATCATTTGTGGATCTCTCCGGCGTGGCAGCGGGAAAATCTCCACCCTACCCTTGACGACTGGACGTTAAAGTTACTTTATACAGGTTGTTTTGTAAGTTTTATACGGAGGGATTGAATGAACGGTCTAAAGGATTATCAATTCTGGTTCCTAGTGGGTTCGCAGCATCTGTACGGCGAGGAGACGCTGCGGCAGGTGGATACGCACGCGGCGGCAATGGTCGAAGGGTTCAACAAATCCGGCACACTGCCCTGTTCGGTGGTGTTCAAGCCCGTGCTGACCACGCCCGAACAGATACTCTCGATCATTCGCGAGGCGAATAACGACGATTCATGTGCGGGTGTGGTTACATGGATGCATACGTTTTCCCCATCCAAAATGTGGATAGCGGGATTGTCCATTCTTAACAAACCATACTGCCATCTGCACACCCAGTTCAACCGGAACATACCCGACCAAGAGATCGACATGGACTTCATGAACCTGAATCAGTCGGCGCACGGGGATCGGGAGCATGGGTTCATCGGCGCGCGGATGCGGCTGCCGCGCAAGATTGTCGTGGGGTATTGGCAGGACGAGGCGGTGCTGCGGCAGTTGGCGTCGTGGATGCGCGCGGCAGTCGGTGCGGCGTTCAGCCGAAATCTGAAGGTTGTGCGGTTCGGCGATAATATGCGGCAGGTCGCTGTCACCGAAGGCGACAAGGTGCAGACGCAGATTCAGCTGGGCTGGCAGGTGAATACCTGGCCCGTCGGCGATTTGGTCGAGGGGATGGCGCGGGTTAAAGAGGCGGATATCGATGCACAATTGGACGAGTATGCTAAACATTACAGTGCGACGTCGTTAAACATTCCTGAAATTCGTTATCAGGCGAAGGAAGAGATCGCCATACGCCGACTGCTGGAAGCGGAGCGCGCGGCGGCTTATTCCAACACGTTTGAGGATTTACACGGCATGGAGCAGCTGCCCGGCTTGGCTTCGCAGGATTTGATGGCGCAGGGTTACGGTTACGGCGGCGAGGGCGACTGGAAAACCGCCGCGATGGTGGCCATAGTCAAGGCAATGACGGCGGGGCTGTCCGGCGGAACGAGCTTCATGGAGGATTACACGTACGACCTGACGCCCGGCAATGAACTCTCGCTGGGCGCGCACATGCTGGAGGTCTGCCCGACGCTGGCGGCGGATAAGCCGCGCGTCGAGGTTCACGCGCTGGGCATCGGCGGCCGCAAACCGCCCGCGCGGTTGGTCTTTGAGGGTAAGCCCGGCAAGGCCGTCGCCGCGTCGCTGGTGGATATGGGCGCGCGGCTGCGCCTCATAGTGCAGGAGGTCGAGGCCGTTAAACCCATATACTCCATGCCGAATCTGCCCGTCGCGCGCGTGATGTGGCGGTCGCTGCCCAGCTTCGCCGAGGCTGCGAAGTGCTGGATACTCGCGGGCGGCGCGCATCACACGGTATTCAGCTACGACGCGGACGCGTCCATGCTGGAGGATTGGGCCGAGATAATGGGGGTGGAATTTGTCAGAATCGGCGATGGCATTTCGTATGAATCGCTGAAAAAGGATTTATTCGCCGCTGACTTGGCCTGGAAGTTGAGGTAGGACTTGACAAAAGCCGCAGATTATGTTACACTGTTTTCAGGTGGGAATTAAGAGTAATTCAAGGAGGGTGTATCCATGAACCGTAAACTCATAGCGCTCGCGCTGGGCTTAGTACTGCTGCTGGGTTTGACCCCGGCGCTGGCTGACGACGCGAAGATTACCGTCGGCGCAACAGCCGTGCCGCATGCCGAGATACTGAATTTCGTGGCGCCGCTGCTAAAGGAGCAGGGTGTCGAGCTGGTTGTGCAGGAATTCACAGACTACGTGCTGCCCAACCTGGCGCTGGAGAGTGGCGACCTGGATGCCAATTTCTTCCAGCACCGCCCGTACCTGAACGTCTTTAACGAGACCAATGGCGGTCACTTGGTGGCGATAGTGGACGTGCACTACGAGCCGTTCGGCATCTATCCCGCGCGCGTAAAATCGCTGGCTGACCTGCCCGACGGTGCGGACGTGGCCGTACCCAACGACCCGACCAACGAAGCCCGCGCGCTGCTGCTCCTGCAGCAGGAAGGCCTGATCAAGCTGCCGGACGACGCCGGGCTGACCGTCACGGTGAAGGACATCCTTGAGAATCCCAAGAATCTGAATATTGTTGAACTGGAAGCCGCGCAGATTCCGCGCGCGCTGCCGGACTTCGACATCGTGACGCTCAACGGCAACTACGCGCTGGAGGCCGGGCTGCACGTAGGCAAGGACGCGCTGGCCTATGAAGCCAAGGACTCGCTGGCGGCAGACACCTACGCCAACGCGCTGGTCATCAAGGAAGGCTCCGAGGATAACGAGGCGCTACTCAAACTGGCCGAGATCCTCAACAGCGACGAGGTTCGCGCCTTCATCCAGGAGACATACGAGGGCGACGTGGTGCCGAAGTTCTAAGACGGGATTATGAAAGTATAGGTAAGCGGAGGAAGGTAAGCCTTCCTCCGCTTTTTAGCGCCTTGCGATTATTGCAAAGCCAATTTCGATTGCCGTTTCGCTTCGTCGAACTCGCGTTCTATCTCATTGGATGGCTTGGCAGTCAACAGCGACACCAGCACGATCAGCAGCGACGAGAATATGAACGCGGGCAGCAGCTCATATACGCCCAGCACGCCGCCCATCGGTTTCAACACGAACTTCCAGAAAAACACCATCGCCGCGCCGCCCAACAGTCCCGCTATCGCGCCCATACGGTTCGTGCGCTTCCAGAACAGACTGAACAACACCAGCGGTCCGAACGCCGCGCCGAACCCGGCCCA
>BNUH01000054.1 GCA_025997215.1 Clostridia bacterium
AGATGCGCATAGTCCACGGCTAAACTATAGTATCCGCAGATCCCTCTTAGTTCAGCATTGTACGCAGTTACTATCTCCAGGTCACTGAGATGAACAAGTTTGGTTCGATGGCATGGCTTGAGATACCATTTGCGATGTTACAATAATCACAGGCGGTTTACGCATACGAAACATTGCAGACGCTGTGCTGAACGTGGATAGGTTAGCCCATTTTTCTGTGCCATGCTTTTCCTCTTTATAGGCGCAGGCGCTGAATAGGATGTTGTCCTGCTGATGACCGAACCCTTCCGGATCGGTAATGGTTATGGGTTGAATAATATCGATCTGCTCGGTCATTTTCCCAAAACTCATGGTGGACAACACCCTTTCGCTAATGATATATTTTCTATACGCACCATACCCTGTCCAAGCGCAGCAGGCTGTTGACCGTGTTCCATACCTGCTGGCTTGCTTGGACGTTGTCGCCAAAGAACCCTGCGGTTGAGCCGTCTCGACTTTCAAAGAAGAAGGTCGATAGAATGATGATGGCATGCTCGGTGGTCGGCGGCATAGCGTGGCTCGTGTAGTGATCATCTGGCAGATGTTGGAATGACTGCGCATATGCGATCGCCGATGCGATTAAAGTTTGGAGCAGCGCGTCATCAGCATCGTGCGAAAGGATAAGGTTGAGTTTAACCTTCGGGAGTAGTTCCGTTAACCAATCCATGCCGCCGCCTCTTTCCTTAAGCCGCCATCTTGAGCAGCTTGATGCCCTCCGCGAGAATGACCTTACCGTCGACGCGCTGCATAGCGATAAACCCGATCTGTGCGTTTCCGGCGTACAGTTCATTCAGACGCTGTAGTGTGCGTCCCATGCGATCGGCTACCCAGTATGACGAAAAGTCGCCGAATGCCACAGTAAGAGCGCCTGCTGCGATGCTCGGCGCGAAAGGCGTTGTGTAGAGCGGGTACCCGAACAAGCGATCCGGCTGGCCCTGAGTGAGCGACGGCTGCCAGAGGAAGTTCGCGTTGGCATCCTTCAGCTTACGCAATGCCGAGATGGTTGTGTCGTTCAACAAAAACGCCGCTTTGCTGCGATACGGCGATTTGAGCGAATACACCAACGAAATAATATCGTCGGCGGTAAGCGCTGCGGGAGCCGCCGTCGAAGCGCCGACCTCGCCGCCGTTGGCCGTGAAGATCCCCGTGGGCTGTCCCGCGCCCGTTCCAATACAGAAGGTTTCTTCTTCGGCCACGCCGAACGCGCGAGCAAATTCGGCGGCGATGTACGATTCCAAATTGAACGCACTGTCTTGGAGCAGCTCGACGCTGATCTTCAACAGGTCGGTCAGCTTCCAAGCGTCGATGTACTTCTGATCGAAGGTCAGGCTGCTTTCAGGTATCGCGCCATTCTCCGCAACCCACGTAGCGACCGAGGTTGAGGCGGCCACCGGAATCTTGCGCTCTGTGCTCGTAGTAATCTGCTTGCACAGTTTACGGATTACATTGAATTCCTCCAGACCCTTGACGATTGTGTGCTCAAACTCCAGCGGAACCAGGTAACCGCCTTCCTGAGGCACCGCTTCCTGCAAGACGTTTGTCACAGGCTTACCGCGCATGGCGGCGAAGAAGTCACGATGATACGCATCGGAGGCGCGTCCAGTTTTCATGTCCAGCGCATGTACAGGCGCGTTCATGATCGGCGCGGATGTCGGCGCGTTAAGCACGGCGTCGATGTTCGATTGGCGTTCGAGGCGCTCGATCTCTTTCCCCGCGCGAGGACGTCGCTTTAGTTTCAACATGGTCGCCTTTTGCCGGAGGGCCGTTCTTCCACGCGCTGGAACCCGTGAGATTTCGAGTGAGGATCTTTCTTGACAACCGGTAATCGTTGCCCGACATACCAAGGCGAATCAGGAAGCACCTGAATGAGTATTTTTCTGAGAGGATTGGATGTTCAGTAGCGGTAACGCGTTTCTGGATTTTCGCCAGAGCGCACAGCCTTCCGATGAATGTCGCGTAAGCCTTGACCTCATCGCTGGCGCTGGTTGACTTGAACCAAGGAAACCGCAGTGTCGTCGAGGTGCGGGTGACCTCCACAGTATCAGTGCCAACAGCTTTCTTGATGAGCGTCGCTTTGCTCGCGATCAGTTTCTCCAAGTTGGTTATGGACTCTTCGGAAAAACCATCAATAGGCATTTCAATAGTAAGGAAATCATCGGTCTCGTACTCGAACCCGCGCTCGGTCAGTCCTGTTATGAGTTTCTCGACCAGAGCATTGTCCGTCTGGTTGTCATACGATAACGTACCTTCCTTGCTGATGCTGAAAGCGCCTACATCAAATGCTGCGGTCGGCATTCCCTTGTAAACGGCAGGGATATTCAGAATCTCACTGCACGCCTGAACTAACTGCTTGCGGCGCTCGCCGGCGACATTATATTTCTTGTCCATGAATGTTGCTCCTCTCTATATGTTATTGTACTATACCATATATCACTCACGGACTCGATAAAGTCAATACGTTTATGCATGCATATCATAATTTCTTTCAGATCGAGTATCCATCCGCATGCAAGCGGCGCACCGCAGCCTCGATCGCTTCGATATCAATCTCGTACCCGCGTTCAATGAGCCAGCTTTTCACAGACTCAAGTTTCACCGAGCCTAAGCCGGAACCATACATCTGCTCGGCGGCTTGGATAAGTATGTCTAAAATTCTATCGAAGTCCTTATGCTGTTCGGCGGTCAGCTTGCGCCGGATCAACGGGAGCAGGAAACCTGTAAGCGTGAGCATTACAACCGATGCGACTATACATATTAATGGTGTTAGATTCATAGGAATTTTTCCTTTCATTACGGAGTCTCGTTATCCTTATCATCCTTACCTAATCCGGCTGCCTTCTTTACAATCCTTGCAATGGAATCCAATATCTGCGGGCCAACCCAGCCGCTGATCCCCGCCAGCGCAAACGACAGATTGCTCTCAAGTTTTAGGTACGCCGCGAGGAAGTAAACCATCGCACCCGCGAACATAGCGATCAAGCAGCCGCTTAGAAACTGTATAACTTTCATGGATTGAGTATCTTTTAGGTTTAACTGCCGTGCCAACGCGCCTAGCGCGGCTAGCAGTGTGTGTGATAGTATCGTTAGACCATTACGCATGGTTCACCCCTTCCGCCACTTATCTCCTGACGCGCGGTTTTCATATACATCGCCGAGTTTACACAGCATCGCGACCAGCGCGAAGTTAAGCGCGGTCGTAATAAGTATCAATCCGATGATCCAGGCGACCAAGCCGTTTGATACCCGTGAGCGCACGCTCCTGCTGGATATAGCCACAACCGTTAGGAACCTGCCTTCCAGCGTTTTATCTGTCGGTACCCAGCGGTAATATACATATACATCCCGCGCGGCTATGGAATCGACCTCGTTAATCAACATGATCTCACCGCGCTCATTATGATGTACCGCATTTATGAATTCAGGATAAAGCTCTGGTTGAAACAGAGGCGTTTTCTGTCTTACTGTAAATGATGGTATATATATCAAATCCTCATTGTATAACGCCGCGAAAGTCATATCCATTGAATCGAGGATATCCATGCTCAATGAAAGTGAATCCTCATAGAACTGATACGACGGCTGCCAATCCTGATCCAGATCAACGAAGATGTCGATCTGCTCGCAAACCAGATCCAGACTCAGTTTCTTTTCCATGCGCTTTTCTGCTAGTATAGCTTTGTCGCTTGCTTGGAGCAAACTGCCGAACACTGCGCAAAACGCTATCATTGTGACGATGGGAAGCAGGAACAGGTAGCGGAGTGTCTTTTGTCTGATCATGTAGTACCTCCGATAGTATATTAGGACGTGGGTTTTACTTCATGTTCCACTTGATCCACGATCCCGCTTAGAACGAAACAAACACATGGGACACAGATCGAATTGCCGTACATTTTATACGCGGCGCTATCCGTATACGGGTTTCTCAGCCATTTGATTATCTGTTTCCGGCTTTTCGGTCTGGACGACGTTCCTGTAATTTTGCGGTACGTCTCAAACGCCTCCGCCCACCAGGTAATCTGTTCCTCGGTCGGTTCAGGCGTTTCCAATCCTTTGCACCAGTCATCACTGTAGCCTTGTAGACGCCCGTACTCTTGCGGCAGGAGCCTCCTGATTATATAGTCCGATTGGTTCACAGCTTGCGGGGACTTGAAGTCTCTTGCCATAAGCGTCGCGGCTTGTTCTTCGTGAGTTTCTGTAAAACCACCCATTGTAAGCGAATGGGCAACACCATGAGTCACTGTCGCATCAAGCGTATAGCATATCTCTTCGCTAACGCCAAGACCATTCCCGCCGTTTTTTGATGAGCGGTCGATGATGTTCCCAGCGATCGATAATGCCAGCGCGGTTGAGTTTCCTCCGGTCCCGGCTCTGCTTGTCAAAGTTTGCACAAGCCCGTCTGTTTCGAACTTGATCCTGCTCGCGGTTGGATTGTACTGTATGGCGGCGACTTGATTATCACCGGTGTCCGCGCGAAGGCAGCCGGTACGCTCTTTCCAGAAATGACCGCCTATCCTTGAGCAGGCGCCGGGTTCAAAACCCCAGCTGACTGCCGTTCCAGTGCAGTCTGAAGGATCTCCGGCAGAACCTTCCCACGCTCCGCTGAGCGGCGTAATATCCCGGCACACGCCTTCGCGCTCAAATAATACGTCGCAGGCACGTTCGTTAGTAAAACTGCAGACAGCGTAGATGCGTGACCTGCGCTGGGGCAGATACCATTTCGCATCGAGAACTCTGTAAGCCAGGCTCCATCCGTTCCCCAGCA
Organism: Clostridia bacterium; assembly: GCA_025997215.1. Next base: position 4,802 of record BNUH01000054.1, read on the forward strand.
ATAGGTCGGCGGTTGGCCAGCCGCCTTTGTCACACGGAGGCACAGCGGCTTCCGGCTCGACGATTTGGACGATGGCTTCGAGCATCTCTCTGAAGGCGTTTCTGCCGTCCGCGCTGAACGCGCCTGGAACTTGCTCGAAGCAAATGTATCTTGGATATTTATTGCTGGTTGCATTGCGCATCTCCTTAATGACTCGGATTGCCTCAAAGAACAGACCGGAGCGTTTTCCGTGTATGCCCGATCTGTCTGAGTTCGCGACCGAGACATCCTGGCACGGACTGGACAGAGTTATTATATCTACCGGTTCAACTTTCCTGCCGTCAATCGTATTGATATCGCCCAAGCGCGCCACCCATGGAAAGCGCTTTGTCGTTACTCGTAAAGGGAGCAATTCGATCTCGGAGCTCCATACAGGGCGGATGCCGTTTAACATCGCGCCTAGTTCCCATCCGCCTGCGCCTGAGAACAGGCTGCCCATTGTCAACAGCTTCACCGTCCCGCCTCTCTCCGCACGACATCCTTCACAAGATCAGCATACGGGATCTGCTTACCATCACGTTCGACATATACATTATCGGAATTGCCAGCGAATGCAACAAACCGGCGGAGTATTACGGACGTGTACTTCTCATCCAATTCCATCATGCAGCAGATACGGTCAGTCTGTTCACAAGCGAGCAGGGTCGAACCCGATCCGCCAAAGGTGTCCAGCACAATCCCGTTCGCTTGGCTGCTGTTTTGGATCGGATACGCCAGTAGGTCGATGGGTTTGCTCGTGGGGTGATCCTCATTGCGTTTGGGTTTGTTGAAGTTCCAGATCGTCTTCTCTGACCGTCCGGCGTACCAACTGTGTTTGCCATTACTTATCCAGCCATAAAGGATGGGTTCATGCTGCCATTGGTACGGGGAGCGGCCCAGCACGAAGCTGTCCTTTGCCCAGATGCACACACCAGATAGGTGGAAACCAGCGTCGACGAACGATTTCCGGAAGTTCAAACCTTCCGTATCTGCGTGGAACACATACGCCGATCCACCTGGCTCCAGATGGTCAGCCATGTTCTTGAATGACGCAAGCAGGAATGCGTAAAACTCATCAGGCTTGAGCGCATCATTTTTTATGGATAAACCACTGGAGCTTTGGAATTTTACACCATAAGGCGGATCGGTCAGTACGAGATTAGCCTTGCGAGCATCCATGAGCCGAGCAACATCACCTGCGTCCGTCGCATCGCCGCACATAACTCGGTGTCGACCGACCGTCCAGATATCACCGCGCTGTACGAACGCCGCTTCCTCCAAGGCTTTGGTGAGGTCGAAGTCATCCTCAACTACATCAGCTTCAGTCTTGAACATCGCGTCCAGCTCATCCTGTGTGAATCCTGAAAGCGTCACATCGAATTCCGCTGAGTTAAGGAAATCGAACTCGCCCTTTAAGACGTCGATATCAAACCCAGTGTTCAGCGTCAGCTTGTTGTGAGCGAGGATATACGCGCGCTTCTGCTCTTCAGACAGATGAGACAGCCGGATGCACGGTGCGTTCTCGGCGTTCATCTTTTGCAGAGCGAGCAGCCGTCCGTGTCCTTCGATGATAACATTGTTCTCGTCCACAGCTATTGGATCGTTCATACCGAAGGCGTCGATGGAGCGCACAATCTGTTCAATCTGCTCCGGCGGATGTTCCTTGGCATTGTTCGGATTCGGCTTTATACCAGCAAGTGACAGCATGATTATTTCTAACATTATTAATCCCTTCTTGAAAGCAGCTGCTCCATAATATCTATACCGGATGAAGAATGACTGTTATACGACTTCTCGCTGTTTTGAGATATGATGCTCCACATCCGATCCCATGCCGTTCGCATCAGCCCAGCATACAGAGCCGCCATATCCACATACGGAGAGCGCCGTCCGCCTGCAATGCGTCCGAGGCGTTTGTTCATATACTCGCACTCGAAATAAGCGCGGCGGTTCAAGCAGAAATCCTCAATGAGCGTCGGGCTGATCAGCTGCAGGCAACCGGTTCCTTGCAGCCATGTTGTCAAATCGTTGAAAAGGTCAGCGGCTGTAGGGAAATTATCGGCAGTCTCCTTTGAAGCGAGGCTCAGGAAGGACGGGGCTTGCAGCTCCGACTCGAGCGGTATGCCGTCAAACTGGATGGTTTGTATGGCGCGATGACCGGGGTTTCCTTCCAGCAGCTTATCTGCGAGAGGTTTCTTTTTGCGTCCTGAATTCTGACGCGCTCCGCCACGAGGCATATCTTTCGCCTCCTTCCTATGATTTGTTTCATACATTTTGAGCTTTCATAGAACGCCTGAAACAGCTGAAAACCATTGTGTAGCCTAACTTTTCCGCGAATATATTATGATAAAATAAAAGCTATGAAAACGCGAATTCTCGCACGTGAGGCCGAGCCGTTGTCGAATGCTGTCGTTTGTAGAGATTAGGACTCCCCCCGGGGTGGTGCACAGAAAAGCGTTGTCGCGCCTGGGTTTTTTATAGTTCACACACCACAGCGCGTAACTGATTCACCGCATTTACGCTCGGTCGCTGACCAAAAGAATTTATCCAGACAGGCAGGAGAACATCATTTGCTGTCGAATCAACGTCGTAGACGTTGATCACCTGAATGACCTCTTCGATCGCGGAACAAAGCTCGGCGACATGTGTTGGCCAATGATTCTTTAAGGTAACCTTTGAAACTATTGATTGAAACCAAACGAACGACGGCAAACCATAGTACGCACGCGCGGTGCCGAAGGCGGCTCGCAATTCGTTCATGTGGATCGCTTTGATCAGCGTGACATTGGGTACCAAGGTTTCATCTGTCCAGATCAACGGTTCATATAGAATGGTGCGTGATACAGTTTCGCTCTGACCAAAGTCGTTTACGGCGGCGATGGATGCGGATACTGTTTCACCTGACTCTAGCGGCTGCGTGAGTTGAAGCACAACGTTCGCTTCCGGAATAATCGGAGCTGCACGGCTGGGTGTCCATCCATCTGCGATGATCGATGCATCCGTATCACCTTCACCCATCTGTACCAACAATCGTGGCCTTGCGTTGTGCGTGATCGCATTGGAGGAAGGTAGGGTTACAATTGGCACGCTGGGTGGCGATCCAACCTGATAGAGTATCGGTACCGAATCAAGGTACGTGCTGGATATAGCGCCGAACGCATCCACCGACCACAGCCGAGCCATCAGCGTTTGTGAAGGGAATCCATCTGGGATCGCTATCACAATACTAGAACCTGTAAGTGTACCGACATCAAACCATTCCTGCGTTGCTCCAAGCAGAACCTTGATGGAGGTTCCGGCGAGATTGTTATCGGGGTCACTCCCGCCACTCCACGAAATCGTTAGCTCTTGGATGGTCGCGGACATCGTGACGCCCGTCGGAGGCAACGGCAATTGATTGTAACGCACGGACGATGACTCAACCCATCCGCTGTAGTAGCTGGCGCCCGCGCTGCCTTCCGTCCTAACACGATTCTTCCTATAGTAACCGCGTATTGTTGGAAGCGCCACCGTAATCGTTCCGCTTGTCGCGGTTGTCGCTACCTGTTGCAGGAACGACCAAGCGCCCCATGTTGATCCGTCAGCGGAGTCCGCGTACTCAATCCGATACGCCGTGATAGTATTGCTCGAACCCGACACAGCGCCATTCCAAGATAAGCTGGGCACTGTTTCGGCCAAGCTCTGCGATAACGCAACGCTGGTCGGCGCACCAACCGCTGTGGTCGGCTGCGTCCATGTAATCGTGAATGACACGACGAAGGCAACCGTGCTGGATGATTTCTGGAACAACGCGAGCGTGCTTGATCGCGGCGCGGTAGTCTGCCTGAACTGTAGCGACAGGGTAGATACGCCACGCCAGACGGTGTAATAGCTGCTTGATATAGCCACAGTTACCGCTGGTTTGGCGCGGGGCGGCACGGGTACGCCCTGCATGATCGCGGCACTGCCGTTAAAGAATGCGAACGATGAATTCGTCGGATTGTCAATCGAATCGGGCATTGTGCCCGTAGTGCTGAGCGCAATATTTGAGATAACCGCATTGGTCGGGATGACAGTGCCCGAAGTGAGCGGGACGGCGATCGTGGAACCGTTCGTGGTAGGTAATGAAAGATATATTGTACGGTTATTCGTTATATTATTTGTGAAGGTAAATATACTCGTCGCCATCCCGCTCACTCCCCTCTATGCGTATGTCGTTACATCTGTTATGGAAACACCCGTATCGATGAGTGAGTCGGTAGAAGGATCGAACGTTACCAGATTGCCCGGTATATATGGTGAAGGTTGGCCGATGCCAGAGTAAGGCAGCGAAGCAATAGGTGTAATCCCATCGCCCACCTTGAACCTCAGGATGTCCGTGTACGCGATGATCTCTCTACGTTCCGGCACAAGCCCTGACGCGTCAAGAGCGGCACGGGCGCCGCCCCTGATCTTAGATAGCCCTGTCAAGCCTTTTGTCACAGGATCTCGCCGCCGTCGAGGATGTAGGTGTCGGTTGACATCAGTACATCGTCGCCGTCGGATAGGTCGGCGATGACCGCCGCTGCGATCGCTGCTACTGCATCTGCTGTGGCACGGTCAGTAGTGTAATACTGATTATCGCCACTTTCTGCAATATCAGACGATGTCAGGACGACCGACGGGCCGCTCTGACTGTTAACGCTGATGACAGTGTTGGGATCGGCAGAGACGCGCACCCAGTTAGTTATAAGCGTTGCTGGCTCCGCGAATAAACGATATATCTCTCCGTCTGGAATAACGCCTGTGTCACCGACATCGGCGGTCGTGAGTGTAATCAGATCTTCCTTTGTTGCAACAGAGAAGGTGTCGTGTGTACCTGAAATGTCAGGCATGACGCTCGAAGCGAGCTTACCGCTTGCGTCCAAGATCGGGACGTTGCCGGATGCGATACCTACGTCTTTGCTGGCAGCCGAACCAGCGTCGGTTATCTTCGCCAGAGTCAGGTCAGGAATATCGCCAACGCTTAAGTCGGAACCGCCGGTGACGATACCCCTTGCATCTACTGTTACCTTGGGATAAGTACCTGCTGTAACACCGCTGTCCGCGAGGGTTAGGTCGATGTTCAGGTTAGCTGACAGATCACCGGTGGCGGAGCCGGTTGCGTCGCCGATGATGCCAATGGTCACGGCGTTGGCAAGTTTATCCGCTTCGTCGGCGGCGTTTACCTTGCCGTCATCGTTCGTGTCATAGGTCAATTTCAGCATATCGCCCATGCCCAGGCTGGCTAGATCCTCTGGATGGACGAACTGGCGCCAAGTCGCTGTCGCGCTTTTCGCGACGAGGATGTGTACCTTTGCTGGCGTACTGGCGGTGTTAATCCACAGCGTGCCGATTGGGTAATCAATGTCGGTGGCCAACGGCGCAGCCGCCGCGACATGCGGCAGACGGTTGCTGTACTCCAGGTCGTTGTAGCTGTTTATACCGTTACCGACCTTGAATAGCTTCGAGTCCATCTCGATGACAGGCTCGCCGCGCAGCGGGATTTCATTGTGGGTGTACAATGACGCCGCCGTACCTCGCCGCAGTTTGAAACGTAGTAACATTGTTCGGTCTTTACTCATAAAGTCTCCTCTATTTCCCCGCCATCGGCTATGTCGAAGGCGAATTCATACGAGAGGACGGCTTGCGCCGCCATCATTACATCGTCCACCCAGTTGGGTGTCGATTGTGTCGAGCAGCCCGCGCTGATGCTGCGATGAATGTAGAAACACCACTTTGGCGATTTGATTCGGATGCCTCCGTCCAGCATCTGGACTTCGACGTATATCATCCCCGTCAGCGCAAGGTCTGCATCGGATAATGTATATATAATATATCCTTCCGTACTGGAGATTAGGTTTATAGCCGCTGGATAAGTCTCACCGTTTATCCTGCGAACGGACACCTCAAACCTGGCGTTTGGGTACTGCTCGACCATATCCGATACATCGATCCGCACAGCGTCCGCACCAGATTCACCCTGTACGCCAATCGTTTGCATGACCGATCCGCTATTGAAAACCCGATCATATATCCTCAATGCCATCATCCCCAACGATCGCCGCTTTGCGCTGTGATCCGCGAGTGGCAGGAGGTACACAGCGCCATAAGGTTATCCGTCTCATGCGTGCCTCCCTGTGCGAGCGGTTTGATGTGGTGTACTTCTTGAGCGGGGGTGAGCAGCCCGTCCCGAAGGCATTGTGTACACAGCGGATGCGCGGCCATGTACGCCGCTCGGATTTTACGCCATGAATAGTTATATCGTTTAGCTGTATCCGGGTCGCGCTGGAACCGCTCATATCGGGCCGCCTCCTGTTTAGAGTGTTGTTCGCATAGATAACCGGCTGTCAGGTTCGGGCAGCCGGGGGAGCCGCAGGCGCGTTTGGGTTTGTATGGCATCCTGCTCACCTCGCGTCTAGACCAACAAATTTTGAAGAGCGTCAGAGTGGATTCTCAGGACTCGCTTGCGCGAATACCCGAAACCGTCTGATATAAAATCCCACGACTTGAAACATAAATAACGAAGCTCTAACACAATCTGCTGATCAACATCGACTAACCATTTGACTACATGTGCGATATCTTTCTTCACATCGATAAGCAGATCAATATCATCATGAATTTCAACGTCAAGTTGATTGATTTCTATGAGAATACTCGCCGGCTGCATCGGATACCCGGAACTGCTTAATGGATTTGGTATCTCTCTAAGCATTTCATAGAGCGATTCAACTCTGTCCATACTTGTGTTAATACGCCGGTTTATGTAATAGGCACGGCTGAGGTATTCCTTGCACGACATTCTCACGTTCCTTCTTTCAGCGATGTCTTAATCACACTAATGCTGCACCGCACATGATAACGGCTTTGTTTGTGCACAAAGAAAAACCCTGTCAAGATGAGGTTGGACTCATGACAGGGTTTTCTTTATTTCTTTACTTCTACAGTATACCACAGATCGTGCGCACAAAACGCACAAATTGAAAAGAAATGTTTGCGTAACATCTACACCTCGATTTGTGCGCTTCCCTCTTAAAACTTATAGGCGAATATGCCTATCATGAAGATTCTAGAAACCTTTCAACCGCCATTCGTAAAGTGTTGGGCGATTTATTACCACCCATAGATATTACGACTTGATTCCAAGACAACCCGCTGATATACCTGAACGATAGCATCCGACGCATCTCACTATCGGTAACGTTGTTGATGAAATTGCTTAATCTGTTGAGTTCCTGAAAGCAACGCCGCGTATTGATATCAATGCACTCACTCAGATCGGCGATTTCCACAGCGCAGGTGGCTACCATGTCGCTTGTTTTCCCACTATGCGGCATACCGGTTATCCGCCCCGTGCCTGATGTAACAAGACTCTCCAGCTGGGCGCTTCTGCGCCGCTGCTCTTCCAGTTCCTTGTTAAGGTGATATAGCTGGGACATTTCTTCTTTTGTCATACTGCCTCTATTTGCGCTTTTACTGCGTCGATCAACGCGGACTGGGTTATATCCTTTTTTTGTAGTGCAATCATCACCTGTTCGTCGATTGTGCCCTTGGCAATGATGTGATGGATCACCACCGCGTCACGCTGCCCTTGCCGCCAGAGCCGCGCGTTCGTCTGTTGGTATAGCTCAAGACTCCAAGTCATGCTGAACCAAATCAAGGTGGAACCGCCCGCCTGCAAATTGAGTCCAAAACCCGCCGACGCAGGATGGATAGCCGCAAGGGGGATATCTCCGGCGTTCCACCGAATTATTGAATCAGCGCAGTCCAGAGGCTCAATATTGAAACGTTTCTTGATTTGCGCCATATCATGTTTGAACCAATACGAAACGAGTACCGGCTTCCCATTCGCCGTCTCGATCAGATCCTCCAGCGCGTCCAGCTTACGGCTGTGTATATGAACAACCCGGCGCTCATCATCATACACGGCGCCGTTCGCCATCTGAAGCAGCTTGTTAGATAGCGCGGCGGCATTTACAGCGTCAATCTCGTTTTCACCCAGCGACAACACCAGATCGCGCTTTAAGGTTTGGTATTGCTTATCTTCCTCTGCTGATAATCTTACTAACACCGTGTTGCTTATCATCTCAGGCATCCGAAGATGATCTATACTTTTCATACTGACGGTGATATCACCGATGAGCCGGTATATTTCAACTTCCGCTCCTGGTCGCAGTTTATAGCTGAATACCTGCATACTATTCCGCTTATCCGGCGTGAAGTATTTATCGCGGTAACGCGTGATATACCGCCCAAGCCTTTCACCCATATCCAACACCCGGAACTCTGCCCACAAATTCATCAACCCGTTTGCGGCTGGCGACCCCGTAAGTCCGACGATCCGTCGCGCGCACGGCCGCGCCTTGACCAAAGCCTTGAACCGCTTCGCTTGATTGGACTTGAAGGACGACAGCTCATCGATAATCCGGTATCCTTGACCGCTAGTAGAACTGGTTCCACTAGCGATGCTGTATGCTCATGACAGGGATTATTCATTGATGATTGTCGCAGTTTCGATGCTGCCTTTCGTTGCAAGCTCAGCTTCAAGCGCTTCAATTCGACGGCGCATTTTGCATTGGTTTTCCTCGTATGCGCGGATGCGTTTATCATATTTTTCACAGCGTTTATGAAGATCGCCTATGGCGCTGTTGGCTGCGCTCACCGTTTCTGCATTACTGGCATAGAGCGCGGCGTATACGGGGTTACTGAGCAGGTGTTCATGCGGCGCTGTCATAAGCGCGATTGGATCCCCTGATACAGCGACCGTTGCCGGATCGAACGGATTCATCACGGGAATAGTTTGCGATGACTGATTGACCGGCGCTATGTTGTGCCGCACGGGGGTGTTCCTGTGGTGATTCTTCATAATATTCTCCATTTCATATAGTTACCGGTTCCGGATTATTTCCGAAACCGGCACGTCGCTTACTTCCGTAACTCCTGACAATCGTTCGTAAAGTACCGAACCTTCTTACCCAGCAGCAGCGCGCTGGATATTTCCGATTGCATACCGCTGCTGATAACACTGCCAAAGACCCAAACCTGCCCGCAAGAGTGCATCTGATGCTGGCCAAATTTCATGCCCAACTCGCGCTCTTCAGGTACATCATCGTCCAAATAACCATGAAACCAAGCGTGCGGCGCGATCGGGAAACTGCCGCCATTCATAGCGAACCGGCAGTATCGGTTGGCAGCGGCGGCGTTTTTGGCCGTGTCACCATGATATGGGGACACTATATAGACACGCGCGGGTGCTCGTGGTTCATTGCGCAGCGCCATATACGCGGTCGGGTCGTGATATCCCTCAGCGTTCCTGCGTTCCATCTTCGCCCTCACAGTTCCCACAAGTAAACGTTGTGTTCTCAAGATCACCGGACTCATCGCCGAGCGCATCTTCCAGATTGACATGGAATTCGCAGCCGCACAAAGAGCAGCAGGTGAACACGTTGTTCAGGGTAATAGCGGTTACGGCGCTCTCCCCGCAGGGCGCTGTAGTTTTGATGTAAAACATATTCGATGCCTCTATTCTTTTTTATAATAGAATCCGCTGAACCCATCAGCGCGGAGAATTAAGCCAGGCGTCCATGCAGGAGTTTCGCTCATTACGTCGAATATTGTTTCTGTCGATGTTTCGAGTGGCGTTTCGAGCACAACCTCATCATGCACGTGCATAACGATGTGATATCCCACTTTGTCTAGGTTTTGCATGGCGAAGCATAGTAGGTCGCGGCTGATTGCCTGGGTAATGTTTTCGCAAAATTTCCCACCATACGACATAACATGACCCCACTTCTTACCGGAGCCGATACCAGCGGAGTAGATACCATCGTACCCGACACACATTCCTCCGAAGGGATCAGGCTCAACGCGAGGCTTGGCATACGCAAGCCTTCTGCCGGATGGCAGCGTGATGAACAGGAAGCCGCTCTGGTATTCGAATGTGATGCCGTTGATCTGAACGGAGGTTCGATCCTTCACCGCCTTAATAGTGGCGTTGTTCACGGTGTGCCAGTATTTTGTGATATGCGGGTTTGCCTTACGCCACGCATCCACCAGCGGCTTGAGTTCATCTTCCTTCAGGCCGGATTCCAACGCGCCCATCTTTATCAGTGCGCCGACGGAGCCTTGGTAACCACAGGCTAAATCCGCTGTCTTACCTTTCTGCCTGAGCGGGCTTTGTTTGTTAAGGGTCTCGATGGGAACATTGAACATCTGCGCTGCGGTGGCGATATACAGATCCTTTTTAGCCGCGTATGCGTCGCTGACCCATTTCTCACCGGCGAGCCAGGCGAGCACTATTCGCTCAATAGATGAGAAGTCCCCGACGATAAACTTCCAGCCTTCCTTCGATATGAACGCCGTGCGAATGAGTTCTGAAAGTATTGCTGGTACAGAGTCGTATGATGCTTCCAGGGTTTTAAAGTTCCCTTGCCTGACAAGCGCACGAGCCGCGTCCAGCGTCGGGCAGTGCGTCTGGGGTAGGTTTTGTACTTGGATTAGTTTTCCAGTAAACCTTCCGGTATGGGAACCGTAGAACTTGAACATTCCACGCACGCGATCATCAAAGCATACGCCAGACTCCATTGCCTTGTATTTGCTTACGCTGGATTTAGCCAGTTTCTGCCGCAGAGACAACGCCTCCGCTATTTCCGGCGGCGCGGTCTTGATCAGTTCAGTGACATGCTTTTTGTCTAGCGAATTGGCAGCTACTCCGCGTTCTTCCAGCCAATCTTTCATCTGTGTGACGGAGTTTGGATTATCCAATCCGGTTATATCCCGCATGGCGGCCATGAGCTTTATCTTGGATAGCTCATCACACCGGACGGCCTGCTGAACGAGCGGCATATCCAACCGGATGCCTCTGTCGTTTATTTGTTGGTCGAGTGTGTAATTTTTCCATTCCTCGTCGGGTACCGGAAACTTGGATAGTTTTTTAGCTATCGCCATCTCGACTTCGACATCACAGCGGTTGTATGATACGAATTGTGACCATTTCTCCTGATCGAAGAACGAGAAGTTACGATTCCCGTGCGGTTTGCAGAAATACTTGATTAACTCCTTGCCCTCAGCCATTTTCTGCTGTTCCAGCATAAGCACTTCGCCCGCTTTTTCCAGCGTAAGCGGTAGACCTAGATACGCGCACCATACCATCGTACATTGCCATGATGTTGGGGAGAGATACTTTCCAGCCGGAAGGCCCAGGAACCGCGACAGGCATACACGCTCGAACTGAGCATTATGCGCCCATTTCAATATCGTATCGTCTGTGAGCATGCGCCGAATTTCACTAGGCAGCTCTCGCCGGAGGCGAGGTCGATTACTCGAACCTCGCCTCCGTCAACACTATAGCCTATTAAAGGAATCTCGAAGTCCGGCGCCTCTGCGTATTTATAAACGCCGCATGCAGTAAGCTCAACGCTGGAAAATGTTTCGATGTCCAGATAGATCATGCAATCACAGCTAATATCATTTGTAACAATTACCCCTCTTTCCTCTTTTGCACACACCCTGATGATCATTTCTCGCGCCGGTGACGCGAAACCTCGTGAGGAAAACGCATTAGTACGTATCAGTGATAACACTTGCTTACCCTTCTGGCGACGGCACTACCGGCCTGTTTATCAGCTCCTCTACTAACCTATTTGCAATTAAGCACCGTACTAAATCTCTACCGTCTTGTGGCATTTGGTGACCGTTGTTGCAATGAGGATGATGAGTTGGTCATCCCATATCCCCATCCTTCCTCGCTGCGGTCTCTACTAGCTATTGCTCAGTCTTTTCCCGACCGCGCCTCCGGGATGAATTATGCCGAATCCCTCGCTCGTATAGTTAGTAAGCTCTATTACCGCGGCCTGTAGTGCGTGGAACAGTACGTTGGTAACCGTAAAGCTGGTCGTCCCTTGGAGATTCAGCTTATCCGTCTCGCGGGTTATGTAAAACCGAAGTACAATATCCGCCGCAAGCGCTAACTGCGACTGGGCATTCTCGGTTACAGCGATTATTGTCGCACCCTTGCGTTTGGCGATGTCTAGCATGGGCAGTAGCTCCGATGTTGCGCCGCCGCGCGAAACCAATACCAGCGCATCGCCGCGTTGAATATAACCCATCCCGCCGTGCACCGCTTCTGACGGCGATAGAAATCTGGCCGGCCTTTCGATACAGCACATTAGGTGCACAAAATGCTGGCACGCGATTCCTGAATCATGACTGAGCATGTCGTATGATGCGATGCGACACAGCATGTGCCATTTCGCACTCCAGACGCTGCGACAATCTCGATTACTTCCTTTGAAATATCATGAAACGTCGGGATCCATCCGCGCGACTGGAGATTGATCTCCTTCTGAACAACATTGAATACCATGACTATTACCTTCCTTTTCAATATGATGTTTTGGAAACTGCTTGATTAACCCTGTCGTCGTAAGCGCGCCGTGCTGCCTGGATCATTTCGCGAGCCATTTTAGTGCGGTCGCTGGCTTTGCAAACAGCACTGGATGAACCCGTTGCATCGGCTCCCGCCAATATAACCCTGTAAACATCCTCAGGGCCTGATATACCTGCCCCCTGCAGCACTAATATGTCAGGGTTGATACGCTTAACCGCGAGGGTTGATACCTCAACATATTGTTCGTCACTGGCGATACCTGATCCGATTAATTCAGTGGGTTCGGCCACGATCACATCAGGATCCAAACACGCGGCCGCACTGGCCTCCGCTATCGAGTCTGCGCAAATAACGCTGATTAATCCAGCTTCTCTGGCACGCAGTATGCCTGCCCTAAGCTGCGAGAGCGTGCAAGGGCATTCCGCATGGTTAAGCATCACGGCTCTGGCGCCAGCAGCTTTGACGGCTTCGACTAGGACCGAACCCTGCCCGCGGCCCACGGGGATCGGGTCGATCTTTTGGGCGCATATGATCAACCGCTTTGTGTGTTCGGCAATCAGGTGAATATCCGACAGCTGCGGCGTAAAGATCACGTCAACGTCAAACTCGTTGGACGCGGCTTCCGCCGCCAACGCCAGAGTCAGTGCTTCCTCACCCCACAAATATGCTTTGGGACCAATCTCGAAAAACGGTGGTTTTATAGTGGTTTGCATAGTTTGTTCACCTCATGGAGGATCGTTAGTCATATCCCAACATGGTGTTTAGTTTTAAGTAACGATCATACCGTTGATCGTAATATAACCTGCGTGTATTGTCCGGCTGTATGACTGCGTCACGTGAAAAGAGCGGCCCGATAGCATCCTCGTCAGACAGAATCTTCAACGCTAACGCAGCGTTGATCGCGCAGCCGAACGCCGTAGATTCACTTACACGCAGCGTCACCATTGGCAGATTGCATACATCGGCTTTGATCTGCAGCAATGCTGGGCTGCGTGCGCCGCCGCCTAGGGCGACGGCTTCGTGAGCTGTGGCGCCAATCCTCGCGA
>BNUH01000055.1 GCA_025997215.1 Clostridia bacterium
TTGCGCTTCAAAAACTCCTCTACACTGCTTGCAGAAAAAAAGGCTTTGCGAATATCACAGATCGTTGAACGCGTTATGCCAACGCTTTCACAGATCCTGCCGATTCGAAGGTGATCCTTCTTGTCAGTCCTATCCAACGCCAAAATTACCTTCGCTCGGTTCACCAATCGCACATCATGCTTTCCCTTTTTCACAAACGCAGTGAGTTCTTCCCGTTGTTCTTTATTCAAATATATTTCTTCTGGTTTCATCTTTCTCTTGCCTCCACTTCGCAACCCATTATACCACTTTTTACCTCCTTTGTCAAGTATTGGATTTAATGCGGTAGCAGGGGCAGAACTCAATCTGCCTCTGCGTTGATGGTTGATGGAACACAGCGCTCGGATCAATGCGAATACCGCCACTTTTGCGGCTGGCGCACCTTCCAGTAATATTCCGTGGGCATCTTGACCGGCACCCTGGATATCCTGTCGGGACGTATGTCCGCCAGTTTCTGCGCTAAGGAACCGGTACGGTGTTTCGCTAGTTGCTTTTTCTCCATAAAATATGCCTCCTTATCTCTATAATTTATGCAGCTGGGGGGCTTTGCGTTAAAACGGGACTAATTACACTGACGAGCCCCACCATTCCCTGTTATCCTGGAACCATTGAATGGTATGAGCGATGCCATCCTCAAATGGCGTCCGAGGCTGCCAACCCAGTTCGCGCTGGATTTTGGATGGATCAATGGCGTAGCGCAGGTCGTGGCCGGGGCGGTCGGTCACGTATGAGATGAGGCTCTCCGGCTTGCCCAGCTGCCTAAGGATCGCCTGAACCACCTGCAGATTTGTGCGCTCGTTATGCCCGCCGATGTTGTAGATCTCACCTTCGCGGCCGCCGCGCATGACCAGATCCACCGCGCTGCAGTGATCCTCGACGTACAGCCAGTCGCGGATGTTCGCGCCCTTGCCGTAGACGGGCAGCGGCTGATCCGCCAGCGCGCGAGTGATCATCAGCGGGATCAACTTTTCGGGGAAATGGTATGGGCCGTAGTTGTTGGAACAACGGGTGATAGTAACGGGGAGCTGGTATGTGCGGTGATAGGCCAGCGCCAGCAGATCCGCCGCGGCCTTCGACGCGGAATACGGCGAGGAGGTGTGGATGGGAGTAGCCTCCGTGAACAGCAGATCCGGGCGGTCCAGCGGCAGGTCGCCGTACACTTCGTCGGTTGAGACCTGGTGGAACCGCCTGACGCCGTGCTTCCGGCATGCATCCATGAGGGTTTGAGTGCCCAGTATATTGGTTTGGAGGAACAGCCCCGGATCCTCGATGGAGCGATCCACATGGCTTTCGGCGGCGAAATTCACAACGATGTCGAAATGTTCCGCGCCGAACAGCGCGTCCACAGCGGCGCGATCCGTGATATCGCCTTTGACGAACCGGAAGCGAGGATATAGCATCGCGCGGTCAAGCGTAGCCAGCTTCCCGGCGTAAGTCAGCGCGTCCAGACAGACGATGGAATCCTCGGGATTATGCGCCAGTTCATAATAGATAAAATTCGCGCCGATGAATCCCGCGCCGCCAGTCACCAAAATATTCATACACATTCTCCATAATTATACATAAAATTGCAATCACTATCCCGCAACCTCGGCGCGCTTAAATCCTTTTCCGACAGGATAGGGTCAGCCGTTTGCCAGTCCACACCGATATCGGGGTCGTCATAGCGGATGGATCGGTCGTGGGCCGGGCTGTATAAATTATCCACCTTATACATGAATTCGATATTATCCGCCAGCGTCAGGAATCCATGCGCGAACCCGCGCGGAATGTACAGCATCCGCTTATTCCCGGCGGATAATTCAACAGTCACCCACTGCAGGTATGTGGGCGAACCCCTGCGGATATCGACAGCCGCGTCCAGCACCGCGCCGCGCGTGACGCGCACGAGCTTAGCCTGCGCCATGGGATCATTCTGGAAATGCAGACCGCGCAAGGTACCCTTCTGCGCTGTAAAACTATGGTTATCCTGCACAAAAACAGAGTTGATGCCCAGTTCACCCAGCGATCCAGTGGAATATGTCTCCATGAACCAACCGCGAGCGTCGCCGAATACTCGCGGCTCAATGATCCACACGCCCGGCAGTGCGGTCTCGATTTTATTCATCACAACACCTCGGCTGCATTATTTGTCGAACAAATATTCGATGATCATCTGTATTAAGCGCTTCGGGCTGTAGTCATGGGCATAATTGTAGGCAGGCCTGTTCCCCACCTCGAACATCTTCATGTCGATAAACGGCTTGTCGGTAAAGACAGACATGGTTCTATCTGAATAATAAGGATTGGACGTGATCAATGTGTTGTTGGTGATCAGCAGGCGATTATACGCTATCGCCTCGATGCTGCGCAGGGTGTAGCCCTGCTGCTTGGTCTGGAGTATCTCCAGAACGCAGCGCGACTGAAGGGTTCTGCGGAGCACATCGTGGTATGACATCCAGGCACCCTTATTATAGCGGCGGTTATTTTTGCCGTGGTAAACAGAAAAATCCGGCCGGAGACCATTCTTGAGGGCTAGGTTATAAAATGCATTTATTATGCTATCGCGGCCTTTTTCTCTGCCGATAAAGCATATATCTGACTTATATCCTATTTTGGACCTCTGGGTAAGTGTGGAATATATCTGGTGGACATATAGAAAGCCATACCGCTGCGCATCGCCCCAATCTACCGTCGTTATACAGTCGAATATCTCGGCATATTGGGCGGCAGTTTGAGCGTCGGGCAAGGGATTCATGCACATAAGGACAAACTTGGTGTGCTTGTTTTGCAGCTTGCACTGGGGCAGAACATCCTCGCCTTGGGTTTTTCTGATCGGTTTTAAGTGCGAGTCGATCATTATAAATATATCATAAGAGGATATATTGGCGTTTGCGAAGTTAAAGTCCCGCCCATCATACTTTACGGTTATATCCTTGTCAGCAGAAATGTCATGCATTAAGACATTGTAGTATACGATGTTCGGACAGAGGAACAATATCTTCATCGCGAAATCCTCGTTTCCGTAATGTTTGTAACTAAATGATGCCCACCCGCATATAATAATGCGTAGCATATCGGGTATGAGCATCGGCTTTTAGTCGGTAATATTATATGTTTCAATTGCGTATTAGTGCATAGGAGCGCCAGAAAAGGACAGCACATCTGACGCATTAAGCAGTCAAGGAGATAGATATCCGAATGATTAATCGCTATGAGAACCGAATCGCGGTCTATACTGCCATCTTTGGCGACTATGATAAGGTGCTCGACCCAAGGGTCTGGCCTAGGAATATCGACTACTATATGATTAGTGATAAATATTATCCTTCCAGAGTATGGAGGCAGAAGGATATATCCAAATTTATAAATATTATTAAAGATTTTTCACCTCAAATGAAAAATCGTTTCTTTAAGATGCACCCGCATCTGCTCTTTCCCGATTACAAATATACCATCTATGTGGATGGCAATAGGGTAATAAAGGGCGACTTTAATGGATATATCCCGCTTATTGGCGAATATGGATTGGCCACATATCACCACAATAGGCGCGACTGTACGTTCGATGAGTGCACAGCCGTCGTCGATCAAGGTAAGGACAGCATGGAATCCGTCCTTCGTCACATTGAGTTTCTGGAGGCGGAGGGCATGCCGCGGCATTACGGGCTGCCGTTTTGCCATGTGCTGGCAAGACGCAAGTGCCAAATGGCTGATAGAATCATGAAAATGTGGTGGGAGGAGTACACTCGCTACAGCAGGCGCGACCAGATCTCCTTCCCGCATGTGCTGTATGAGCTGGGCATCCCTGTCAGCAAGGTAGCGACCTTAGGCAAACCAGTCGGAGGGGATCGGTTTATCTACGAACAGGTACACAAGCATATGAAAGCCGACAAGTTAAAGTGAGTGAGTAGTGTGTCGAAAACGGGGCGGATATGAATCCGCCCCGTTACTGTCAAACTGCCCCGGCGTCTTATTGTTTCTTCTTCTGACTTAGAGGTTTCCCCGATATTGGCCTAAGGTTCAGATACTCATAGCGATGGCTGCGCAGATCATCATACTTCAGCTTATCAATCTTTTCCCATAGGGAATCCGGCACAACCCGCTGATCAAATTCCCGTTCCTTCTTTATAAAGCCTATGCCGCCGTCTATATCCAGCACCTTGATGCCCCATTCCGGATACAACTGGCGCAGCAATAGGATCGCCTTCCATACGTCGCCGCTCCAAGGCCCCGGGTTCTTATACTCCGCCGGCGACATCGTGAAAAACGAGCGGCTGATGTACGCCGCGATGGGGTTGCAGTCGTGCAGGAATATCCTGCCGCCAACCTTCAGCAGCTGCATCAACAGCATCACTTCGTTATACACCTGGTGGTACTCATGCAGCCCATCGATGAATACCATATCCACATCGGACACCAGATCGGGATATTCGCATAGGAATTTAACGCTGTCCATCTGGAAAAACTGCACGTTGTCATTGACCAGGCTATCCATAATAGCTGGTTTCACGGGATCAATGCCTATTTTATGCCGCACAGGCACGCTGGCAAAATGTTTAGCATCATCTAAACCTATCTCCATGTACTTTTGGGGGTTATGCTTCTTGATTGCTATCTCGAGGACAATGTGACGGTCCATTTAACACACCTGCCTTATCTCACCGGGTTACCGGCATGATTATTTGTCACAACGCTAATAATCTATGCCGTGAGATAAGGCAGGTGACTACTAAAGCCTTTAATCCATCAAGCCCCCAGCAAAACCACCGGGAGATACAGCGCCTCCAGCCGTCCCGGACAGGTTATCTCCGCGACCAAGCGGCTGTTCGCTGCCGCGCTATCGCCCGCCGTGACCGTGAATTCCGCCGAATCCACTGCGTTGTTAGGAGAATAAGCGCCGTAGCCGTATATGCTCGTCCGCCCGGAAATGCTCCAGCCGTCGGGCAGCCACCAGCGAATCTGGAATCGCTTCTGTTCGGGCATGTCGTGCGTCCAGACGGACAGCTTGCCCGTGATCGTGCCGAGCGGCGCGATGCGCGGTTCGGATTCAAATGCGGCCTCGGCCGACACGGTCAGTCCGTCCGCCCTGAAAACGAACCTCGGCTTGCTGAACGTCCGCTCGACAAAGGCTCGGCCCATGAACGATTCCGGGCCGACGTCCGTCTCCGTCGCGCCATCATGGACTATAACCTTCTGGCTGCCAGTAGCGAACTGATAATTTGTCGCATGCAGCGTGACGGGCAGCATATTCACCACGCAGTCGGTCAGCTCCGAGCAGGTGCGCGGGTAGAATCCGTGGCCCTTGATTATGGAAATCGTCACGATGTCGTCGCCGAGGTAGGCCATCCAATCCTTCGGCAGACCAGCGACGCCGTTGGCTATACCCAGTATGGAACCCAGCGTCGCGCCTGTGCAGTCCGTGTCGTCGCCGCAATTGATGGCGAGTATCATGGATTTCTTGAAGTCGCCTTCGCCGTACAGCAATCCTAATATGACGAACCCGATATTCGCCGGCGCCTGGAACCAGCCCAGGTCGGCGCTGTCCTCCACGAGCATATTCCGGCAGGTTCGCCAGTCCACGCCCTTGCCGTATGAATCGACGACCAGCTTCACACTGCGCGCGATGCGGCAATCCTCGGGGATCTTCGACAGGCCGATGTCGATGAGCTTGCGCACGTCGCTGACGACGAACGCTGCACTCTCCATCGCCGCAATGAATATAGCCGCATAACTGCCTTCGCCGAATCCATGATCCACGCTGGCATCCTCGAACGCATAGTGGATGGCCTCCTCGACGCACGCCGGGTACAGACACGCCCAAATCTCCGTGCGGATCCACGCGCCGTTGGAGTGCTTCCACGCGCCGTTGTCGATTTCTCCCGAAATGGGAGGCGGCAAGCCCGCGCGCATGTTGGATTTGCCTACGCCGTACTCGTTCCAGTTCGGGCCGATGTAGCTCAGCCAATACTCGCCCAGCGTCCGAGCGTTGACAGCGCGCGGGCCGATCTCGTCCACGGCCCTTAGCCAAACCAGTTGCAGGTCCAGATCATCGTTGGCCAGCACCTCGCCCGGTTTCGTCACGAATCCCTCGATGTCGAGCAGGTCGCGCTTGCCTTCGTAGGGCGTGCCCATCGTGCCGCCGATGTTCTTCCCGATCCAGCAGCCGTAGATCTTGTCCCGCAGTTCAGCCTTGTTAAACTTCACCATAAAACCTCGACTCCTCCTGTCATTATTTTGAATAATTATTTATGAACGACGGACAACGCCTCGTCCACCTCGCCGGCGTACGGGACGGATTCACCCGCGCCAGCCCTGCCAACCGCAATGGACGCCGCGTGCGCCGCCCTAAGTAACGCGTACTCGACAGCACAGCCCGTGAGCATGGCTTGCACGAAATACCCCGTGAATGTGTCGCCTGCGGCAGTGGAATCCACTGCCTTAACAGGTATGGCCGCCTGACGCACACGCCGGGTCGAATCCGCGAATATTGCGCCCCTTTCGCCCAGCGTCAGCAGTATACCCGCGCTGGGATACAATTGCAACATCTCGTCCAGTATGGCGTCGGGTTCCGTCCTGCCCATCAAGCCAAGCCCCTCGACTTCATTGATCAGGAACAATTCGACAAGTTCCAGCGGCATGCTCGTGAGATTATCCGCGATGGGCGAGGCGTTGAAGAGTATCCGCATGCCGCGAGCGTGCGCCGCCTTCATTATGTAATCCTGGCTGCTGATTTCGTTCTGCATTAATAAGCAGTCGCCCGCACCGAACCCAGCCAGTATTCCATCCGCCATATCCGGTGTTATGGATCGGTTCGCGCCGCCATACAAGATGATGCAGTTGCGGCCTGCGCCATCCACCTGAATGATCGCGTGTCCAGTGGGCACATCCGCTATCTTAACATAATCGGTATTAACCCCGAACGAATTCATGAAGTCCAGCAGATATCGCCCGTCCTCGCCGACAGCTCCGGCAAAGTACGGGCTGATGCCCGCCTTCGCCAGCGCTATGGATTGGTTCAGGCCCTTGCCGCCTTCATGCCGTCGGTACGAACTGGAGTCGATCGTCTCGCCTTCGCGGGCGAAGTGCTCCACCGTATACACATCGTCGATGTTTATGGAACCGAACACTAATATTTTCACAATTTATATGCTCCTATGGGCTAATATGCAGCTTCCGCCCACGCTGCGTCGAGCATGGCGACGATGTTCTCCGGCGGGACATTGCCCATAATATTGTGCACCTGGCAGAATACGAACCCGCTGCCTGGCTTGAATATCCGCACCATCTCACGCGTATGCTCGGCAACCTCCGCCGGGGTCGCGCTCCACAGAATACTCTGGGTGTCGCAGCCGCCGCCCCAGAAGCACAGCCTGTCGCCAAACTGCCGCTTCAACCGCGCAGGATCCATATTCCGCGCGGAAATTTGGACAGGGTTGAGTGCGTCGATGCCGCTCTCGCACAGTGCGGGCATCAGCTCGTAGATGCCTCCGCAGTTATGCATAAATATTATGTGATCACTATTGTTGTGAACATGCTTGCAGAATTTTTGCAGGACGGGTAAGCATATATCCTCATAAGCATCCGGACGTGTCATCGGCCCAGCCTGGCTGCCCAGGTCGCTATTGATCTCAATTCCCTGGATCCAGCGGCCGTAGGCGCGGTTCATATCGTCGTAACGCTGGATCTCGCTGTCCAGGCGCACGGCCAGTTTTTCCTTGCAAGAATCAGGATCAGTCAGCATGTCGCAGGCGAAGTCCAGCCCGTCAAAGTATGCGGAAAAACCCATCTGCAATGTAAATTTATCCGTCTCATTGTATAACCATTCCGCACGTTTCGCAAATAATTGGGTGCGTTCGTCGGCTGCTAGCCCATACCCGTCCGGGATCCAGCCGTCGAAAAAGAATCCGCCCGAGGGCATCACCCCGCCGTCCGGCCTGCTCGTGAACCGCCATGAACCGTCGGGCATCCGCTCCGGCGCAAACGGCTCCGCCACTTGGAATCGAAAATCCCCGCGCGGATTCCACACGCGATGCCTGGGCCATGGCGGATTCAGCAGCACCGTATCAACATGGAAACGCTCGAGGACGTCGTCATCCACACGCGCCAGCAACTGCATCTGATCCACCAATTCTATGGAATCCGTGGGAAATCCTAGGTATTCGCGCAGCCGCTGGTAAGCGAATATGGATATGCCTGTGGAAAAATGCACGCCCAGGTCGATGGGCATTCGGTCAACGGGCTGGCGCTTGACCGCGCGGATAACTCGCTCACGGCTAGTAAGAGGTCGGACTAAGGATTCAACGGGCACGCGGATCACCTCTCCAGAAAGCTAGAATAATCGGGGCATCATGGTTGTAAGCAGTGTAACATTTTCCAGCATAATCCGCAATGCCTGGAGCGCGGTTCCAACCTCCCACTTGCGCGGATTATGCATTAGCTGTATAATATAGTAGATTTGTGTTCTCTCCGTATAGATTCACCAAAACCGGGAGGTTGGCAGAACTGGATACGTATGCACTTATACTTGCAGAATTATCGCGGCTGTACCCGAACCCGCGGCCGGAGCTGGACTTTGGCAGCGCGTACCAGCTGCTGATCGCCACGATCCTGGCGGCGCAGTGCACGGATAAGCAGGTCAATCGCGTGACGCCCGCGCTGTTTGAAGCATTCCCGGACGCGCGAGCCATGGCCGCGCAAGAGCCGGAAACCATCGAGCCGTACATCCACGCCTGCGGATTCTACCACACCAAGTCGCGGAACATCGTCGCGGCGTGCAAGGTGATTGTCGAGAAATATAACGGAGAAGTCCCACGGGAAATGGATGAATTGACAGCACTGCCCGGCGTAGGCCGCAAGACTGCCAACGTGGTTATGGCCAACGCGTTCGGCCTGGACGCTATCGCGGTGGATACACACGTCCTGCGCGTATCCAATCGCCTGGGCCTTGCCTGCGCTAAGACGCCCGAGCAGACCGAGCGACAGCTGATGGAGGTCATCCCGAAGTCCGATTGGTCCGACGCGCACCATTGGCTGATATTCCACGGGCGGCGGGTTTGCCACGCGCGCAAACCGGATTGCGCCAACTGCACGCTGACAGCCTGGTGTCAGGCTCGGCTAGCCCACCAAGTATGATTTTGGAAAATATTCACAACCCGAGGGAGTTACGCACGCTGTCCATGGACGAGCGCCGTCGGCTGGCCGACGAAATTCGTTCTGTCATTATAAATACTGTCGAACGGCAAGGCGGGCACCTATCCTCCAACCTGGGTGCTGTGGAACTTACGATCGCCTTGCATACCGCTCTGAATTTACCCGCCGACAAGCTGGTATTCGATGTGGGGCATCAGTGTTACACGCACAAACTGCTGACCGGACGGCGGCAGGGGTTTGAGTTGCTGCGCGCCGGCGGCGGGGTGAGCGGCTTTCCCAAGCGGGATGAGAGCGCGTACGACTGCTTCGGGACGGGCCACGCGTCCACGGCGGTCTCGGCGGCGCTGGGGTTCGCCCGGGCGAGGGATTTGAGAGGCGAAGGCTACAAGGTCGCGGCGCTAGTAGGAGATGGCGCGCTGACAGGCGGGCTGGCCTACGAGGCGCTGAACGACGCGGGCAAGTTTCGCGGACAATTGCTGGTTGTGCTAAACGATAACGAGATGTCGATAGTGCGCAACGTCGGCGCGCTGAACGAGCATCTAACAAGGCTGCGCACCAGCGCGCGCTGGATCGGCGCCAAACGTGCCGTAAAAATCGGGCTGGATAGAATCCCGCTGGTCGGCCCATCCATATCCACCGCTGTGGAATGGCTCAAAACATTCGTGCGCCGGATGCTCGTACGAGGAGAATTCTTTGAGTCGCTGGGCTTCCGGTACCTTGGGCCGGTGGATGGACACGATCTGGGACTATTGTCGGATATTGTCGCCGACGCGCTGCGTGCTCGCGAGCCGACCGTGCTGCACGTGGTAACGCGCAAGGGCAAGGGTTCGCCGGAAGCCGAGGCTGCTCCAGAACGTTATCATGGTGTAACGAAAAAGTGGTTCTCGCCAGATGTGCGGCCACTCGCACCCGGCATGGCGGTGCCGGAAGAGGGCAGCTGCGCGGCCGTTGTCGGCGAAACGCTATCGGAGCTGGCGGATTCGGATGCAAGGATCGTCGCCATCACCGCCGCAATGTCGTCCGGGACGGGGCTGGACCGATTCGAGGCGCGGCATCCGAGCCGATTCTTCGACACGGCGATAGCGGAGGCGCATGCGGTGACGCTGGCCGCTGGCATGGCCGCTGGCGGATTGAGGCCGATGGTGGCAGTGTATTCGACATTCATCCAGCGGGCTATGGATTCGATCATACACGACGTATGTCTGCAGAATCTTCCGGTCACGCTGCTGCTGGATCACACGGGGTTCGTGGCGGGCGATGGGCCGACGCATCAGGGGATATTCGACCTAAACCTCCTAAGGCCTATACCGAATTTGACGATTTGGACGCCCTCGGATTTGGACGAACTGCGCGGAATGCTGCGCGCCGCCACCGGTTTCAATGGGCCGCTGGTGATACGGTATCCCAAATCGCTGGTTATCTGCGCGGACAATGTCGAATGTGCGGATGCCCGGGTTGCGCTGCTGGCCTTCGGCGCGTCATATTGTCCGGCGATGGAAGCCGCCGCGATACTATGCGGCGAGGGTTTGCCAGCCAAGGCAGTGCGGATCAGCAGTGTAAAGCCGCTCGAGGAGGATATATTAACCCAGTTAACCAGTATGAATATGCGACTTATCGCCATCGAGGAGGGGCAGCGCGCGGGCGGTCTGGGCGGCGCGCTGGCCGAGTGGTGCCAGGATAACTCAAAACCCGCGCCGCTGTTGAGGCTGGGTATCGACGACAGCTTTCCCATGGGATACGCGCTGGAGACGCTGCGGCACGGTTTGACCGGGCTGGACATCGCGAAGGCTGTAAGAATCGCGGTAAGTGCGGCGAATAATAAGGCGAATGAACGCTAGAGTTCCGACCGAACGCGCGGACGTGGTGTTAGTAGCGCAAGGCCTGGCCGCCAGCCGCGAGAAAGCCCAGGCGATGATACTCGCGGGTTCGGTGCAACTGGCCGGACGCCGAATAGCGAAACCCTCCGAGCGGGTCGCGCCGGACGCGCCGCTGACGGTCGCCGAACAGCCGCCATACGTCAGCCGGGGTGGGTTCAAGCTGGTGGCGGCGATGGATGCCTTCCAGGTGAACGCGGCTGGGCTGGTGGCCATCGATGTTGGCGCTTCAACGGGCGGATTTACCGATGTATTGCTGCAGCGCGGCGCGGCGCTGGTCTACGCGGTGGACGTTGGCTACGGCCAACTGGCGGATAAAATTCGACATGATTCACGCGTGATCGTTATGGAGCGGATCAATGCACGGCTGATGAATCCAGGAATGTTTGAACCGCTGCCCACACTGGCCGTCATGGATGTGTCGTTCATATCCATAAAGCTGATACTCCCCGTTCTGCGTGGGATAATGGGGGAATCGGGCCGCGTGGTTACGCTGGTAAAGCCGCAATTCGAGGCGGGGCGCGAGAAAGTCGGCAAGAAGGGCATCGTGCGGGATTCTGCGGTGCATGCCGAGGTACTGCGCGGAATCCTTGAATTCACACGGGATCATGGCTGGAGTGTGAACGGGATCATCCCCTCGCCGATTCTGGGGCAGACGGGCAATAAGGAATTCTTGATGGATATTGAGTTTTCGAGCGATGAGAGCGATTCACGAAAAAAAATTGTGAACCCCCTTGACAACCTAGGATTGTTGTGATAGAATGGCTGTGATTAAGAGATGAGCGGCATGGCTAGACCCGTGAGCAGCATCGGTCTGCTCGTCAATCCGCATCGGGTGGCGGAGTTGGAGCCGCTGCTTCGGCGGCTGGTTCGGCTGTGCGCGGACAGGGGTATCCGGCCTTCGGTATCGCTGGATGCGCGAGAGGCAGCGCCGTGGGCGGACGCGCTGCCGATGGATGAACTGCTGGCGCGGTCGGACGCGCTGGCGGTCGTTGGGGGAGACGGGACGATCCTGCACGCCGCAGCGCCAGCCGCACGTGCCGGATTGCCGATATTAGGCTTGCACGCGGGGCATAAAGGATTCCTGTCGGAGACGACGCCGGAGTTGTTGGAATCCGCGCTGGACGCACTGGCCGCCGGGGATTTCGCGCTCGAAGAGCGGATGATGCTGGAGGCGGAGCTGACGCCTTCGGAATTGCCGTTGGATTCTCCTTCAGAATCCTCTTGGGAACCTTCGCTGGCGCTGAACGACGTGGTCATCACACGGGGCAGTTATGCGCGGATGATCCGGGTCACCGTCAGCATGAATGGGACTTCGGTTGGCGGCTACGACGGGGACGGCTTGATCGTGGCTAGTCCAACGGGTTCGACGGGTTACTCGCTGTCCACGGGCGGGCCGATCGTCTGGCCGCAGCTGCCGTGCATGCTGCTCTCGCCCATCTGCCCGCACTCGCTGCAGTCGCGGCAGATATTGGTACCTGATTCGGCGCTGGTCGTTCTGGACGCGGAATGCCCGTCGGACGGCGGCGGGATGCTGCTGACGCTGGACGGACGCGCACCCGCAACGCTGGGGCGGCGAGCGCGGGTGACGGTGCGAAGGGCGGATGAGACGCTGAAATTCGTGAGGCTGAAGCCGTTTCCGTTCTTTGAACGTTTGAGGACCACGCTGTCGCAGTGGAATACGTAGGAGGTTATTATAATGGGTAAGAAGGATACGCGCCAGGATGTCATCCTGCAGATTATTGCCCAGGAAGTGATCGATACCCAGGAGGCCTTGACGAGCCGCCTGAATGAGCGCGGCTACCACGCGACGCAGGCCACGGTTTCGCGCGACATCAAGGACCTGATGTTGACCAAGATGCCCGTGGAATCCGGCGGATCCAGGTATGTCATGCCCGCGTCGCCGCTGTCCGGGCTGACGCCGCTGGGCATATCCGAGCGGATGAGGCGGATATTCTCCAGCAGCGTAATGTCGTTCACACAAGCGCAGAATCTGGTCGTAGTTAAGACGATGCCCGGTGCGGCGCAGACTGCGTGTGAAGCGGTTGATACATCGTCGATGCCGGAGGTCGTTGGAACGCTGGCAGGCGATAATACGTTCATAATTATCGCACGAAATAACGATGATGTACCGCCGATAATCGAACGCCTCATCCGGATGCGCGACGGCATTACCCAGGATGAGTAGCGTCGCTAAGCCATGTTAAAGGAAATCACGATACGCCGAATCGCCCTGATCGACGAGCTGACCATCGAGTGGCAGGGCGGTTTTCAGGTGATCACGGGCGAGACAGGCGCGGGCAAGTCGATAGTGGTCGGCGCGCTGGCGTTCCTGCTGGGCGAACCGCATGGGCGGGATTTGCTGCAGACGGGTGCGCCGCGCGGTGGAGTGACCGCAGTATTTGACGTGTCGGGATTGGTGGGTGTACGAGCGCTGCTGGACGAGCGCGAGTTGGAGATTGACGACGGGTTCTTAGTGCTGTCCAGGGAATTATTCGCAAACGGGCGAACAGTATGCCGCGCGGCTGGCGAGGCGATGCCGCTGGCGTTATTCCGCAGGATTACCGCGATGTTGGTGGATCTGCACGGGCAGCACGCGCATCAGGTTCTACTGGATCCTAAGAGCCACTTGGCATTCTTAGACGCGTTCGGGGATGTGCTGCATGCTGCGGATTTGGTAGAATTACGCGCGAGACACCGCGCCTGGCGCGATGCGAAACGGAATCTTGAGCGCTTGCTTACCGACGCACAGGAACGCGCGCGGCGGCTGGATATGCTGCGATTCCAGCTGCAGGAACTGACCGACGCCAGGCTGATTCCGGATGAGGAAACTGCGCTGGAGGAAGAGCGGACGCGCGCTCGATATGCCGAGAAGATCCATGCCGCGCTGAATAAGGCGGACACGCTGTTATCCGGCGGGGACGGTGCGCGTTCGCCGGGCGTTTGTGCGCCGCTGAAACAGGCGGTGGCGCTGCTGGGCGGCATCGAGGCGTACGACCCGCGTGTGTCGGCGCTGGCCGAGCGGCTGGAGTCGCTAGGTTATGAGGTCGAGGACGCGGCGGGGGAATTATCCAGGCTGATAGACGAATCGCCGCTCGATCCCAAACGCATCGGCCGCGTTGAGTCACGGCTGGATTTGCTGCATCGGTTGATGCGCAAGTACGGCGCGTCCAGCCGCGAGATGATCGAATATCGGCAGCGGGTTGCGGGTGAATTGGAAGAGACGCTCGACGCCGACGCGCGGGCGGACCAGTTTCGACAGGAGCTTTCAGCGATGGCACAGGAATATTTGGCGTTGGCGGCGAAGGTTTCACAAACGCGGCATGTGTTAAGCGAGGCCTTTTCAGAACGGATGACGGCGGAATTGGCGCAGCTGGGGATGGAGCGCGCCAGGTTCGCGGTGGGTTTTGACGAAGGGGATGGGAATTCGGATGGTTCGTACCGGGAGGACGGGGTTGACAGGGCGCAGTTCCTCATCTCCGCGAATGCTGGCGAACCGCTGAAGCCGCTGGCCGCTATCGCGTCAGGCGGGGAGTTGTCCAGGGTGATGCTGGCGGTCAAGTCGATCGCGGCGGATCATTCGGGCGTGCCCGTGGTTATATTTGATGAAATTGATACGGGTATAAGCGGGCGGATGGCGCAGGCGGTCGCGGAGAAGATGGCCGCGATAGCCCGGCACAACCAGGTGATCTGCGTGACGCATCTGCCCCAGATAGCTGCGATGGCCGACACCGCGTACCGCGTCGAGAAAACGGTGGAGATGTCGGACGGGTTTGAACGGACACGCACGACGTTGGAGCGGTTGGACGGAGCCGAACGCACAGCGGAATTGGCCAGGATGCTAGGCGGCGCGGATCCGGAGAGCGAGGACAGTTTGAAGTACGCGGCTGCGCTGCTGGACAGCGCTAGGAATTGGCGCGCTGGTAAGGCGGTCGGGTGAGTTGCTTTTTATTAATAATTACTAAATAATATGGAGGATTTATCATGAGCGCTGGAACCATTGACGAGGCCATACGTCTATTCAACGAAACCTGGGATCTGATCGATAAGACCGACCGCACGCCGCAGGACGACGCGCAGATGCTCCATAAGAGCCACACCTCCGCGTTCATGTGGCAGCAGGCGATGAACCCCGCCAACAACGCGCGTGGAGAGTGGCAGGTGTCGCACTGTTACGCATTGCTGAAGATGGGCGCGCCCGCACTGCTGCACGGGCAGCTGTCGCTGAATCTTTGCCTGGACAATGATATCGGCGGCTTGGACTTGGCGTTTGGATATGAGGCCGTCGCCCGCGCTTACGCGGTACTGGGCGACGCCGCGAACGCCCGCGAACATATCCGCAGCGCATCAGAGGCGGCGCAGAATGTCGCGGATCCAGGGGATCGCAAGTATGTGCTGGGTGAGATTGCGAATATTGAGACGTTGTTAATCAATTAGCTGGCGTCGGTTCTGGCTATCTTCGCCCCGAGCTGATACGCCTTCTCGCAGTCCTGCGGGAAGTGCGCGGCTTTGTATGCGGCCTTGACCGGTTCGGCAAAGATGGACGACTCGTATTTGCTGTAGTCGTCAAACTGGTAGGTGTTGTACGCGTACAACGAATCAGCGGGCATGCCCAGCGTACGGTCGAGGAATTCGGTATACGATTCCAGCGTCGATCTCACGCCGAATTCATCCAGCTGTTCTGCCGTGATGTTCATCGTGTATATGAACGCGGACGGGATCTTCTTCGGGAATACGGTCGGCACCTTCATAGAATAGATGCCATTGGAGAACACGAACCGCTCGAGGAAGGCGAACATGCCCGACGTGACGCTCATCAGGTAGATGGGCGAGCCGAGGATGACGCCGTCCGCCGTCTTGAGTTCCTCCAGCACGGGCGTCAGGTCGTCCTGCATGGCGCATGTGCCGTGCGGCTTATCCTTGCGCTTGCAGTAGAAGCAGCTCACGCAGCCGCGAAAGTTCAGGTCATATAAGTGAATCAGTTTGGCCTCGGCGCCTTCCGAACGCGCGCCATCCGCTGCCTTGCTTAGCAGCGTGGCCGTGTTCCACTCATTACGCGGGCTGCCGTTTAGGACGATAATCTTCTTGCTCATGGTGATCACCTCTCCAGGCATTTGTATGCGCTTGCTGAACGGACAAGAACACCGGATACGCGGCGGGCCTTGTCAGTTGCAATCCATACCCTATAGTAATTAAGTTAACTTGTCAAGTTACGCAAGCGGCACTGTCAGCCAGTACTCCGCGTATGGTTTGACATCGCCCGGCGTGCATATGCGGATGTGGATCTCCGCAACGTTCAGCGACTCCAGCTCCTCGCGCGCCGCCTGTGATATGCCCAGCCGCAGATTCTTCAGGCTGGAAGGCGTGCCGTATACGGCCAGGTCGAGGCACTGTCCGGCGTCGCATTTGCCCGTGGTCTGCTTGAACGATAATTGGGTGTTGCCATTATACAACCTTAAGTCCACAAACACCCCCGATTTGATGCGCACTTGCGTGACCTGCGAACTCGACGACGCTATGCCCGCTATCGCGGCGGAAGCGTGGCCAGCTGGTTTCTTTTTGGATGCGTCGGCGGTGGTGATCGGCGTCCTGATCTCCAGCTCGTACGGCTGGGCCGTCTGATCCTTTGGCGCCAGCAGCAGCATGAACCCAGTCAGCGGCTCATCCTGGTACGCCTGATTGGACTGCATTATCTTGGCCGTCTCCTCAATGTCGGCACCGCTGACCTTGGAATTGGTAACGTTAGCGATCCGGCGCACATACGCGATCATCGACGAACGTGTAACGCCCAGCGGGTTTTCTCGCTTGTTGAACGTACGGTCTATCGATGTGCGTTCGGTCTCGCTCGACGCGGCTTCCCCGGAGGCCATCGCCCATAAGCCATTCAGCGTGCCGTCGTATTCGTTAAGCGGCAGCGCCAGCTGGAATTGCGAATCGACCAGGTACAGCTCCAACTCGCCTTCATCCAGCGACACGCTGGGCGATAGTTGGGCGAATTGGTTCGCGTATAACGCCATGAACCCGTCGCGGATTTCCGAGAACGGCAGCTCACCCGATAGCGCCGTATCATCTGAACCAGCCTTTTCGGTGTTGACATAGAAGGCCATCCAAAGGCGCAGCGGTTTGCCATGATCCACCGCGTCAACATCCGGCCAGAAGTTGCCGGCTATGAAGGTTTGGTTCGATGAAGCTGCCGCCAGCGCGGGTGTGGCTGGCATTGCCATTACTATAACCGTTACCATTATGCAAAACGCCGCCGCCATTGCGATTAGACAGCGTTTGTCTCTGCTATGCATAATTGACCTCCTTATATTACAAATATGTTAATTCTCCATGTCTATAATATCACAGGATTGATTGAAATGCTATATGAGTATGACTGGTATGTTTTGGAAATATAATAAAGTTGGGGCGGACGTGTATCCGCCCAGTTGAGTGACGCAAACCCCCGCCTCTGCGGTGCCAGACTGCTAAACAAGCGGGTTTTTACGCAAGTCTAAGGCCGCTAAACGCGCTATCTATCGGTGCTTGTTATGATTTGCTTGTATACAGCGCTCATTTTAGACACCCGACTATCTGCTGCTACCATACAATTCCTGCATCGCCTTTTCGATATCGCGTGTCGACGTCCCTTGCGAGTACAAGAATAGGATCTTATCCTCAATTTCAGATATGTCCGTTTGGTGTTTCTTGACAATTTGTGGCTCGTATTCCCCCTTGCGATCACGCGGCACCTGCAGCTCTATCTGCCCTTCCGTGCTGATGACACTCTTGGGATACGATCCATTACGACTGTTCTGCG
>BNUH01000056.1 GCA_025997215.1 Clostridia bacterium
GTGAAGACGTGTTACAAAAGGCGCGCGACATGGCCGCGCACCCCGGTAAATACAACCAGGCGACGAGTTACGGCGCAGAAAAATATGTCAAGCAGTTGACATTTGATCTGAAGAGCGGAGAAGTGACAGAAACAGGAAAGAAGCCGGTCTTTGATGAAGAGCGGCAGAAAGCAGAGGAGCAATTTGACGGATATTACGCGCTAGTGACCAGCGAACTAGACAAAACTGATGAACAGATCATAGAAACATACCGAGGGTTATGGCGGATCGAAGAATCATTCAAAGTCACAAAGACTGACTTTCGGACAAGACCAGTATATGTATCGCGTGAAGATCATATACAAGCGCACTTTTTAGTATGTTTTGTTGCACTAGTAATAGCGCGATTATTAGAGCGTCGGCTCGATAATGAGTATACAATTGGGCGGATAGCGAGCAGCCTAAGGCGAGCGACATGCACGCTGATGGGCGAGAATCACTATGTGTTTCACCATGCGGACGAGGTAACCAGGGGGTGCTGGCAAAAACTGGGATCGATTTAGAGAAGCGATATCGCTCGCTTGGCGAGATAAAAAAAGTATTGGCGGGAGCAAACAAACCGGAAACTGCCGCTCAATCCTAACAGGTTTCTTCAGTTGGTCAAAGGCCGAAAACCCTTGCTGCGCTTAGGGTTTTCGGCTGTTTTCTGCCTTTTTGCTGCCGAAGTCAGGGTACAATTGTCAACAGAAATATTAATGCGAAATGCTGTCAACCTAACGTCAACCTAACGACTATAGCACGACGGAATTTTAGGCACCACAATTTCTTGAAAAGGCATTCATGTTTCTTGGAGTAGAGCGATCGGGAACATTGTTCCGTTTCCAGATTTGCCGACCGGATGTTCACGCGGCTCTTGGCCGGATGCGACGAGATTACCCACCGAGATTTGCACAAATTCCAAATCTTGAAGTTTTCGACACGATTCGATCGACTAGAATTGATTCTTTTTATGCGAGATGATGTTTTTGTCCTTAAGCTCCCCAAAAATTCGCTACAGAGGCCAATAAGTACCTCAAGTATCTCTAACCTGGAATTGCTGACATGCTCATCAAATGTTTAGAAATGTAGCGAAAATTGTGCTATAATGGGTACGAAGGTAAAATGAGGAGGTTATTATGCTATTATACATCATCCGTCATGGCGATCCTGATTATGCCAACGATTGCCTCACAGAAAGAGGTAAGGCGCAAGCAGCGGCGTTAGCTAAGCGGCTCTCTGTTCATGGGCTGGATCATATCTACTCCTCACCGATGGGTCGCGCGAAACAGACAGCGCAGCCAACATGCGAAGCGCTCAACTTACCCATGCACATTGAGGAGTGGACATCCGAAGCCACAGCCTGGAATGAGTTGGCCTCAACATATCCTGACGGGACATTCAGCTGGGCGTTTCATCAACAGAACACCATTTTGCGCCATGAGACCAACAGACGGCGCGATGATTGGTATAGCATACAGGCGTTCCCTTCGACGGCGAGGGCTGGTTACGAACGCATTATTCGACATTCAGACGAGTTCCTATCCAGGTTGGGTTACGTAAAAGACGGCGCACTGTATCGAATTGTAAAACCCAGTGAGGAGCGCGTCGCGGTGTTCTGCCATCAAGGATTCGGAACAACATGGCTGTCGTACCTGTTAGACATCCAGCCGCAGCTGTTCTGGGCGGGATTTGACATTACCCACTCCAGTATAACTATATTACGCTTCAGGAATAATGATGACGGTTGGACCGCGCCTACATGTATATGCTTGTCGGATACATCGCATATCTACGCGGAAGGCTTGCCGTTACAATGGTGCAACATTGTAGATATTTGAGTAATGTTCTTCTGCACGAGGTCATACCCAACCACCTTTTCCATGATATTCGTTATATCTTATTGTAACATTCCTGAATGAGCCGGATGGCGGAATTTCTGCTCATAGTGTGTGTTATTTTGACTTTCGCGACTTTACGCGGTCGGACTGGAACCAAGTAGCTTTGGCTTTGTCCCCAAAACAATAACTATTCTTCATAAATCAATTTGAGTTGCCAAATTTCTGACTATGCAGTTTTCGGTATTGTCCAGGCGTGACGCCTTCGCATTCACGAAAACGATTCGTGAAACTGGAAACACCCAGATAACCCACTTCTATTACTAAGTCCTTAATCTGTGCATCGCTATGAATAAGCCGCTCCTTAAATAACGCCAACCGGCGATTCCAGACGAAATCGCTGAACGCGACACCCAATGAGTCGCTAAAGTAACGACTCCAATACGCAGTGGAGTATCCAAACCGTTCCGATAGAAGGTCCAGTGAAAGAGATGGGTTGATCCGTGTCTTCTTCTTTAGAGTAGTGCCGCACCAATTGTGTAAACCCATCACCCATAAAGAAGCGCCCAGTCAGGTACCCACCCGCCGCAGCGGAAGTAGGTTCTCGGAGCCAGAGGCCCGTTCCCCCCTGTGTCACAGCCAGAACGCAGTCCCGAGCGAAGCGAGCTTGGTCTTGACTGCGTGGCGGGAAACCGCTACGCTGGATATGTCGACGGCGAGAAGGCTTGTGCTTTGCTGGTTCCCATCGCCGTCGGCATAGCCTGCACAGCGGTTTCCAGCCGCGCAGTCAAGACGGACGGTTGGGGGGTCGTGCGTTCCTTTTACGCAGGCTGCGTGATCCGCTCGCCGTAGTAGACCGTCAACTGCGCGAGTATCGCTCCCCAGTTGCGTATGGGCATCGTCCATTTCTCAGTCACCTGGATCGTTACCAAATACAGTTGCTTTAGCAGCGCATCCTCGCTGACAAACGCGCCTTTGGTCTTTGTTACCTTGCGCAGCTGGCGATTGAAGTTCTCAATCGCATTCGTCGTGTATATGATCCGCCGAACTTCTTCCGGATACCTGAACATCGTCGCCAGTTCATCCCAATTGGAACGCCAGGATTGTATCGCTGACGGGTACTTTTTCCCCCATGCTGCTTCCAACGCGTCCAGCGCTTCCAATGCGGATTCTTCACTCGGCGCTTGGTATATTGGCTTCAAACCTGCTGTAAATGCCTTGATATCCTTATACGATACACATTGGTAAGAATCCTTTCAGGATTCTGCGGATACGCGCCCGCTTCGCGCTGCTCGCCGCCACTTTGTCGACGCACGTATCTGGTGGATTATACACCGCTGCACATCAGTCTTGGGAAATACTGCAGCCACAGCATCCGAAAATCCTGTCAATCCGTCCATCGACGCTATCAGTATATCTCGAACTCCTCGGTTTTTCAACCCCGCAAGTACGCTCATCCAATATTTGGCACCTTCCGATGCGCCGATCCACAGTCCCAGTAGCTCGGCTGTTTCACGTATCCCCATCTTTTTTCCGTCTGGGTTGTCGTTTGTGATGAGTAGTATATGTGCGTGCATGATTGTTTTTACACTCTCCCCTGCGCCTTTATGCGTCAACGCTTTCAGCTCCTCGATTTCTTCGTCCCTTAACCTCACTGTATTGTTTAGCTTTGGCATGCTATCACTCCTCGTCCTTTGTTCCGAGGGTTTCAGTGTACCATATCGACACTCGTTTTGTTACAGTTTTAAGCTTTACAGCCCACTAGTGAAGAAAGTGAAAAAACTCAACACACTTTGATTACAACTTTAGGTGGGATAGCCTATGCCGTTATCAACGGGCGGGAGGGATAATGGTTAGGATATTTATTATGGCGATCATCAGCGTTATGTTGAAACCGTCGAATACTTTTTCGCCTGCGCTTTGCTTTATCTTCATGCTTATCGCCTCCTACCACAAACTGGAACCCGTCAGGCGGCTGAGACGATTTGTCGTCAGCAGGAAGACGAAGTTTATCACGGAATTGAACAGCCCGATGGCGCTGGAGTAACTATAGCTCATATCCTGTAAGCCTTTGCGGTATACAAAGCTGGATATAACATCTGCTGTTTCATAGGTATTAGCGTTGTACAGCAGTATGATCTTCTCCGAGCCAACGTTCATTATTGAGCCAAGACGCAATATAAGCATTATTACTATTGTAGGCAATATTCCCGGCAGCGTTACATGCCACATCTTCACAAACCTGCCCGCGCCGTCTATCTCGGCGGCTTCGTATAGGGTTGGGTATATGGCTATCAGTGCGGCAAGATATACTATAGAGCCCCAGCCGAGGTTTTGCCATATCCCAGAGCCTACGAATACGCTGCGGAACCATTCCGGGCGCAGCATGAATGGTATTCGAGAGCCGCCCAATCCCGCAATGGCCTGGTTGACAATACCGTTTACCGAGCTAAGCATAATCAACAACGTTAAAGTTGGTAATTATGAAACGGCATCTGGAACATCCTGATCTATCCGTGTCTTTTCTGGCGGATCGCCTCGATATTACTCCTACCTATCTCTCAAATTTCTTTAAGGGGCAGACGGGACAGAACCTTCTGGAAACCATCCAACGTATGCGTGTTCAAAAGGGAAAGGAATACCTGTTGGAAACCAGCCTGACAATGCATGATATTGCGGCAAAGCTTGGCTACAGCAATGACCTGCCATTTGTACGCGCGTTCAAGAAATATGAGGGGATCACTCCAGGGCTTTACCGAAGCAACCGCCTGTCGACAGAGGATCCCCTGCAGGAATTATAACGGTTAAGTCAGTTAAATGTGCTTTCCGCCAAGGTTTTGAATCTCTTCAGCACATCGTCAATGGCAAATGACGGATGACCGTTGATGTATGTCAACACCGTATTGTTGAACGGCTCATACCAAAACGATGGTATCTGACCGATTCCTTTTGACGCGCCGAATATGCTGCCGACTGTAGCGGCGGTGCAATCGTTATCAAAACCCATGGCTACGGTCTCGCTGATACAGTGCGTGAAATCGTCTCCGCCGATCATCAACCCAAATATTACCAGGCAGGCATTCAGGTTGGTATGCACAGGGCTCATGCCGCCAAACCGCTCCTGCACAGCTTTTATTGCGTCCTCATACCCCATCAGCTGCGTACCTGTTTCCAACGCCCACCGAATGTCTTGCGCCAATAGACAGTCTGACGGAATCTCGTTCAACCCCAGACGCAGCGCTTCGATGGGTGAATCGCATGCGAACGCCGCTGATATTACCGCGCTGAAGTACATCGCTCCGTATATGCCGTTGCGGCGGTGGCTGAGCCATGCGTCTTTCCACGCCATCCCAGCAGCTTTCTCCGGCTGACCGGGGGCGATATAGCCCCATGGATCGCTGCGGATATCCGCGCCTATCCACTGCACAAACGGGTTGTCAATGTCTGCGGCCTGCAGCCCGCTTACGCCTGCGCGCAGATTCTTCAGAGCGATTTCCTCTGCAGTGCACGCTCGCGGAAGATATTTCACCCATGCATGACCCGCTTCCTCGATTGTGAAGTCAAGCCCGTAGTCTTCCGCAATAAGCAAACCGAGCAATGTATAAGTTACGTCGTCGTCGACAGGCACGCTGCGCAACCCTGAACGAGTGTAGTCCTGTACGATACTGACATCGTAACGCAGACTATTCGGGTTTTTCATGGACGACCAATAGTTCGTCGGCGGAAACGGATCGCCGATATATGCAGCCCATTCGCGCATATCGCTGACTGACCAGAACTCAACCGGTACGCCGAGCGTACATCCCGCCATGCGGCCGAGGAATGCTCCGGCTAGTCTGTCTGTATATTTCGCAGCATCAAAGATTGTCCATAATTTGGGGGACGCAGCAGGTCGCAGCTTGCGAATATCCTCCAGCGCGTCAGGTTCACACGCTCGCATTGCCGCATCTTCCGTGAGGTTCTTGATAGTTTCAAGCGCATTCGCCATCGCTGAATAGGAATCATTCAATGCCTGTTCGATTGCGGCAGAGCTCGAACCATACTCATACTTCAGCCGCGCATGCTCTTCCAGCCGCTGTTTCAGGTACCCGAAGTCAGGTAGTTTTGGATATCGTTGATATAGTTCCATTTATTGCACCTCCATATATGTCATGTGAACAGAATTAGAAGCCCATTCGTCCCCACCCAGGTTCCGCTTCTTCGAGCAGCGGTAAATTTAGCAATTCGCGCGCAGTTTTAACATAGTAGATGTAGTTTTCAAGTGGAGTGCCGTTCGGAATCCGGTGATCCAACCCAAATATAGTACCACCGCCAAGCATACAAGGCTGCAACTTGTACTCGAGTTCTGCGCGAATGGCAGCTTTGCTTTCGCGCAGTACATGTTTATTTATTCCACCTTTGAGTAGTAGAGTTGAACCAA
The DNA here is from genome assembly GCA_025997215.1 of Clostridia bacterium. The sequence goes on from BNUH01000056.1 coordinate 6,274, forward strand.
ACTTTTTGCGAAGCGCAACTATATCCATCCCTGCAGCCGGTTCGCATGGGTAGAAAAGGTTTACGCCGCACTCCATAAAGCTCTCGATGACAGGGGTGATGTTGCCGTCGCTGTCCTGGCTGAACACACGGGTGCCGCGAGCGGACGCAAGATCCCATGCGGCGCGGTAATAAGGTTTGATGAATTCCCGGACGATGTTTGGACCGATTAACGGACCACCTTTGCCTGCGAGATCCTCGTGTACCGATATCTGATCTATTATGAGAATAGCGCTGTAAAAATCGGTGACGCGCGTGTTGGTCTCGGAGATGGTTGCAAATATATCCTCAACCAGTTCTGGCTGGTCGTAGTAGGCCAAGCAAGCGTTTTCCTCTCCCATCAGCTCGCGAAGGGTGTCGAACCCACCAGGTATATACGCGACTATATACGCGCCCGCGTTCTGCGCCGCGCGTAAACTCTCCGCATCTGCGCGGGCATTGGCGAGCCGTTCAGGAGACCAGGCATATAGAGAACGTATCTTGAGCCAATCATCGCCATTGCGTACGGGATAGTCCATCGGAAGACCTATGGTCGATACCCCTTTGATTCGCTTAATTTTTCGACCAAGCGCGTCACGGAAGATTATGTATGTATCGGTTTCTTCCAATAATACATCAGGATTCGGATTCAATATCCCCAATCCCTGTATATAGCGAGGTTCAACGTAATCGAAACAGAAGGCGGTCAAGTCAAGCTGCGCAGGCGTTGCGCCCTGGGCTTTCCACTCATCCTCTAAACCGATCAGCGGGCCGAATAGCTCTGCCAGCATTTCGCGATGAGGCTGCCCACTATCTTCTCGAAACATGTGCGCCAGGAATTCGTTGCTTGACCAACGCATGCAGTTACCTCCAAATGTTCTATAGTACATATTCTAGCTAGCCAAATGAATTTGTCAATAACATAATATAATGGTACCATCGATTTCATAAAAATTGATGCTTAATATGTAAAAATAGCTGTTGACAGTAAGTGTGAAATGGTATATGTTTATATATAAGTAAGATGAGTTGTTATGGTTATACTCATCATCTCGGACTGGAGTGTGCGTTATGGAATCAATCGATATAACTAAAATCAAATCCATGATGACCATGCAGCTAACCACCAACCAACCGGATATCAAGCGCAAGACAATGGGAATTCCTCCGCGAACAGAGACAGAGGTTGGCCGTATTGCAGGCAGCGGACTTATTGCGCAGATTTGGCTTACGTTCAAGGGCTGGTTTCGAGGACACTGGTCGCCGGAAATTCCGCATGATCAAGCTGCGCTCAAGTCTCTCGTTCTGCGCATTTATTGGGACGGCGCAGATAAACCCGCAGTGGAAGCTCCCGTAGGCGACTTTTTTGGAGTAGGGCTTTGCCGCCCTGCTAACTTTTGTTCGCGTTATTTCGGCATGTCCAGCGGCGGATTCTTTTGCAAATTCCCCATGCCATTCAAGAAAGGCGCGCGAATCACGTTAGAAAACACAAACAAGACAGAAGAGACTCGCGTCTTTATGAATGTGCTCTATCAGCTGGAGGAAAACTCGGCGAAGGATGAGCGAGTGGATTCTGTTGGCTACTTCCATACGCAATACAATGCCGGATATAACAACGGCTCTGAACCGCTTCTCATAGCCGATGTTTTAGGAAAAGGCCATTACATAGGATGCACTCTTTCGATGCAGAGTAAGTTCAGCAACTACTTCGCTTATCTGGAGGCGCCTGAATATGTGTTCGTGGACGATGATTTCTCATTGGGAAGTCCGCGCATTATGGGAACTGGGCTTGAGGATTATATGCTCGGCGGATGGTACTTTAGAGAAGGCGCGTTTATCGGGCCGTATCACGGGGTAGTCGTTAAGGATGCTCTGCGCTCAAGTGTCAGTATGTATCGAATTCATGAAGCGGATGCTGTTTACTTCAATCGCCGACTACGGTTTCAGTTCATCAATCCGTTTGACGCAGACAAACTAAAACCCTATTGGGCAGCATCTGTAGCATTTTTGTATACAAATTCGCCGGATGGGATGAATGCGCCGATGCCCCCGCAGGAGAACTGGTGCTGTCCGAGTATTCTTGATGTGGATGCGCAGAGCATTCCATAATTGTATTGCTTGATATAGAAGCATAGTCAAAAACGGTTGCTGCACTGGATTTTTCTTCCGGTACAGCAGCCTCTGTGGTTGATTCTCTAATTTGAAATTTCTGGCATGCTCATCAAATGTTTAGAAATGTAGCGAAAAATGTGCTATGATGGGTACGAAGGTAAAATGAGGAGATTATTATTTTCGTGTTCTTTCCTCCGCAGCTTGCACCTATCTGCTGGTTGGTTCCTGCGTCCAGGTCCCTTTTTTGCACTAACCGCGTGCAGATGCACTTTCGCGCTGGTGCTGTCTATACTTATATCTCGTAAGTCCGCATCAACGCCTAAGTCGTCTTGAATCTTCTGGAATACACCGTTCTCCTGCCATTTTGCGTACCAGGTTCTGCTATCCTCTTTTTTCTTAACCGTTATAGTTTTGTCCTGTGTATATGGTCATTAAGGAGCGCTTCGACAGCATGAACGCGTAGAACGCCAGGTTCATCCTTCTTTACGGCGCACAAACGTCCGGCCTCGTCGATGAATATATCCTGGACGTTCTCGCGAAGGATATACGTATTGAAGCCGCCTTCGTTGACGCCGAACACGGTGCCGTGATCGTCCAGAATATAGATAGACTTGTTGACTGCAAAGGCGCGCACATTATGTCGAATGGGCCACGATTCCACCTCGATGGGGATATTGGTTGGTTGGCGAATGGCGCCGTCCGCCCGTTCCCAGCCGAGATTCTCATGGCAGACCGTGTAGGATGTCTCGCTGTCCCAGGCGTCCACCCATTCCAGCCGCATATAGCGCGCTGGAATATCCGGCCACGCAATCGACTTCATGCCGCGCTTGCCGGAGAGTTCACCTTCCCAAACGAGGTTGAGTTGATCATGTAATACACCCGCGAATACCTTCAACCCGCGCAAACGGTTGTTGGGTATGGCCGCCCAGCCGCCAATAGTAACTGCGGAAGTTTCGTCTTCATAAAGATTAACGCCATTGACTGAATGGATTTCTGATAGATCTATAACTGTTACGCAAGGCAGAGTTTCCAAATGTTCTTGAATTATGAATCGTTCGCTCCGCCGCCGCTTCGCTATGGACAGCCGTATCGTATACGGCAGCGTATCCACGGTCGTATCCAGTGATAATCGTATAACGCCTTCTGTAGCTGTGAATGGAATCGGCGTTCCATCGGGCAGGACGACAGCCGCCGAGATATCCAGCCCAGCACCGGGCAGTGTCAAAATACCACCGTCCGGTATGTCCAGCAGATGAATATACACATTCTGTGCGGACGCATCTTGGCTGACCGTGTAATAACCATGGCTGTCGCCCGCCGCCATCGGCAAGCCTCCTGGCGTTGTGTTCCACAGAGCGTCGGCGTTCCGCGAGAGGTAACCGCCGATATCATCCAGAAACGCTTCGATCGGCGCGGAAAAACTGCCGCCGATGTTCGGGCCAAGGCCGATGCTCGCCACCCAGCCGTTCGTGATGATGGATGTTAAACGCTTGCGCTCCAGCGCGAGGTCGCACGGTTTGGATTCATAAGTCATAAACCAGTCGCTCAACGCTGGAATGTTATAACAGCATTCCTTTCCGCCCGGCGTTACCCAGCATGCGCTGGGATAATCGTACGGCGGATCGAATCGTTTGCCGAAGCATTCCAGCGACATGACGTCCTCTTCGGGGAATGGTGCCGAGTGGAAGTCGTTGCGGATCGTTAACAATTCTGGGTTGCGGCTGTGGATGAAGTCGAATATGTCCTCACAAATGACAGCATCATTCCAGCCGTCGAACCAAAACCCCGCCACGTCCGAATAGCGGTCGATCACCTCACCGATGACGGCGCGGCAGTATTCGTTCTGCCATACGCGGGGATTCGTGATGCCCGGCCAAACGGACTCATCTATCCACGGTGCGCCCGGAAAATAGGCGTGGTTGGCGGGATCGCCCGTGATGTACAGGATCACGCGCAAGCCGCGCGGTTTGGCCGCCGCGATCAATTCGCCCAGGATATCGCGGCGCGTGGTTGGAGTGCCCGGTATATCGGATCGCCACGTCTTTAGGTACCCCAGACAACTATGGAATGTGGCCAAAGTAATGTAGCTCGCGCGAAGCCGCGTCGCGGCGCGCACCCACGGCTCTACGGAGAATCCGGCGGCGCCGGCGGCTCGCTCCATGTCCTCGGGTGTGCGATACAGCGGAATGCGTTCCTGCCAGCGCGCATTGCCCGTGACTATACCCCAGTGGATGAATAGCGCGGTGCGGGCTTGCTGATACCAACTTGGTTGCATAAGGCTCACCTCTCGTTAAATATATTTATTATGATAATATTACGGTGCTGCGAGCGGCAGGCGTACGCGCACCATGACGCCGCCGCCGGGCGCTTGGCATAAGGAAAGCCCATATTCCCTGCCGAAGATCAGCTTGAGCCGGTTATTCACATTGTTTAGCCCGAATCCATGCACATCCGGCTGTTTGTAATCCGGGAGCGCGGCCTCCAGCAACCGTCCGCGCCGCTCGACCGCGGCCGTGTCTATCAGCGATCGGGTTAACGCGTCCAGCTGATCCAGCCCTTGCTCCAGGTTCTGATTAATCTCAGCCAGTCGGCTATCCGTAATGCCCGCGCCGTCGTCCGTCATGGTGAGCACCAGCGCGCCGCTATCCTCAAAGCCCGCCAGAATAACGGTGACATGACGCCCGCTATTCAGCTTCAGCGGCTTCATGCCGTGCGTTACGGCGTTTTCCAACAATGGTTGCAGCAGGAAACGGATTGAGGCATTCTGATCAAATCGAGCGTCCAATTCGACATTCACCTGCAGTTTGCTGCCGTGCCGGATGCGCAACAATTCCGCATAGACGCGCATGTGTTCCAGCTCATCGCGCAGCACGCAGATATACCCTTCGCGGCGCAGCGTGTAGCGGAATAATTCCGACAGGGTGGCCAGACTGTCCGATACGCGATTCTGCCCGCCCAGATCGGCATACGCCATCCAGCTGATGGTGTCCAGCGTGTTGTACAGGAAATGAGGACTGATCTGCGCGAACAGTATGGCGGCCTGTTCGCCGCGCAGCATGTACAACCGAGCGGCAAGCGCGTTCTGGAGATCGGCCTCGCGTCCGGCTTTGAGCACATCCTGCAGTATGAATCGGAAATCCGCTTCGGCCAGATTCGCTTTCTCCGGATCGGCGAACCCGTTCAACACCAGCCGTATGGTTCGCAGCGACTGGGCGGTCATCAGGAAGCTGATCAGCAGGCTGATGATGAACGACGCCAGACAGACCAGCGCCAGCAGCGTGATCGAATCCACCGGAAGATTCCAGTACACACTAAGCGCCGTGACGCACATGTATATAACTGGAATCTGCTGGGACGACGCGAGGCTGATCACCTTATCGCCCGTGATGATCGTTTGAGGAATCGCAAGGCCGCCGTAATCGTAAGGGGTATTAAGCGCGCCGACTTGAACGACATCGGTTATGGGTACGCCAAACTCCGCCTTCAGATTCGGTCCCAGCAGTACGCGCATATCGTTGCCCAGTATGTAGAATTGTGTGCTGGATTTATTCTGTCTGCCGTTAACGATCGCGTTCAGTTCGCCCAGATCGACATTGACGACGGCAGCGCCGCGCGCGTTCTGCTTCTCAATGATGACAGGCTTGATGAATGACATTACATATGGATAACGATTCTGATAGATGTAGGAGCCGATTGTTATTTGATCCGAGGTGGGGTTGTAGTATTGAAGCCATTGCGTGTCGGACGTCGCGGCCGTGGTCAACCCGACGATGTTCAACGTATTGCCGCTGTTTTCAGCGTATAACACTACCGAATGCAGCGTGCGGTAGATCATCGAGTATGACTTCAACCGGGATATGAGCTCCAGCGTGCGCTGTTCGGAATACGACGGCGTCATGAACAGCCGGACATCGCTCTCCATGGATATCTTCGCGGCGAGGCGGCGCATCTCCTCAAACTTGAGATCGTATGTATTCGCGGTCTGGGTAATCTGCGACTGGCTGACCGCCCGCGCCTCATTGTAGAAATTCGCGTTCACATAGACAAAGAATCCGACAAATATCAGCGCAGTCGGGATAACGGTGTAAATGAAATACCGCAGCGTTCGCCGAAGCAGGAATCGCGTGTAGCGCGCATCCCACGGTAGCCGCCGCTTTGTATGCTGGCCGCTCATGGCAGTTCCACCCGGCTTCGGGCGCGGTACGCGGTCGGGGAAAGCCCCGTGACCTGTTTGAATTGCCGAATGAAATACTTGGGATTCTCATAACCCACCTGCGCGCTTACGTCCTGAATCTGATCAAGCGTGCCCGACAGCAGCGCGCACGCGGCGGCGACACGGCGGCGGCTCAAATGTTCCAACACACCTCTACCCATCAGTTGCTTGAACACGCGGCCGAAGTACGCGGGCGATAACCGCGCCTGCTTCGCTATGTCCGCTAGGTGTATGGGCCGCGCGAAATTCTGATCCATGTACGCAACGGCCTCGCGGACTGCGCGGCGCGCGCGGGCCTCCTGCTCGGTATCATTCAGTGTCTGCTCGGATGTCGGGCGGCCGCGCACGGCTTGATACAGCGCGAAGCAGGAAGGGAATACCTGCAGCGACAGCATTCGCGCAGTTACGCCAATATTCTGGCGGATTAAGCCGCATGCCTCGCGGATCCAGGCCACGGCGTCTGAACGCAGGGTCTCCGTGTCATCCGCCGTATTATCAAATAATATATATTCCATAACGGAATCGTCCGCCGTATGCTGGTAGACCATAAGGCGAGGGTTTTCGCGCAGGAAGTTGAGCGCCGCCAGCTTCAGCCGATCCCTGCCGTAAGCGAAGCAAGCGGCCTCCGTTTCGTCGCACCCCAGGCGGACGAATGCCAACGGCATGCCCTGCGGAATATCCAACGAGCGCAGCTCGTCGTCCATATCCTGGGCTCTGAAGAATACATGCTGGGTTATACTGCCGAAGAACTGTTCACGCAGCATGGGCAGCATGCGATCTATGCGCTCGCGCTCCAGGCCGATGCGATGCGTGTCGGATTTCTCACGCTCGATCTGCCGATGCAGCTTCGTGAACGTCTCAATCAGTTCGGTATGTTTAAGGGGTTTAATCAGGTATGCCGTCACACCGTACTCGATCGCCTTTTGAGCATACTCAAATTCCTGATAACCGGATAGGATGACGACCTTCGTTGGCAATTTATGTTTGAATATATATTCCGCTACCGTAAGGCCCGACACGCGCATGTTGATATCCAGGGACACCGCGTCCACGGGCGAGTGTTGGAGCGCGTCGATCACGCCTTCGCCGTCCTCATAACATCCAACGACCCTGTAACCCAGGTCGTTGATGGCAAAGAAACTGGTCAAGCCGGTGAGTATCGGCTCCTCGTCGTCGGCTATCAACAGGGTGAAGGGTTCCATACGCGCTCCTCTGGGCTGGTCAGCGGTCGGCGGGAGTTAAACCGCCGACCGCCAATGGTTATACCGTTACAGTTATTATGGAACTATTTTCCGGACTCCGCCTTGAACTCGTCGATCTGTTTCTGCAACTCGACGACGATCTTATCAGCTCCTGCGTTACGCAGACGCTGGTTGCGCGTTTCGAGCGTCTTGGTGACATCCTGGTTCGCGCCATAGTATAGGTCCTTCTGATACTCGTCCATTATGGCGATCCACTGCGCCAGCTCCATCGCGACGGGCTCTTGGTCGAACGCGAACCCGGTCAACGGCATCGGAACGGCGTTGTTATTCAGATCGTCCCGCTCGTACTGCAGATAGCCGGGGATGTCGTTCTGGGTTTCATACGCGTAATAGGTGTTGCCGATAGCCCACTTTTCGATACCATACCGATCGGCGACGTCGGCGGCGGTCTGGATGTGCGTGTCATCGGTAAACGTGTAATGCTCGCCCTCGATGCCGTACACCAGCAGATTGTACAGGCTCTTGCCTTTTTCCGAATTCATCAGCCCGAGGAATTCAATAGCGCGCTGGGGATTGACGCAGGTGCGCGGCAGCACCAGCGCCGTCGGCTGCGCGGACATCGGGGCTTTGGCGTAGTCATAACTAATTATCGTGATAGGACGGCCATACTTGACAGCCAGCTGCTCTTCGGAGAATTTGTTATACTGTGCTCTCCATATTACATAGCCGCCGTCAATGCCCATATCCGTCGTCCAATCCTCAACGGTCAGCGCGTCCTTGCGGATGTAACCCTTCGAATACCAATCGGATACGCGCAGCAGATACTCCAGTTCGTCGTCGGCGTTATCCAGGAAGCTATGAATCGTGGAGGATTCGTCGCGGGCGCGGGCGAACGCCGGCGCGATGGTCGCCCCAAGCCGCAGCTCATACCAAGTGTTCCTGCCAGCCTCGGTGAGATAATCGATGCATGCGCCTAGGCCCAGCTTGCCCGCCTCATCCAGCTTAGCCAAATAATCGGTGAGGATATCCATCATCTCGGGCGTCTTAAAACTGCTGGAGCCGTCAACTGAATTCTGATACGCGGTCTTGAAGCCCTCAATATCCAGATATTCGTCCGCCAGCTCGGTCGGGAAGCAGAATCCCCATGGCACCGTGACCGAGCTTTGATAACACGGAATCGCGTATAGGCTGCCCTTGATCCGCATGGTGTCATACACCCACATGGGGATCTCTTCAAACAGCTCGGGCGCATAGTCGGTGATAAGGCTGTCCAGCTCCAGGTAGGAACCGTTGTACACCTCATTCTGGAGCGATTGCATCCAGCCAAACCACGCTATGTCGCACTTCTCGCCAGATGCCGCCGTCAGCTGCCAGCGTTCGGCATACTCGCCGAAGGGCACTGTCTCAAACTCCAGCGTCGTGCCAGGCATGTAGGCCTGCAGTTCCTCATTGAACTTCGCCCATACCTCGTCCGAATCGGCCTTTTTCGCACTGCTGGCGATCAGCCACTTCAGGGTAACGGGTTCAGGTGCGGCGCCTTCGGCCAATACCGCGACAGTGGGTATCGCCAGCATCAGCACGAGCAGTAAGCATACGATCTTCTTCATGAATAGAACCTCCTTGTTTTGTCCCTTTTTTATCCCTTCACCGCGCCGATTGTCAGTCCGCGCGTAAAGTACCGTTGAAAGAATGGGAATATGATGAGCATCGGGCCGGCTGCCACAACGGTCATAGCGTAACGCATGCTGAGCGTGGGCGTATCCTTATCGATGGCAATGGCCATCTGCCCGGGCAATTGAGACAGGAAAGTCTTTGTAAATTGCGCTTCCCTCAAAATCCGCTGGAGCAGGAACTGCAGCGTGTATAACCTCTCATCGCGGATGTACAGCAGCGTCGCCTGCCACTCATTCCATCGGCCCAGCAGCATGAACAGTGCGATCGTCGCTATTACCGGCGTGGATAACGGCAGGATTATCCTGACGAATATCAGCATCTCCCGTGCGCCGTCTATCTTGGCCGACTCGACCAGCGAGGCGGGGATTGACTGGAAGAACGTGCGCATAATTATTATATACAAGGCCGACGCCAGCGACGGCAGTATATATACCCACAGCGTATTGCCCAGCTTCAAGAACTGCATAATCATTATGTAGCTGGGGATCAAGCCGCCGGAGACCAGCATTGTAACTATAATGAATACGGAAATCGGGCGACGGTACGCAAAATCCGTACGCGATAACGGGTACGCGACCAACCCCATGACAATCGTGCTAGCGGCGGAACCCACGATGGATATAAAGAATGTGATCTTATAAGCCTGGACGATCTTGCCGGGCATGCGAAACAGCGTCCTATATGCGCCCAAGTCGAACGCTTTGGGTATGAGCGCGTAGCCATACTTCCGAATATCCGCGTCGTTTGAAAACGAGGAGGATATAACCAGCCACAGCGGTATGACGAATAACATCGCAACCAGCACGAAGTATACGGTGATCACAGCGCGCGATACCGACGCGCCGCGGTTTTCAACCATGATCGTCCCTCCTTATCCGCAGGAGTTGCAGAATATCAAGAATATTAGAACAGCGAGTTGTCTGGATTGACGCGCCCGACGGCGGCGTTGGAGATCAGCATCACAATCAATCCCATTATGGATTGATAAAGACCGACGGCTGTATTCATGCTAAGCGAACCCTGTCGAAGGCCGCGGTAGATATAAGTATCCAGAATATCCGTTGCGCGGTACAGCGAGCCAACATCCATCGGTACTTGGTAGAATAATCCAAAGTCGCCGCGAAACAGTCCGCCGATGGCGATCAGCGATAATATTGTCACCAACGAGGTCAGCTCGGGCATCGTGATATAGCGAAACTGCGCGAACTTTCCCGCGCCGTCTATGTACGCGGCCTCATACAGCGTCGGGTCGATGCCCATCAGCGCGGCGTAATACATCACAGAGTTGTAGCCGACGTTTTTCCAGCATTGTATAAATATTATAATGAATGGCCAATTGGACACCTGCGAGTACCACATGACGTCTTTCATACCCAGATTCAACAGCAAATGGTTGATAGCGCCGTTCATCGGATCCAGAAATACATACACGATCAGGCCAACTATGACCCACGACATGAAGTACGGCAGGATCATGATGGTTTGGAATGTTTTGACCGCCGCGCGGCTGCGCAATTCAAACAGCAGGATAGCAGTGAGTATCCCGCTCACGATGCCCGTTATTATAAACGCGATGCCATACAGCACCGTATTGACCGTGATCCGCGTGACATCACTCGACAAGAACATGCGGAAATATTTCAGGCCCACCCATTTGCTGCCGATGATCCCTTCGGAATACTTGTAGTCCTTGAACGCGATCAGCACGCCGCTCATAGGCAGGTAACAAAAGACCAGGAAATACAGCAGCGCCGGCACACACAGCAGCAGCAACTCGCTGTTCTTGCGGAATCGGCCGCGGGTCTGCGGCCTGCGCAGACCGTTATGACGGGCGCTCGCAGCCGCCGTTTGATGCATCATCGCCACCCCCTTTTGCTATACATTATTCATTTATATAGTATAGACGGCGCCTTCCAGCCACGCAAGGTGAAGTTTTATAGATTGGTGCACAAATTGTATATGGCCCCTAGTACCGCATTAAATCCAATACTTGACAAAGGAGGTAAAAAGTGGTATAATGGGTTGCGAAGTGGAGGCAAGAGAAAGATGAAACCAGAAGAAATATATTTGAATAAAGAACAGCGGGAAGAACTCACTGCGTTTGTGAAAAAGGGAAAGCATGATGTGCGATTGGTGAACCGAGCGAAGGTAATTTTTTTGCGTTGGATCGGTCTGACAAGAAGGATCACCTTCGAATCGGCAGGATCTGTGAAAGCGTTGGCATAACGCGTTCAACGATCTGTGATATTCGCAAAGCCTTTTTTTCTGCAAGCAGTGTAGAGGAGTTTTTGAAGCGCAA
>BNUH01000057.1 GCA_025997215.1 Clostridia bacterium
TTCTGCGCTTTTTCACCGCCTTCACTGCCGTTTTCTCTCGTTTTTCCCTCTTGACATTTCACCGATGGACTCTAACTCTAGTTTGGTTCTGTTATTGGAGGTTTACACATTCTGTGCGGCAGTCTCGTGCTATCTGCCCACATACTCGCCAAACCTCAACTTGATAGAAAGGTATTGGAGGTATATCAAAGGTGAGGTACTTAATGCGGCATATCTGTTTCTGCCGCCCTCAATTCCGGCTACGTGTTTTGACCTTCTTAGTGATGGGATCGCAGTAACCTTCGACGATAGACAGATACAACCGTCCGTTAGACAATCCCCTGTGAAGCCGCATACGCTCGCCTCCTGAGTAGATCTGGGACTATTATACCATAGTCTCGCACAATCCGCAACTAAAATTTTCAACAATTTGACAAGAAAATTCGTCTGATTTTCCTTGCTGTTGTTGAGTTTTTGGGGTGCCTTGGGTTGTAAATACCTGCCGAATTAGGGAAGAATTGTTGCCAGCTACTTGAAATCCAACCGTGGATGTAGTAGAATAAGAACGTTGGTTAGCTGGGTGTGGCGCAGCTTGGTAGCGTGCTTGAATGGGGTTCAAGAGGCCGTGAGTTCAAATCTCACCACCCAGACCAATGAAAAGCCGTTGGAAACACTCAGTTTCCAGCGGTTTTTCTTTTTGGGAAAGGCTTACTGCCCGGCTCATTTTACTAACACTTTACTAACACTTTTTCGAAGGATCGTTTTCTGCGTCGTTTTCGACCGTTGGTACCGGCTTCTTCAGCCAGCTGTCGAGAAAACCTACGAGAGCGGCGCGAGACCGTTTTTCTTTCTCTTTTGATAAGTGAGTATACAGCGCAATGGTCATCTGGATGTCGGCATGTCCGAGGTAATACTGTGCCGACTTGATATCGACACCAGCATCGTAGAGCGCGGTTGCGAATGTATGCCGAAGATCGTGCGGTCGAAATAGCATTCGAGGGCGTAAGGCATCGGCGGCCTTGGCCTCCGCAGTTCTTGGCAACCAGCGTCTACCCTGCTGCACGACATTCTCTCCGCGTAATACTCGCGTCATAGCCAGCAAAAAGCCATTCCAGCCACGTTTAGCCGCCGACTCAGTAAGCTGCTTGCCCTCAGCGGATATAGCTACATGGCCTACGCGACGCTCAACGGGAACTCGCTGAAACGCTTCGTACAGAGGATCGCAAATGGGCAACTCCCTGATTCCCGCAGGCGTTTTTGTTTGATCTTTATCATGCCTTACATTGCCGTCGCGCTCGCTTGAGTTAATAACACGGATAGAACGATTATTCAGGTCAACCTCCGACCATTTAAGAGCATACAGTTCACCGGGCCGCAATCCGGCAAGCATACCTATCATCGCCCAGAGTCCGCAGCGATGCTCATAATAGCTTTCGAGTATACAATCCGTCTCCCAGCGCTCCAGCGCGCGATGGCTGCCTTCAGTTCCCTCTGGCTTGACCAGATCTTCAGACGGATCGTCGTGAATGATCTTGTTTTTGCGAGCCTTAGAAAATATTTGTTGTATAATCATAGTATATTTATTTATAAGTGATTTAGACATACCGGCTATTGTATCAAGAGCATTCTGCAAATGCGCCTCGCGAATGTCTTGCACGCGCATATCGCCAAGCCTGTAACCGCCAATGGCAAACTCACGAAGCCTATCGGTATTGGCGTCGTAGTTCTGCTTATTGCCGCTCTTAAGGTTAGACTTATAAAGATCCATCCAACGGTCGATCCACTTATCCAGAGTTATGTCGGGATCATTGAGCAGCGCTCCCGCTTGCCTGGCTTTAATATATGCATCCCGCTTCTCGCATGCCTCCTTATATGTCTCGCCATAGAATATCTTGATGTCGCGCTTACCATCGGGCTTACGCCCGAAGCTCTTACCGACTTAAAGGCTCGGGCTGTTCGACATAAAGCTCAGTGGCCGCTTCGACAACCTGCCTTACAAGCCCTTTCCCCTTCGGGTTAAGCATCATGTAATCGTCAACCAATTGCGCGGCATCATCGGGCAGATCAAAGCGTCTATGCTTACCCTTAGTCGTAGTTACGTTAAATTCCTTAATTCCCATAGACATAATAGCGCGGACTGCGCTGCTTTGGTTAGTTATGCCGTTCGCGTCCATAAAGCGGTTGACGATCTCCATCTCGTAATCGCTTAACGCAAACGTAATACGCGGCTTGTTCGTAGGCATCGCGAATCCCTCCTTCGGAATGTTAGTATACAACACTTCGACGAAGCACGCAAGAAAAAGTTCCGCATAATTTTTGATAACAGTTGATTTCTCCGCACTGTTATGGTAGAATGTGGGAGTGCAGAAAATATCAGCCACTATATGGAGGTGCGGAACATGACAAATGAGAAGACAACCAATATACGCCTGACCCGCGAGCAGGAGGACTTCATTCTGTATCTTCGACGGACACGAATCGAATTGGGTAAGTGGTCGCTGACGAAGATTGCTCATGAGGTATTCGACCTTGGTATCGAAGCAGCGAAGCGCGAAGGGAAAATAGCCTGACAACACAAAACGCTATGCAATCCCTCGAGACTATCATTGCTTCACCGTCTCGAGAGAGGCGCAGCAGGAAAACGCGGAGTCAATCAGGGGGCTTCCCCTCGAACGCCCGCTGCATAAGAGCATACCGCCTGGGTTGCAAGGCGGCGCGTTATAGCAGGAGCGCGTTATCCCCATGCTGGATTGGGAAGGGCTATCATGGTGCCATCATCACCCTAGAGGGTTCCGCAGCGTCACAAGCATTGCGGAATGATGGGATTCGCCCCTAGTCAAATGGAATCCGGTGCAAGGAGCGGCAACATGGGTATATCGATTTTGCGCCGATATCCCATTTTAGGAGTGTGTCTTCACAGCAGATCAACGAGCGGGTCGAAGTATGCTTTGATGCACCTAGGGTTTCGTACACAGATTTGAATATGCGTCTCCGCTAGAAAGCCCGCTCCAGGATAGATTGCGTCTCCTTCAAGAAACAACCCTCTCACGGTGTCATAAGGTCTATATGAAGAGTTTCTATGTTCTATCATATAATCGCATAGGGTTTCTATAACCGCTCGATCAAGGCGGCGGAAATACTTATCTTTGCCGCCTGTATTTGTCGGAATACTCTTTCCGGTGCGTCTGGCGTTATCGCATAATAAGTTATAACCCAGTTGCAACCTATGAATGTGTTCTGCATCCATAAGATTCATACACACGCCTAGGTTAATGGCCGCACCAATAACAGCGGGCGTTTCAATTGGTCTACTTGTAACCTTGCGTCCTTCCAGCCAAGCGTCATGCGCCATTTTGGCAAAGTCCATGGCGCGCTGGGCGTTCTGTTCCCAAAAGTAAATGCCACTGCCTAGCCAATCATAATCGTTATTGCTAGGTATAAGAGGTTCCTTTCGACATAAAACGGCTTCCTTGGTAGTTAAGTCGCAACCATGGAAGCCGAACACGAACGATGGTAATTCTGAATACACAGTTCATTCCTCGATTAGGTTGCCATTATCGTCATACATAGAAAGCCGCGATAACGCCTTGCGAGCTTTTTCGGGCGTATTTTCGCGGATGGTCTTTTCGATAGATTTCTTAAGCCATTCATCGAATGACTGTAACGGGCGAGGCCGTAGTTTGGTTGGCAAGGTTTGAACTTGCGTCATATCGCTGCCTCCGCTTAGTTTCTTCTTTTTTCGGGGCATACATACGCCTCCTTTCCACGCTATACCTATGCGCCATGCGCAGGTAAAGTGCTGGACTCAGACGCAGTATGTCCGGTTTCAATGGACTCCAATCATTAAACGCAAAGGATGGAAAGAATGATCCTGTTCATTCGGGAATACTTTGACCGTTATCGCAATAATCATCCGGCCATGCTTCTATTGCCTCAGGGAACAGCGGCGTTCCATGCCGCGCCAGATGCCAACCCTGCGCGAGGAACAAGAGGCACTGCAGCCGTTCCATGGTCATTGGATGCGGGGAGTTTGTTTTCGATGACATGTCGATCATGAAGTTCGCTACGTCAATCGCTTTCGCCATCGAAAAAGCCTCCCTTCTGGCTTGTATATTATATGCGCCGGAACGGGTCTACAGTCCCAACAACCATTAAACGGTAGAAAAGGACGGTTTGTTGCGAGTGGTTGCGGCTGGGAGGGAATCATATTCGTGAGACTACGAAAATGCTCGAGGCGCTGCGACCAGACGCGAGAGACAGCGTAACCTCACTCAGCTACGCCGTCTCGCTCAAAGCCATCTCCGAGAAACGTCTCCGCACCTATAACCATCAGATACAGATCTACACCGTCATCGGTTTCGTCGAACACGACGACGAAGTAGTCACGCTGATCCTTGAACTTGGCGTCCTGATACTTTACATCCGAGTACAAGGCATAGCGGCTTCCATTCTTGTTCATGTGGTAGTCCACAATTGCCCAGCGGAGCTTGGAGCATCCGCGGGCTTCGAGGGCTTCGGTCACAAAGTGCTGCGCGACGTTGAAGGCTTCACTTTCCTTGTAGTCGGCATGGGCAAGAGTACATGGTAGGGTCAAAAGCGTAATCAGGATCAGGGCGACAAGCTTCTTCATTCAGCTCTCCTCGCTTTCCAATAATTATATAATTATTCATGCAAATGCGCAACCATAATCTGTTAAGCAGATCGTTAAAGGATTGCATTCGCATTCGAAGAATCTACTATCCAGGTCATTCTTAAAGTCGGTAAGGAAAGGGTGTTGGTACAATGAATCGTACTTTTCTTCTGTCAGCGGGCTGTCTCCTCCTTCAAGCACTGTTATTAGTCCTAGTCGTTGCATATTGCGTAGCGCTATGGATACCATTAACGGTGGTATTTCTGGTGCCATGTGTGGCGCAAAGAACTCTGGAAAAGAGTACGGGATATACATATCGTGAAGGACATGCGATCCGCTGTCACGAAGCAGCTTCACTGGTTTTACTCGGACAATTACGGAGATTGCCACCGCTGGATAAGGCCTTGAGAGGGCTTTGAAAACGACGCAAGCTGTATTGTCGAACTCTTTTATAGCACTTACAAAAGACGGAAATACTTCGTCCTTTGCGTCTATATCCATAGCCGCGCCAAGAAGACTTGCGTACATTTCGCGTAGGGCCTCTTTGGACGCAGTGTAACGCATATTCTCAATGAGCGGTACCGCGATTTGCGGGTCTGGCGTGGTTACATTATCGGCGTTCTTGTTGTGCTTTTCAAAGTATCTTGGGACTGCCTTGGAAACATAGTCAATGATTTGATCAAATCCCCAGATCAGTCCATTGAGTGGCGACAGGGCAACTCTAACAACACCAGAAAGAGAAGTGCCGATCTGGGAAGCCGCAGGCTGAAAAAGCGGCTTCCCAATATCGGTGTATACATGCTCGACTAGGTTCGGAAGTGTATCCGCAAGTTTGGTTGTCAACTCAGTGTCCATAATTACTTCACTTCCCAGCGCCGTCCGCAATCCTGGCACATAACATCATGCTTACTCTTGGTTGCGCCTGTTACCAATAACGACGTTCCCAAGGTAGCGGCTCCAGCTACCAGCTTTCCGAGAGACAGATGCTTCTTGTCACCCAACGCAACGATGTTGTGTTTACCGCAGTTCGGGCATGTAAGCTGCTTAGCCATTTGTACATCTCCTTCTTAGAATCTCAATCCTAATTGTCTTGTTGCCGACTATGATTTACCTCTGGGATATCTGTACGCCCCATGAGATAATCAACGGAAATTTCAAGTATTTCGGCCATAGCAAACAGCATTTCAGCCGAAGCACCACGACTGCCGGTAATCAACTTCGTGACCGTTGAATGGTCGCAATGCAACATATCGGACAGATGCTTTTGCATCATCCCTTTCTCGCGAAGTCTTTCGAGTACCCGTGTTCCAAAAAGTTCTTTCGAAAACATTCAAAAAACCCCTTGACAAGTGACGCTACGCCACGTATAATAACATCATCAAGTGGCTCGCTGCCACTTGCGGGAAGGAGAAACCAATGCGCCAGAGATTCCGAGCGGCTCGCGAGGCCAGGGGACTTACTCAAGAGCAGCTCGCGACGCTCGTTGGAGTAAAGCGTACCGCCATCAACAAGATCGAAGCCGGAACCCGCAACCCATCGCTCAAACTGGCGTTGCTGCTGGAGAAAGCGCTGGGGAAGTCGATAGATAAACTGATGGAAACCGAACGCGAGCGGGAGACTGCTTGAAACACACCGACAAGGAGGCATCAACCATGACCAAGATCACCACCGTCAACCCCACCTATGCATCCCTGCTGGACGACATGCTCAACCGTTGCATGACACTCTCGCAGGTCGCCGAGATGAGCGGCGTCAGCAACACCCGCCTCCATCTCGCGTTCTTCTGCGGCATGTCCCTAACCGACTTCGAGCTTCGCGCTGTCCGCTCGGCTGTCTATCATCCCGAACTGGCGAGCGCGTGAAGGAGGAACACTGATGAACACTCAAGCCCAAACGCTTACTCCGGTTGAAGAAATGCGTCTCATCACGGAGTACGCACAGCCGATCGCAACATATCTGCGCGAACATCGCAATCAGCATTGCATCGTTGTCATCACCGACAGCAAAGTGCGGCTGGTCGCTGACGAGTTCGGCGTGCCTCTGCTCCCAGGTTCAAGAACATATGAGGCAGCGACTTGTCCGTTCTGCGACAAGGGATTCACTATCCGCCGCGAGGGTAGCTACTGCCCGCACTGCGGCAAGAGACTTACATCCAATCCTTACGTACGCTCCGCGTGCGGCGAGGAGAGTGTTTCGCAAGCAAAAGATCGAACCTCGTTGATAGCACAAAAATCTGCGGTAGACATCGATCAGATTGTCAAGCGTGTCACCAAAGCTGTGCTTGGATCGTCACTTGAAGCGGTCGAATCTCAAAGCGCAGCCGCTAACGATTACAAGGCTATTGCTCAAGCTGTTTTTGAAGCCAACTGTGATATATTGAAATTATCACCTAACAACGCCTCCGTTCAAACAGAGGTAACGCAAGGGAATAAGGACACGCCCCCAAGCATTAACGAACTCGAAACTGAGATCGTACAGATGCTCCTTGAGTTTATCCGACGTGCGTCGCGGCCAGGTGCGAGTGATGCCGAAACCACCGCTTTACCGGCTATGATAAGCCAATTACGGCGATGGGTCTACGAATGATCATCTGGCTTGTTAACGGCATTGAGTTCAGATAGCACAGCATGGTAGTACGACACAATGTACTTGCCTGCTTGCGTTGGGTCTACAACACCGCTCCCTTTGAGCTCATGGAGTGCAACCGTAAACTTGCTTCCCATTGCGTCAACGAGTTTCATCGTCAGGTGAAGAGCGATTCCCTGGTTATCCATAGAACTAGTCACTCCTTTGTTAGCCCCGCCGCTGGCTGTCATCCGACAACCCTACGAGGTAATCAATGGACACCCCAAGCAACAAAGCGAGCCCGTGTGTGACATCGAGGGTCGGAGTATTCAGGCCAACGCACCAATTGTTGACCGCTTGCTTCACCACACCAAGCTCCTTAGCGACTTGGTTTTGTTGTAAGCCTGCCGCCTCCATGGTCTCCCGTAAGCGTGCGGAAAAAATTTCTCGCGAGACCATGAAATTCCCCCTTGACAATCCAGTTTTACTGGACTATACTAAGCTTATCAAGTCCAGAACAACTGGACAGAACG
This sequence comes from Clostridia bacterium, assembly GCA_025997215.1. Next base: position 7,708 of record BNUH01000057.1, read on the forward strand.
GAGGAAGCCTTGAAAACCCGCATCCAGCAGACGCGAAACGAGCGTGGACTGACTCAACTACAAGTCGCAGATGCGCTCGGTATCAACAAACAAACCGTCTGTGAATGGGAGCGCGGCAGAACCTTCCCACGCGTCACCACCCTTCGCAGACTGGCAACACTCTTCGGCGTCTCAATCGACTACCTGTTGGCGCAGGAAGGCGGTAAGACCCGAAATCACTCCGCGTAGCACGTCGCTCCATTTACTAACCGACCGCGGCAGGTACGTCCGACCGCACTGCAGCTTGACAATTGAATCGCGGGGCAGCTTGCGCGACCTCCGTCCCACTTCGCGTGTACCTTGCCGGGTTGGCATCCGGCTGCTAGGGACACCGCGCATCTGACTTGGCAACCAATGTCTCTCGATCCGCTGACACGGATCTATTGAATAGCAATATTTACCATTACTATTCAGACGAAAATCATCCCCTGCAGTTCCTCAACCGCAATGGAAACTTCTTCCCTATTATAGCAAGTGTTATCCAATATCGCAAGAGCGGGAGGCAAAAAAATGACGCTAGGCGAAGCGATTCGGGTAGCCAGAGAGCATGGCACCCGCAAGATGACAAGAAAGCAACTGGCCGCTGTAATTGACGTTAATGAAAAGTCCATCCAGAACTGGGAAGATGACTGCACGGTGCCCAACGCTAAATACATGGCTCGCATATTGACCGCGCTGCGGATCACATTTGATGTGTTGATGAGTATCATCAGCGACGACTATGCAAGGCAGTATAGGGCGATGGCGACGGATGCTAACGAACGCCTGAATACAGAGGGTAATAGAGAGGATGAGGTTCAGGTATGGGAAAGCGCGAGATCATTGATATCGCAATCGCAGAGAGCATAGCCTGTGCGCTCGCCTTTTCATTGTACAGCGCATCGTTGTCAACCGCTCTCGTGGTTACTGCCATAGGCTGGATTATGATGCGCATTGGATGTAGAACACGAAAGAACAAGGAGTTGTGAATATGCCGAGGAGAAGCCGAATCGCGCTGGTATCGTTAGCGCAGACCCTGGCAACGATGGTAGGCGCGACGCTGCTAAAGTGTTCGCAGATTGTCTACGTTCTCATCGGGTCAGGAGCGGTTACAGTTGCATGGCTCTTATTCGCCTGGTCGTGTTGGGGGAATGAGTGCAACTGGGCTAAGGCTAAGGCCGAAACGAAGGCAAAAGTAGCGGCCAAGAGGCGGGCTGACACAACGACAACCGTCAAGACAACTGCTGTATAACAATACAGACATGGAGGATACGGTGATGACAAACGTATCAATGTTGAATAACATCAAATATACAATTATGGATTGCATAGACGAAGTGCGAGGTTACTTCCGCGCCATGCGTGCTCACGGCGTCACACGTGTGATGCTGGGTAATTACAGTGAGATTGATGATGAGATCGAGAACGCCTACACCAACGATCCGTCGGAGAATTACGATTACACATCGGGGTATTTGCGTGATGCTTTGAAGTATCTTGAGCGCATCGAAACTCCTGAAGCCGAGCGGTATGCCATTCGCTTACGAGCGCTTATCGCGGATGTTGATGGTGCGATGGACGAGTGCGAGCGCACACTTGACATTCATGACAAGGCGATGGAATTCGCTACCTGCTCGACCGAGGAGGAATGGCCATGAAAGAGTTCCTGAGCGTCAAGGACATCATGGGCATCCTTCAAGTCCAGCGCACGAAGGCGCTGGAGATCATGCACCGCTTCATTCAGAACGGTCAAGGCTTTAAGGATGGGCACGTGCTCCGAGTGCGGCAAGAGATATTCTACGGCTGGCTGGCGCAGCAGGATGGGTACGGGATAAAACGCAAGCCATTGCGTGCGATAGCGGGCGGTAAGGCGGCTGCTGGTGGTAGGGGATGAACCTTAAGACACTGATAAACGAAGAGTTTCTGAAAGGCTTTTATCCCACGCCGCCGCGACTAGTCGATCGAATGCTATCAAAGGTTGATTTCCTGTATGTTCAATCCGCGCTCGAACCATCGGCGGGCAAGGGCGATATTGCGGATGCTTTATCCAAACGAATGGCGTACGCAATGAATCGCCCTTACTCTGACAAAAAGCCGCCGGACTTGGATGCGATCGAGATCGACCAGAACCTGCGCTACATACTGCAGGGTAAAGGGCTGCGCGTTGTCGCCAGTGATTTTCTGACATTCAGAACGCAAAAACATTATGATCTGATTGTCATGAACCCGCCGTTCGAGCATGGAGTAACTCACCTGTTAAAGGCGTTGGAGTTACAGGAAAAAGGCGGTGCGATAATTTGCTTACTGAACGCTGAAACGCTGCGCAACCAGCACACATACAACCGTCAACTCCTAAGCCGAAAACTCACAGCGTACAACGCAGAGATCGAGTACATTCAGGACGCGTTCACGCTGGCGGAGCGCAAGACCGATGTCGAAGTTGCCTTGGTGCGGGTAACAGTACCACAGGCAGAGCGCGAGAGCATTATCATCGAGCGCTTACGCAGCTCTCAACGTCCTAACGCATCCTTCACGGTTGTACTTCATGTTCCAGACCTGCAAGGCGGATTCAAGAGCTCGGCATGGACAGATGAGTACGATTACTGCACCGAGAAAGCGCGGATCAAAGACAAGAGTACGGGGCCATTCCCGTATCGGCGCGAGATTACCGAGGCGAAGGCTTTCCTAAAAGGCATATGCGAGATACTGGGCTTGCAGTATGCCTATACACTGGAAGAGATTAGCAAGCCGTTCGTAGTCGCGCGCGTCATACCTGACCTCGATAACCTGCAGATGCAAAGGCAGGTCGACCAGTGCTGCTTATCCGATATGGGCGCAATGATCGAGAAGCTAGCCAGAAGCGCGATGTAAGCTTGGTTTCCGCAAGACTACATAAATCGGAGGAAAGACTATGAGTACAATCGTATTGGGTAAACCGCCCGTCAAAAAGCACGGAAAGATATCTATCTACGATCTAGGCTGGGATGATATCGATACGCTGGAAGAAGTCAAGTCTGCATTTGAGGTTGCGCTGGATTTAGCGGATAAGTGGAATCTGGAAGTGTCGCGCGATGAACTGTCCGATCTTGAGGAGCACATCGAGCGCGTGGGCGAGGCTGATTACGCTTCCCTTCGCGGCGTTGAGGATGAGGTGAATCGGGCGGACGGCCTTCCGGTGCGCGGGCATTACTGGATGCTGATGGAGGACTGGCGCGATGAATAACAAGGCATTGTCACCCTTTGCGACCATGATAGACATGCGAGGAATGAGCCGCGAACAGTGGCTTGAGGAGCGTCGCAAAGGGATTGGCGGCAGTGACGCCGCCGCCATCCTCGGCAAAAACTCATTCAAGAGCGCATACACGGTATGGGCTGATAAGATGGGTCATAGCGACGACGGCGACAGCGAAGCCGCACGCCAGGGGCGAGACCTTGAATCCTATGTAGCCCAGCGGTTTGTCGAGGAGACAGGGGTCAAGGTTGCGCGCGTGAATTCGATACTAGTCAGTAAAGAATATCCATGGATGCGCGCAAACATTGATCGTCGCATTGTGAGCGGCGGCGCGTTCGTTGGTTTGGAGTGTAAGACCTCCCGCGACATATGGCTGCAGAAGTTCAAGAATGGCGAGTATCCACTTGAATACTACGCGCAATGCCAGCACTATATACCCGACTATCAATATCACCTCATTCTATGATGTAACCACATCGCGCGTCTTGCGAATGAAGTATGAACCGCTCGAACTGCAAAAGGAGGCATCCTGATGGGACGGTTATCATCAACACAGGCCGAAAGCCTTCCAGCATCCGAATTCGCGCTGTCGGAGACTATCCGGCGAGTTAAGTTTCTGGCCTCGCAACTGCGTGGTCTGGACGCGCCGCGCTTGATTCAGGTTAAGGTGCCCTCGGGCGGCACATTGCAGTGGGAGATATCTAACGGTACAGATCGTCCGGACTATGCCGCTGAGATCGAGGGCGTCATCGCTGCGTACGATGCCCGCAATGCCTATTGGCTTAAGCCATATGGCGACGGTCCAAAGGAGTCACCGACCTGCTCCAGTGATAATGGTGTATGGGGAACCGACACGGATGGCAACGAATTCCGATGCGCTGATTGTCCACGCAACGTCATTGGCACAGATGCCAAGGGGCGCGGTAAGGCTTGCAAGAACATGGTGCGGTTGCATGGTTTGGATTCTGACGAGTGGTATAAGGTTGTCAACACGCCATTCCTTGCACTGGATGATTTCGGCGCAACGCGTTACACAGAGTTCGCACAAGAACGGATGTATCGCTTTATCAACGATCGGATAAACGCCAACAAGCCGACTGCCATTACCACGAATCTTTCGCTTGACGATATCAAATACCCGCCCAAGGATGACGAAATGACTGGACGCATTTATGAGCGCGTGATGCAACTAACGGCCGGGAAACCGATATGCTTTGACGACATGCCTAAACGCCGCATTCAAGCAATACGCCGTGACCACAGCAACTCGTCGTGGTTGGATGATGAGATGCTCGCAGAGGATATTGGCGCATGAGGCAAAGAGCAAATATCACGCCTCGTGAAAACACTGATCAGGCCGCCCTGTTTGAGTGGTCGGCATGTCAGGAAGGTAAGTATCCAGATCTGAAATACCTCTATCACATACCCAATGGCGGTAGTCGGAATATCATCGAGGCCGCGAATCTGCGAAGGCAAGGCGTTCGTCCAGGTGTGCCGGATATATGCCTACCTGCTCCACGCGGAGCATGGCACGGCCTCTACATCGAGCTAAAACGTCAACAGGGCGGCAAGGTATCCGAAAACCAGAGACGTTGGGTTGAGTACCTGCGCAGCCAAGGTTACGCGGCGGCAGTCTGTCGAGGCTTCTATGAAGCGGTGGAAACAATCCAAAAATATTTACAAAACGAGGTGATTGAGGCGTGACGGAGTATAGCGAGATTCAAAGCTTGGATCAACTTATGGGCGGGGCGCTTAACGAGAGATTTAACGCCGCGTTCAAAGACATCCTGAAGAACTGCTTTGATCCAAATACCGATCCGGAGAAAGTCCGAAAGATCAAAGTCACGATATTCGTAAAGCCGGATGGGAATCGCGATGCGGCAAAGTTCGGATTCGATATCAAAGCAGAACCAGCCGCACCGACGGCAGTAACGCAGACCGTATACATTCATCAGAAAGACGATGGATCTGTAGAAGCGGTCGAGAAGACCAACGTAGCGCCAGGGCAAGTTGGGTTTGATGGTAAAGAGTATATACCCAACGTGATTGAGTTTAACCGTAAACCAGACGCCTAAGGCAGTATCGAAAGGAGCATGAAAATGGAACAGTATTCGGGCATCGCGGAGGCTATGAAATGGGCTTTTGAAAACGGGCAGAAAGTTCAGATAGCCGATGATTACGGAGAGATCACTGATATCGGCGGAGTTAGCTACCTAAAGTATCGCGGCAAGTATACGCCGTTCTATGCGCCCGAAGAAGCGCAGCCCAGCAAGATCAAACTCACATCGCTGACGGGCTTGACGGACTTCATACTGAAAGACCCTGACGAATTGTTCGAGTGCTGGGTAGGTAAATACTATGCGCTCATAGGAGCGCAGTCGGTCAGGATCACAACGCAGCTTCGCGGTCGGAGCAAAGAGCGGTATACCATCGCGGAATGCGAGTTCACTCCGGATCGCATCCCATTCGGCCAGTGGATCGACGCTGAGGAGATGATCATCCTCCTGCAAACCCGTTTCGTCAAGACGGAGGCGCTGGAGATGGTCATGAAGATCATCGGGAACCTAAACCAAGAGCAAGCCGTACAGACAGCGGACGACGGAGTATCACAGCGAGTCACTATAAAATCTGGAGTCGCCATGATGTCATCCACGACATTCAAGAACCCGGTGCCATTGAAGCCTTATAGGACATTCCTTGAGGTTGAACAGGTTGAAAGCCCGTTCGTCCTGCGCATTAAGGAAGGCGGCAAAGTCGCTCTGTTCGATGCCGATGGCGGCATGTGGATGCTTGAAGCCCGCGAGAACATCCGTAAATATATCGACGAACGTGCAGGCGGAAAGGTTCAGACGGTCGTATAATCAACTAAATCGCTGTATGGTCGAGCGGGTTTATACCAAACATCCGACCCGCTCGACCGCATATTGGGAGGATCAGAGTGAAAACATTTGATGAGATATTAAAATGCGGACGACTTTTCGGGGTAACACGAGGCGTAGATGGTTTTTCGGGGTATTGCCAGTTACCCGCCCAAAACAAAACGCTTGCTATCATCGTCAGCAATGGCGGTAGTTGGGATCATGTATCCCCGCTGGCGAATCGTGGCTAGAAGCCGGCTCCAGTGTCCTAACTGCCATAGGTAACGGCATCAAAAACGCTGTGGTCACAGTCTCTACGTGGCTAAAGGATAAGTTCAATATCCCCAGCGCAGAACTCTCCATCGCCTTTGAACGCCTTTTCAGCTGCGGGCTTCAGCACTTCCTCAGCCCAGTTGTAAAGGGATTCTTTGAACACGTTCCATGTAGTGTCCGCTCATTTGATCGCCTCCGCTTCTACGAGGAGCTGCGCGTAATGCATGGGATGGATGTCGCTTAGCTTCTTTGCGCCGTGTTTTTCCAGAAGTGCACGTACTTGAGCGTTATGTCCCTGCATCCCTTTGTCAGCAAGAACAGTGCGAACCTGCTCCAGCGTGACGGACGGCTGATCGACGGCGGCTTCCTTGATCGCCTCGTCCTCGGTGAGAGAAGCGGCTTCGCTGAGAGCCTCAGCCACCCTAACCTCTAATGTTTCTTAATGTATTTGGTGTTCCTCCCCGTGCCAATTTTTTTCGCACGACCGTCTTTAACCATTAAGGCCAGCGCGGATTCTACGGTGGCTGGACTAATATCGGGCAGAACATAACAAATTTCTTGCTTAGAAATCGGTAGCAGGCTATTCATCACAGTTGCATCCACTCTTTGCCGCTTCGTCGTTTTCTTCGCATTGACCACAGCAAACCGCTTATCAAGCTCTTTATAACAGAATAACAGGGTCGTGATAAAGTTTTCAATAAACGGAAAGTAACTATTACTGTTGTTGTGCCATCCTTCGGACGAGATACGCAAAGCCTCGTAATAGTTGCTCTTATCCTTGTTGATTTGCTCCTCAAATGAGATATACTTCCCCGCGTCAAACTCGTTTTTGTACAGCAGGAGCAGGGAGAGCAAGCGTGACATCCTGCCATTGCCGTCTGAAAACGGATGAATACAGAGAAAATCGAGGATAAAGCAAGGCACTAGCAAAAGCTGGTTAATGCTGTAATTACTCCGCGCGTCCATATAGGCCAAAATGAGCTGCTCCATAGTGTCGGCGGTTTCGCTAGCTAGCGTAGGCGTAAACCTCACACGCCGTACTCCGGAAGGTTCTATCTCCATTATGACATTATCCGAACGTTTGTACTGTCCGCCACTCACTGGCGCATAGGACAACATTACCTCATGAAGTCTCAAAATATCGTGCTCACGTACATCCAATATTTTGTAGCCATCGTGTATCAATGCGAGCGCGTCGCGGTATCCCGCAATTTCTGCCTCGTTATGATTCAGAGGCGCGCTGTTCTGGTTGACAATTTCGTTAATGCGTTGCTCGCTGGTAACGATTCCTTCAATAGCGTTTGATCCCTTGACGGATTGAACCTTTGCGATGCTCTCTAAACGAGTGAAGATGTCTGGGTAGTTTTCTTTACGCTCGATTTCGCGCTCTTTAAGCGAAGCAATCGCGCTAACGATGTTGACAAGTCCTGCCGGAAGCATGCCTCTTTCCAAAAATGAATAGTCGAAGTGCCTCATCATGTGCCTCCTCGCGCTGTTTTCTGCATATAGTATGCCATACTTTATGCAGAAAAACAAGCCCATGGGGAGGAAACAAGAATAATTCAATTCCTAGGCGGCGGGCTGTCCCACTCTGTCGTAATGTTGCACCGGCAGTTGATCGTCTCTGAAGCGTCGGCCATGGGATCGCCGGGGTACATCAGGCCATTGCTGAATGGCGCGTCGAATGGTACGCGCTCGCCGTTCATCGCCACGTGGTCGGGTTTAGGCGGCGGGCCGTTGCGCGGGTTATCCTGCGGCATGTGATGCCATACCTTCCATTGCGCGCCAGCCTTGCGGCACATGTCGAAATTCCCAGCATTCAGGCTCATACGCGCTTCCTGCGCGGCTATTATGTGCGCGCGGCCCGCGGTGGTTTTCATTTCCTCGCGAATCTGCTGGGCGATTTGGTGCTGCGAATCGCCGTTAACCAGGCCCTGAGTGACAATGCGGCCCACGATTTCCTTGGTGGTCTGCTGGATCATGGAGATGCGCTGGCCGCCCATGAGTTTCGCAACACCGATCAATTCCGGCGGCTCAATCGCTTGCAAACTGTAGAGCTTACGCGCGGTCAAGGCTCCGGCGGCGTATGAGTGACGCCATAACGGTGTGAACGTTTTAAGCAGGTCTTGTCTGCTTGTTTTTCCTTTGCCATATTGATTGCCTCCGATGCGCGAAGATGCGTGTAGTCACCTTCGCGCATCTGTAATTCTCACGTCTTATGATCCTGAATAGTTGCCTGCCCTCATCGACGAGGCAGGACGTTGATTACCCCCGGAAGTAAACATTGAAACCTGTCCGGGTAACGCAGCCGACGACCGTGCGGCATGTCTCATGGTGATTCCTCCTATACAAAAATAACGTGCAGTCGAAGCCCGCGCTCCAACTACACGTAATCGTTATTACAATGCTATGGTATAATCCGCTTATTGTATTCCGCGCCGAATTTCGCAGTCCGCCTTACTGGTGGGACAGGCGATTCGAGTGTTATATTCATTTTCTTTGCGCACTTCATACCGTCCAGGTATTTATCGCCTATATCGCGCCAGTATGCCTTATCAAGAAATTCCTCTTTTTGCGCGCGTGTTTGAAAGCACAGCGCAACCCAGTGCTCCGAATCCGTCGCGTCTTGCAGACGCGTATTTTCATCTTGCCAACGCTGTTTGAACGACGTCAGGACATCATTTACTTCATCGATGGTGTATTTTTCCAATTCATCCGCAGTGATCGTCGCCTCTTCCCGTTGGAAAAACCGCTCATGTATTCGCACAGTTCATCGCTGCACGAAAAACGCGTGCGATACTCTGTGTCGCCGATTCTGTAGCCCGTTTCCGTTTCAACACGTTTGGGCTTGCGCGTCTTATAGTTCATTTCAGTCTGTTCAGGCAGTTTCATTCAGTTCCTCCGTCGCTCTCACGATGCGCAAGTTTTATAGTTATCTCTTGCGCCGCCTCGTTGATGTCCTTTGTCAGTTCCCGACT
>BNUH01000058.1 GCA_025997215.1 Clostridia bacterium
TCAGTTCCGATCTCAGACAGAACTGTGATCGCACTTCGCCTATCCAAGCCGGGGATGGTTTGAAGCAGTGAGATGGCGTTTTCATGCGGGGCTACCATCTCGTCAATCTCGCGATCCATTTGCCCTATAAGAGACTCCACAAAGTTGTAGTGGCCTAAGATGAAACGTATCCGCTGCTTCTGTTCCTCGGTCATTTGGAATCCTTCGACTGACTCCACGACCTGATCGGCTTTCTTGAGCATTGACCTGTGCAGGAAAGTCACGCAATGCTTGGGATCGAACGAATCACCATTACACTGCTTGTTATACTGGTTTGAGCCGAGTGGCAATCTGCAACTCCCCTGACCGTGCTTTGTAGTGTGCCATCCTCCGCGTCTGTATTCTACCATAACGGGCGAGTTGCCGCGCGCTCGTTTTCATTCCTATTTGTGCCGCCCGCGGCTGCGGCGGAATGGAGCTTGTTATGCCTAAGCGATTTGCGTTCTTCGATTTGGTAAACGGTGCGATACTCGTACTGCTGGCTTTCCTGACCGTGTTTCCATTTTGGTATGTGTTTGTAATCTCGACCAGCACCAGTACGTCGTTCATTCAGGACAACCTGCATTTTTGGCCGCGGGTTATCGATTTCAGCGAGTATGTGCGCGTGCTTCGTGCGGGTGAGGAAGTTTTCACGCGTCTCCCTCATCTGATTTACGTTCGAAAACTTCACCAATCGGTACGCCGAACACATCCGCTATACGAAATGCCATTTCGAGTGACGGAGTATATTTGCCCGCCTCCAACGCAACGATTGTTTGGCGTGAAGCCCCTGCTTTTTCGGCCAGTTCAAGCTGTGTCATTTCATTGGCGAAAAAACGCAGCCGCCGGATGTTGTTGGTGACTATCAGTTTTTTATCCATTGCGAACACCCTTTTCATAATAGCAAACGCTAACGATTCCCTCTATAATCGAACCAATAGCGAACGCACCGAACAGAGTATGCAATGCAATCACGCTTGATATTCCAAGTGTCAAGGCTACCAGCGCGAAGACAAACCCAATTCCGGCAAAGACATACCCGACATGCGAAGATTTTAGGCTGATTAGATTGTCGCGTTCATCTTCGACCATTAATGACGAGAGTGTCTTGTCGATTTTTGTGCCGTCATGCTCATGTTCTTTCGCAGCGATTCCCATCGCCGCCGCGATATGAAACAGGATCTGAATGACAATAACTGCGACCACGCTGATCCCAATGAAGCAAAGCATAGCCGCCGCCCATGACTTCAAATCCTCCGGCGATGGGGAACGCTCACCAAGCGCATAGACGATGTAGGCAGCCATGGCAAGCACACCTGCCACCATACTGGCAATAGTTCTTTTGCTGTTGAATGACATACACAAGCTCCTTTCAGACTGTCATATTTGACATTAAGACGAAACTTTTTTCCTTAACGTCTAATATATATTACATCATGTCGGTGCAGTTGTCAAGAGGGAGAATGCAGATTATTTTTGCGGAGCGTCCACCCGGAGATTCACTCTGGATAATTCGTACCGAATGTGGTATGCTTAAGCTGTTGCTAGGGATAAAGCGTGTCAGGAGGTTTGTTACTGTGGATGCATATATGGAATTGCCACGCGTGGTTGTTATCAATATTGTCGCGTACCATTTGTTTGAGGGTGAGACGGTACATTCAGAGTTCGAGGTTCTTGAGGTGAATCGTCATACTCGCCTGACTGACAGGTTCAGTATGCACTACTATGAACTCCAGAAGCTATCCGAAGATATTGACATCGATGACCCACAACGATTGTGGCTACAGTTGTTCAACGCAAAAACTGTGGAAGAACTAACAAGGCTGGAGGCATTGGAGGTGCCCGATATGAAGGAAGCTATTGGCGCATACCGCTATGTGACCGCGCAGTCAGAGTACCAGGAGTTAGAACGCTTGCGCGAAATGGCACGTCACAATGAGGCATCGGCTCTCCTACAAGCTAAGCAAGAAGCTAGAGAGGAATCCGACGCCAAGTGGCAAAATGTCATCGCCGACAAGGATGCAGAGTTGGCTGAAATGGCAGCTCGAATCGAACGGCTTCAGTCGCAGCTGGATAGCGTCAACATCCGCTGATCAGCAACTGGAGGTTGAGCATAAGGATGTACATGGAAAACATAAAGATACGCCCTATGGTGGAGCGCGATGTGTCTATACTAGCTAACGCGTTTATAGCGCAAGGTTGGGCTGACAGAACAAAATCGTTGAGCCAATACGTTGCAGACCAGAACAAAGGTCTCAAGACGGCTTTAGTCGCTGAATGCGAAGGCGTTCCAGCGGGATACCTGACCATAACGCCTTCCGCCCACGGAGGGCCTTTTAATAATCAAAATATCCCTGAAATAAAGGATTTCAACGTGCTGATAAAGTATCGGAGGCGCGGAATAGGAACAAACCTTATGGACGCGGCGGAAGAAATCGCGAAAAAGACAGCAAATGCTGTTTCACTTGCCGTCGGTCTTTATCCTGACTATGGTGCGGCACAAATTCTGTATATTAAGCGTGGTTATGTGCCGGACGGAGGCGGTATTTGGTACGCAGGAAAGCGGCTTAGCCCGTATGAGCCGTGCGTAAACGACGATGATTTGAATTTATACATGATAAAGAATTTTGCTTGATGTGGTGGGCGATGCCGCCCACCACATCAATTTGTTACCTCAATTTGACGATCGTAACCCCCGATTCCCCTTCGCCGAATTTGCCTAGGCGGAATTCTTGCACGTGCGGGTGTTTCTTCATATGGGATTGGATGCCCGCGCGCAGTGTGCCCGTACCCTTGCCGTGGATGATCGACACCTCGCCCAACGCGGACAGCACCGCGTCGTCCAGGAAGCGATCCACCTCGGGCAGCGCTTCGTCTAAGGCCAGGCCGCGCAGGTCCAGCTCGGTGCGGATCGCGCGGTTGATCACATCCACCTGCGAGCGTGCGCGGGCTGCAGGCTTATCGGGTTTAGCGGTGTTATTCTCCTTTAGTAACCGTAATGTATTCATCGCGACCGACAGCCGCAGCGCGCCAGCTTGCACCCATACCTCACCCTTCGAGTTCGGCTTCTCCAGCACCGCACCCTTGGTATTCAGATGTGTGATGAATACGGCGTCGCCCGGCTTCAGCGATACAGGTGCGGCGTCGGCGGATTCGGCGGAACCGGATGGTTCGTCGGCCAGCGAGTCGATGCCTTCGCGCAGCCGTTGGCGCATCTGTTCAGCCTCGGCTGGATGCGAGGCGTCGGACTTCAGCTTGCGTATCTGGGATACTAACGTGTCGGCCTCCTGCTTGGCTGATTCCAGCACCCGGCGGGCTTCGCGCTTAGCGTCGGCGAGGGCCTTTTCCTTTGTGCCTTCGACTGACTGGCGCAGGGTTTCGGCCTGATCGCGGAGCCTAAGCATCTCGATCCGCGCTTCCTCGGCTAGAACCCGCTCGCGTTCAGCCACCTTGCGGTGGTACTCCGCGTTGGCGATAACATCCTCGAATCGTATCTGATCACGGCTGAGCGACGCCTTCGCCTCGTCGATCATAGCCGACGGCAAGCCAAGCCGTCGCGAAATCTCAAACGCGTTGCTCTTTCCCGGCACACCGATGGTCAATCGGTACGTCGGGCGCAGCGTCTCCACGTTGAATTCGACCGACGCATTCTCGACGCCCTCCGTCGTTAGCGCGAAGGCCTTCAGCTCGCTGTAATGGGTGGTGGCGAGCGTGCGAATCTTACGGCCCAGCAGGCTGCGCAGCACCACCTGCGCCAACGCCGCGCCCTCGGTTGGGTCGGTTCCCGCGCCCAGTTCGTCGAATAACGTCAGCGAATTCTCGGTCACATTCGCCAGGATGTCGACAATATTCGTCATATGCGATGAGAATGTCGAGAGTGACTGCTCGATGCTTTGCTCATCGCCGATATCCGCGAATATGCGTTCAAACACCGCCAGCTCCGTACCGATGTCGGCGGGTGGTTGAAGCCCCGCTTGCGCCATCAGCGTGAACAGGCCGACGGTTTTCAGCGTGACGGTCTTGCCGCCCGTGTTCGGCCCAGTGATGACCAAGGTCGTGAACATGTCGCCCATCCACAGATCGATCGGTACGACGGTTTCCGGGTCGAGCAGCGGATGCCGGCCGCGCGTGATGCGGATGCGGCCTTCCCTATTCAGTTTGGGTTGAGCGCCGCGCATCATCCGGCTTAGCTTACCTTTGGCGAATACGAGGTCCAACTGCGCGAGAATGTCCAGATTCTCCTGCAGTCTGTCGGACTCAGGCGCGATGCGTTCCGATAACGCCAGCAGGATCCGCTCGATCTCGCGGCGCTCCTCGGCCAAGCGCTGCTTCAGGTCGTTGCCTATCTCGACCACCGCCATCGGCTCGATAAATAGCGTCGCCCCGGTCGAGCTCTGGTCGTGCACCAGCCCCGCCACGAACTGCCGTGACTCTGCTTTCACGGGGATCACGTAGCGGTCGTTGCGCTGGGTGATCAGCGAATCCTGCAGGTGTTTTTGCATGTTGGGGTTATGGATGAGCGAGTTGAGCTTCTCACGCATGCGGCCGTGGCACAGCCGGATATGCCGCCGGATGTCGGCCAGCGCGCTGGACGCGTGGTCGGCTATCTCATCCTCGCTGATGATCGCCGACGTGATCTCTTCCTCAATATTCCTGTAGGTGGATAACCGAGAGGCCAGCGCCGTAATCCGTGGTGTATTCTGACGATCGGTAACCAGCGCCTGACGCGCGGCACGGGCGCAGCGCATACCCGCCGCGATGTCCAGCAGCGCGTGCGGGCTTAGCGCGGACCCGATCTTCGCCATCTTCAGCGGCGCGCGGATATCCTCGAACGGGATTAACGGGTGCTGCGGCAGCACGGTCAGCAGCACGACCGCTTCCTCGGTCTCCTCGTGGAGCAGCTCTATGAGATCATAATTATCGGAAGGCACCAGTTCATCCGCCAGCTCGCGGCCCAGAGGCGAGACCGTTTGCTCGGCCAACAGCGCGCGAATCTTGGTGAATTCCAATACGCGCAAAGCGCGGTCGTCCATAATGACAAACCTCCAGAATATGACATGGGTATATTTTACAATGATGATTATGGCGCGTCAAGTACGTTAAACATTTCGCCTTGCATGCCCTGTAGTATAAGCGTAATCCGGTTTAACCGGATGTGAATTCCCCGCCAATATGCCCCGAAATCTTTGTGCAATTTTCACGCGCCGATCCGTCGGCTCATCCCAGAACGTCAGGCGCAGGCTTGTGCCCAGCGCGAAGCAGCCCGCGCTCGTCATGTCCGTGGGCACGCAGTTGAGAATCCGCAGACGACATTCAGCCTCCGTCCTCAACCGAACCAGCGGGAAGGCCGCGCCTGTCCGATCGGTCAGCGACGTGCCGTCCGCGCCCGCGCCATGGTCACACAGCTCGCACGCCGAATGCCCCGCCGTGTAACCCCGCGCCAATCGCGCCGGACAATGCGACAGCAGCATCAGCCGTTCGCGGCCGTACGCGTTCACGACGAACCGCCCGCCCAGCCGTGGGAACTTGTGCATCTGTGCGTTCGTCAGCTCGGTGGACAGCGTAACGCTTTGGCAGCCATTGTCGAATAAGAGTTTCGCCGCGTCGGGATTGAACGTGTGGATAGCAGCGTCCGCGTGAATGGGCAGCCCCCAATCGACAACCAATTGTCCGGGATTCGACACAACCACGCCGCCAAACCGATGCGCATGGCTTCGTACCCAATCTGCCGCCGCCTCAAGAGCGTCGTCGCTGATGAATTCCGGCATGACAAACCGTACCTTATCCGATGGTAATTTATCCGACGATAACGATAATGCTGCCCTGTCCAGCGTGTCCGAACGCAAGTCGTGCGGCATCCATTCGAATACGTCCGCGCCTGCCGCCAGCAGCGACGATGCGTCCGCCGCTTCCCGCGCGCGAACTATCAGCGAGGTTTCTACAGCTTCCGGCAAATCATCCATAGGGAGAATGGAAACCGCAACCCCGCCGTCATGACTGGCCGTCCGTTTTAAGCGTTCCAACCTCAACTTGTCGAGCGCGTCGGTGCGCAGCCGATTCAGCAGACTAAGCGGCAGGTGTGCGTCCGACACATAGGTCGTAACTGAATCGACAACATACGCGGTGTCGCCTGTCTTACGCAGCTGTTCCTCGATGCGCTTATTCGACAGCGGCGCTGATGTTAAACGTTCCAATAAAACCAACGATTCAACGGCTACCGTGCGAACGCCGTCGGTTACGTATAGCGCCGCCTTCATGCCTGAGCGTGCGGTAAGGCGCATGCTGATATGCACACGAGGAAGCGTCGCATTCGCCGCCTCATCGTCGAGCGCTTTATCCAGCCGACTGTACACGCAGTCGTGATCCGTTGTCTGGCTGCAGATGAGCGCCGCATCCTCGTCCCCGCCGACGTGCCCTCGGCTGAATCCACCCCGATCGAATACCTTTCGCAGCACATCCCACGTTTCCGCGTCCGCTTTGGGATGATCGCCGCTCGCCAGCCGATCCAATGCCTGGCGGTACGCCTTCGTCACGTGGTAGACGTACGCGGGTTTTTTCATCCGGCCTTCGATTTTGAATGCGCAGATGCCCGCGTTCAATAATTCTTCCAGGTTGTCCAACTGTGCCTGATCGTAAGGCGACAGCAGCGCGCCGTCGATGCGTACGCCACGCTGATCCATCCACGAGTACGGCAATCGGCATGGTTGAGCGCACTGGCCGCGATTCCCGCTCCTGCATCCGATCATCGATGAGAATAGGCATTGCCCCGACACGCTCACGCACAGCGCGCCATGGACGAACGCTTCTACTTCCATAACCTCGGCCATGGCGCGATAATTGTCCAGCCCGCACTCGCGGGCGGCAATTATTCGTGAAATACCGGAACGCTTCGCCCATACCGCCCCTGCCCTATTGTGAATCGTCATCTGGGTGCTGGCGTGAAGCGTGAGGCTAGAACATTCCGCCCGCGCGCGGCTTAGCAATCCCAAGTCCTGCAGGATCACGGCGTCCGCGCCCAACCTGGCCAGTTCATGCAGCAGGTGAACAGCCTTGTCCATCTCATCAGGTGCGATCAGCGTATTCACCGCGACGTAAACGCGCTTGCCACGTTCACGGCATAGTTCGACGGCCTCGCGCAATTCATCCGTGTCGAAGTTCGCCGCCGAAGCCCGCGCGCTGAACTGGCTGTAACCCAAATAGACCGCGTCCGCGCCGCCCGCGAGAGCGGCCAGCAGCGAGGCGCGGTCTCCCGCCGGGGATAACAGTTCGGTGGAATCTGGCATTAGCCGGCCTTTTCCGTCAAGCCCAATAACTGCTGGCGCAGTCGGACGTTCTCATCCTGCGCCTTGATCAGGTCGTCCGCGATATTCATGGCGGTCAGCACGCTCACCACGTTCGGCGGCATGCGCGATGCCGTCGCCAGATCCGCCATGCGCCTATCCACATATGCCGCGACGCGCTGGATATGCTCCGGCGCGTCCGTGCCGACAATCGTGTACTCATGCCCCGCAATCCGTACCGACGTCTTGAGTTTATCCATCTAGAAAACCCCTTTAATTCCCTTACAATTTCGGGAATGGGTAGTCCTGCCCATACGTTTCCACGCGTATGGCCCGGATGGTCTGTGGTTCGATCGGCTTGTCGCCCGCGCTGGTTTTCACCTTCACAATGCGATCCGCCACGTCCATCCCCTCCAGCACCTTGCCGAATGCCGCGTACGAACCGTCCAGGTGCGGCGACTCGCCCACCATCACGAAGAACTGGCTGCCCGCGGAATCGTTCGCCTGGCTCCTGGCCATGGACAGCATGCCGTACGTATGCTTCAGCGGATTCGCCACGCCGTTGTTCTTGAATTCACCCTTGATCCTGTAACCGGGGCCGCCCGTGCCGGTGCCCGTCGGATCGCCGCCCTGAATCACAAAGCCCGGTATCACCCTGTGGAATATCGTGCCGTCGTAGAATCCGCTGTTCGCCAGGGCGATGAAGTTGCCCACGCTGATCGGCGCGGCGTCCGGGTACAGTTCGCCCGTCATCATACCGCCGTCGGCCATCTGGATCGTGAAGGTTGGATACTGCTGCATGTAAATCTCCTCCTGATGTACTTATGTAAGGCAATCCTCGTGCGCCCGCCGTGTGGACGGGCACACGCTTCATCCTATTCAAACCTTGTCTGCATTATGAACTATTTGAACGTTACTCCCCTAATTCGTACTGAAGCACGACCTGCGCCGCTACTTCGAGCATGCCCGCCATGACCGAATCGCCCAATCCCGCTGCCTTCGAGGAGTCAGCCATCTCGCCGCGCACGTTGGCGTATTGGGGCATAGGCGAGTACCCACTCTGGTTTTCATTGATAGCGACCAACCGTCCCAGCGGCACCCCGGCGGCCTCGGCCATAAGCGTGGCCTTCTCCTTGGCCACGGCAATGGCGGTCTTGAGCGCCTCGCGGTAGGCTTCGCCTTCCTTGGTGCTGCGGAATTCCAGCCCGTACGACTGGTTTGAACCCGCCTCGAATACAGCATTGAGCACTGCCGCCACACGCTCTATGTCGCGCACTGTGATCGTGACGCTGCTGTTGACGCGGTAACCTACCACCTCCGAGTAATTCTTGGAGTAGTCGTACATCGATTCGACCGTGAAGCTGGACGTTGCGATATCCTTATCATCGATGCCCAGCGCGGTCAGCGACTTGATAATGCCATCCATCTTGAGCGCCGTCTCCTCGCGCGCAAAGCGGATGTCGATGTTCTGGGACGCGTAACCCGCCGTCACGCGCGCGTAATCCGGTTCCAGCGAGACCGTCGCCGTACCGTTAACGGACATGTTGGTGCCGTTGCCCGTGTCAGCCAGCGCCGCGCTGGATAGCGTCAGCATCAGCGCGCATACCAGGGTTGCCAACAGTAGATTCCTTAAGAAGCTCATAGCATGTACCTCCGCGTAAACTATTTAGAATGACCTCGATTGATCATACCGATCATAGAACGCGGCGGCGTACTGTTTTAATGCATCCAGCTCGATCGCGCGGCGGATCTCTTCCATCATTCTTAATAGGAAGCGCAGATTGTGCACGCTGGCCAGCGTCGCGCCGAGTATCTCCTGGGCGACGAACAGGTGGCGCATGTATGCCCGGCTGAAGTTGCGGCAGGTGTAGCAGTCGCACCCCTCGTCGATGGGTCCAAAGTCACGCTGATACTTGGCGTTGCGCAGGTTCATGCGCCCGTTTGAACTGAACACCGAGCCGTTGCGTGCGATGCGCGTCGCCAGTACGCAGTCGAACATATCCACGCCGCGCAGAACGCCCTCGATCAGGCAATCCGGCGAACCGACGCCCATCAGGTAGCGCGGTTTATCTAACGGCAATTCATCCGTTACAATCTCCAGCATCTCATACATGCAGGGCTTGGGTTCGCCCACACTCAGCCCGCCGATGCCGTAGCCGGGGAAGTCCAGGTCGGTCAAAGCCCGCGCGCTGTTTCGCCGTAGATCCGCGCTGAACGCGCCCTGCACGATGCCGAATAACGCCTGATCCTCGCGGGTATGCGCAGCCTTGCAACGTTCGGCCCAACGCGCCGTGCGTTCTGCAGCCCGCCGCGCCGCTGTCTCGTCGCACGGGTACGCCGAGCATTCGTCAAACGCCATCGCGATATCCGAACCCAACGCTTCCTGAATCGCCATCGAATCCTCCGGCGACATGAACCGCTTCGAGCCGTCTATGTGCGAACGGAATTCTACCCCTTCGTCCGTTATCTTCCTCAATTTGGATAATGAGAACACCTGGTAGCCGCCGCTATCCGTCAGGATCGGCCGATCCCACGCCATGAACCGATGCGCGCCGCCTGCCTCGCGCACAATCTTCTCGCCCGGACGCAGGTGCAGGTGGTAGGTGTTGTTGAGGATTATCTGCGCGCCGATCTCCTTCAATTGATCGGGACGCATGGATTTCACCGTGGCCTGGGTACCCACGGGCATGTAGGCGGGTGTCTCCACAACGCCATGCGGGGTGATCACACGGCCGCGCCGTGCGTTGGAATCGGGTGCGGTCTTATCCAGTTGGAATTCAAACAATATTATTCCCTCGTTACATTACGAATCCAGTTATTCCCGCGCAGTCGGATGAACGCTATGATCCACTTGAAGCACTGATCGATATACAAGCATAGGAATACAGCCCACAGCGGCCAATGCCACACGAACGCGGCCAGCGCCGACAACGGCAGCACGACCAGCCAGCCGCATATGAGATCCACCGTGAACACGAATCGGCTATCCCCCGCGCCGCGGTTGATCCCCACGAAGCAGGATGCGTGATACGTCGTACCGATCATGGTCAGCGCGCCAATAGCGATCAGCGTATTCGCCAGCTGCCTGGCATCCACCGAAATGTTGCTGTACAGCGCCGAGTACGGCCCGCGCAGCAGGTACACGCACAGCGCCATCACGACGCCTATGCATACGAATAGAATCTGTATGGTGTTGGAATACTCGCGGGTTTTCTTGTAATCCTTCTGGCCGACGGTCATGCCGATCATCACGCACGCGCCGACGGTTAGGCTGGATGAGAACACGCGGCCCAGCTCCATCAACCCGGTCGTGATCGTGTTCGCGGCGATCATCGTCGCACCTAAGCGGCCTATTATCGCGGCCTTGCCCACTCCCACCAGCGCCCACTGTATATCCCCAAAACCCACGGGCATTCCGAATTTTACATAGTCCTTCCACAGCAGTTTGTCGCCGCGCAGGAAATCCTTTGGCTTAATGCTGAATTGCTTCTGCTTGTAGAATAGATACCACCATACGATGGCCAATTCGACACAGCGCGCGATGATTGTAGCGATAGCGGCGCCTCGCACGCCCATTGCAGGCAATCCTAGCTTACCAAATATGAGTACATAATTCAAACCAATATTGCTGAATAAAGATATCGTCGTCGTGTACAGCGTGACGTTCACGACCTCGACGCTGCGCAGCATCCCGATCAGTGCGGTCGTCAGCGCGAATGGCAGGTATGACAGCGCGACCAATCGGAAGTATGGCAGCCCGGCGTCCAGCACCTCCGGTATGTCGGTGAACCGGCTAAGCAACCATCGCGGCCATATCTGCACGGCTGAAAACACCACGACCGCTATGGCCAGGCATAGCATCGCCAGCATTGCGAATATCCACCGAATCCGATCCTCATCCCTGCGGCCCCAATACTGGGCTATCAGCACGGATGAGCCGCTGGTCATCCCGCTGACCGCCGCCGTAAAGAACGCCGTCGCGCCGTTGGACTGCGCGACCCCGGCTAGAACCGTGTCGCCCAAGCTGGATACCATCACGGTGTCGGCCTGGTTGACCAGCAGCGAAATAAACCCCTGCAAGGCGACAGGTATCGCCAGCCGTACCAGAGTTTGATAGAACGATTTTTCGCGAACCATCCTCATCACCCACACGCATTATACTCGTTCCTGTCGATTGACGCAATATAGCAAGTCTGGTATAATTTGCTTCAGGCGTGGTATCGTAATCCTAAGTGGATAAAATGGAGGAGTGCGCATGAGCATATTAACCGACATCAGCGAGGCGCTGCAACGCGGACGGATGCCCAAGGTGAAGGAATTGGTTACCCAGGCGTTGGAGGCTGGCGAAAGCCCCAAGGCGATCCTGGAGGACGGACTGCTCTCCGGTATGGGTGTCATCGGCGAAAAGTTCAAGAATAATGAGGTGTTCGTGCCCGAAGTGCTCGTAGCGGCGCGCGCGATGAATGCGGGCGTAGCCCTGCTTAAGGAGAAACTAGTCGAGGCGGGCGTCCAGGCGAAGGGCAAGGCCGTCATCGGCACCGTCAAGGGCGACCTGCACGACATCGGCAAGAACCTGGTCAAGCTGATGCTCGAAGGCAAGGGTCTGGAGGTCATCGACCTGGGCGTGGACGTCAGCCCGGAGAAATTCGTCGAGGCCGTCACCGAGCAGGAAGCGCAGCTGGTCTGCTGCTCCGCGCTGCTGACCACCACCATGGGCGAGATGAAGAACGTGGTCAAGGCGCTGGACGAGGCCGGGCTGCGTGATAAGGTAAAGATCATGGTCGGCGGCGCACCGATCACCCAGAGCTTCTGCGACAGCATTGGCGCGGATGCGTACACGCCGGACGCCGCCAGCGCCGCTGATAAGGCGCTGGAGTATTGTCTGGCGTAAACAAAATCCGACAATAGTTTTAAAGGGGGCGGATCGAAGTCCACCCCCTTAGGTTTTACATAAGCATAATCTTTTACTTTGGTTTGCTGAACGTTACACAATTCGCCAGGCAGAATGTGCCGCATGAGGTCTTGACACAGTTCAACCTGCACAAATGCCGGCCGGACGTGGGGTATCTGCCGCCTGCTATGCCAGTGCCAGCAGAACCTGATGATCCGGCAGAGCTGGCGTACGGATTGATTAACGAGGTGTTCGACGACCAGGTAACATACCCGCCAGCCCCGCCGCTCAGATATCCGCCGCTTCCGCCGCCGGGCCTAGGTGGTCGGGGAGGTCTAGGAGGCTTAGGAGGTGTGGGCGGCGGCGGCGAGTAGGCTATATCATAGTTGTTATAGCCCTGCGTATACGGTGAGGTCCACAAGTTCGTGAAGATGTGCGCGTTATACATCGCGTCGTCCTTTGGGTCGCGGTTTTGCGGCACCGAGGCAGTGTTGCCGCTGAACGTTGCGCCAGCGCTTATATTCACCCTACTCAGGTTAGCGCGCGAGACATATATCCCGCCGCCGTCACCAGCAGTCGCGGTGTTGTTTCTGATGGTGCCGCCTGTCATCGTCAGGGTCGCATCACCCTTTAAATAGATACCGCCGCCCGCGGGCGCTTGGCTATTCCGAATTGTTCCGCCGTTTATGGTGATCGTGCCCGTGCTGGCGTATATGCCTCCGCCGAACTGGTCGGGCGCGACCACATTGCAGAATGCGATAAGCGAGCCTGTATTCATCGTGATACTGCTGCCCGCTCCGGTCATGCTGATGGCGCCGCCCGAGGATCGATTATTATCATTTTCACTTAGCCTCACATTATTCAAGATCAGATGAGAATTAGGCTCGCTCATATCAATCAGCGGGGCCCTGACGGGCGGCGAACCCGTTATGTTGTAATCAATGCGCAGATCCGTGATTTCCAGTGTGGAGTTTTCCCCAATCTCGAATATACTACCGCTGAACGAAGTGCCGCGCCTGAAAACATAAACATTGCTGCCATCTGTGCCTATTATCTTTATAACTTTGTTGGACGGTATTACTACTGGCGCTGTGATAAAACCAGCCCCAGGGCCTGTAAAGTTATTGGTAATAGTTATATTGATTGGTGTTCCCGTATTATCGGCGAGGGCGGCATCCAACTCCACCCGAGTACCTACACTATGATTTCCCTTAGTTGATGGCGCGGTAATGCGAGGGGTTCGCGCCGCCCCAGTCTTTCTGTTTGCCACTTTTCTTGCCCTCGCTGCAGGGCGGCTATCGCTTGTCAAATTGACCATCCCTTTACTTTGTAATCAATGGTTCATCGTATATTTATGTATATGCGTTAACCAATTCAATGCTACAGCCTGAAGGGGGCGGATCGAAGTCCGCCCCCTCTAGGTTTTCAAACGCATTGCCTTACACTTTGGCTTAGCTCAACGTTACACAATTCGCCAGGCAGAACGTGCCGCATGGAGCCTTGACACAGTTCAACCTGCACAAATGCTGGCCGGACGTGGGGTATCTGCCGCCCACTACACCAGTGCCAGCAGAACCAGATGATCCAGCAGAGCCGCCGTTCGGACCTACGAGCGAGGTGCTCGACGACCACGTCACATACCCGCCAGCCCCGCCGCTTAGATATCCACCACTTCCGCCGCCTACAGGTGGTCTGGGAGGCCTGGGAGGTTTAGGCGGATTGGGAGGATTGGGAGGCGGCTGCGAGTAGGCTATATCATAGTTGTTATAGCCCTGGTCATAGCCCGCAGTCGACAAGGACCACGACGCTATGCTCGCTGAAATGTGCGAGTTATACGTCGTGTCGTCATTCGGGTCGCGGGCCTCTTGCTTCGATGAGGAGTTACCGCTGAACGTTGCGCCAGCGCCGACAAACAACTTGGTCAGGTTAGCACGCGAGACATATATCCCACCGCCGTTTCCGCTGGTGGCCGCGTTGTTGGTGATAGCCGCGGTCCCAGTCGGAGCGATATCGATCGCGCGTGCGCTGGTCAGATTAACTCCGTCAATACCGCCGCCATTACCTGATGTTGCGGTATTGCCTGTGATGCTGCCGCCCGTCATCGTCAAGGTTGCAGCACCTTCCATATAGATGCCGCCGCCTGCAAGCGCTTCGTTGCCGGCGATTGGAGGCAATGGGGGTGCGGTAGGCCCAATAACTCCACCATTTATGGTGATCGTGCCCGTGCTGGCGTATATGCCGCCGCCAGCGGACGCGCTGTTTCCTGATATAAATGAGCCAGTATTCATTGTGATGCTGCTGCGTGCGCCGGTCATGCTTACAGCGCCGCCATAGGAGCCTTCATTGTTATTATCACTTAGCGTCGCTCTATTATTCAAGATCAGCTTGGAATCGGACCCGCTCATATTAATCAGCGGGCTAGTGATGGTTGACGTCACATTTTGGCTATCAATTTGCAGATTTGTGACTTCCAGAGTAGAGCCTTGCCCAAGCTCGAATAAAGCGCCTGCGAACGAAGCATGTCGTACGATTCTTGTAAAACTAGAACCAGTACCAACGCCGTTTATACGAACAACTTTGTTAGGCGGTATAACTATAGGCGCCGAAACAGCTCCAGCACAACAGCTTGCAAAGTGTGTGGTAAAAGTTATATCGATTGGCGAACTATCGGCGAGGGCGATATTCAAGTTCGCCCAGTTGCCTACACTATGGCTAGCCCTGGTTGATGGCGCGGTAACACGAGGATTCCTCGCCGCGCCTGTATTTTTGTTAGCCACTTTGCTTGCCGTCGCTGCAGCGCGGCTATTTCTTGTCACATTGACCATCCCTTTACTTTGTAATCAATGGCTCACCGTATATATGTATATGCGCTAATCAAATCATTGCTACAGCCACGATCTGCCGCCCGTCCATACATGCATCGGAGCTTAGGCGCATATTCTTTGTCGATGTGCGAGGCGGAGGTGTGTTTATGTATGGATTAGCTCTCCAGGGCGGCGGGACGCTGGGCGCGGCGCACTTAGGCGTGCTGCGCGCGCTGACCGAGGCCAGTCTACCGCCGGAGATAATAGGCGGCACGAGCGCGGGATCGATGATCGCCGCCGCGTACGCCTGGCGCGGCAGGCTATCCGACGTCGAGGAATTATTCAGTGACATTCACCAGATGGGTTCGAAACTGCTGGATCTGAATCTAACTGGCTTACTGGGCATGGTCGGCCACTGGTTTACCCACAGACAGCTGAAGTATCTTGGGGTATTCAAAGGCAATCGCCTGGAGCGGCTGATGGATGATCACTTGGAAGGCGCGATGATCCGCGACGCGCGGCTGCCGCTCGTCATTCCGTCCGTAGATCTTGTCAGTGGGGAACTGGTCGTGTACGCATCACGCCCGCCTATCGAGCGCGGGTTGGATCACTGGGTATTTGACGTCGCGCTCTCGGCTGCCGTGCGCGCGTCTACATCCATCCCCATCGTGTTTGTGCCGAAGGAACAGCCGGATGCGCTGCTCGTGGACGGCGGTCTGCTCCTGAACCTGCCCATATCAGCGGTTCAGCACATGGGTGCGGATCGCGTGCTGGGCGTGAGCTTAAGCACGGAAGGTTCCGAGACCGACCATCCCAGCAATGTGATGGGCGTAGCGCACGCGCTGATCGACACTGTAGGCAAACATCTGGAACGCCGACAGCGTCAGCACGCCACATACGTTCTGGACATCATTCTGCCCAAGGGCAGCGGCACGTTTACATTTGAAAAGATGGATGAGTTCGTGGATATCGGCTATGAAACCACGGTAAAAGCAATGCCGCAGATCAAAGCCGCGTTCAGCCGCACCGTGCCCGTGGCGGCAAGGCAGACAGCGGCGTTTGGCGGCGGCAGTATGCGGCATAGGATAAATAGTTAATGGGATTCGGAGGTTACGATTCAATCAAGGGTTTGTTGTAACCTCAGTTACAACAAACCCTTGATTGAACCGTTCCCCGTCCCCGTCCTCAAAATTACCCAATGAATCTCAAATATGGAATTGCTGCGCCCCTCACAACAATTTACATCAAATCCGGCGTATGATATACTATGGATACGAGGTTCGGTTCCAGAGGTGGTCAATTTCGTGTCAACCACACGCCTTATGGGCCAAAAGGGATGCGGGGGAACGGTACGCCCGCCTGGAATCGAACGCTTCGTATTCATAGGCTATTGGGGCGTATTGGAGTAGAAAGGCCGGATCGAATCCAGCTTTTTCTTTATAATGCTGTGTGCTACTGTCCCGCGCGTACGCGGCGTTCCCTCATCTTTACACGAGATAAGCAATTATGAAGCAAATTCTTGCAAAACTCGCCAATAAGTGATACAATACTCTACAGAAACCGCTGAAAAAAGTCGGAAAGGGGTCTGCCGGCGTTATGATGTTGAGCATACTCGGCTGCGAAGGGCCATACGCCAGCCACGGCAACGCTTGTTCCGGCTATCTGTTAAGAGGCGCGGATAACCATACGCTGATGCTGGATTGCGGCAGCGGCGTGCTAAGCCAACTGCCCGATAACTTCCCGCTTGATAAGCTGGACGGCCTAGTGCTGACCCACCTGCATCCCGACCACTGCGCGGATGCGTTCACATTGCCCCACCTTCTGCAGTTCGCGAA
>BNUH01000059.1 GCA_025997215.1 Clostridia bacterium
GCCATCGATGCTTATTGACATATTATGCTCGGCGTACTCGACATGCACATGCGGCTTGTGGTGCTTATCGTTATCGCTGAACTGCATGCGGATAATCATCCCATCAAATCTACATAGTTCAGGCATTAGGTTCGCCCCTTTCACTGTTGCAATCGGTCTGATCATCTTCCACATACTCTAGCAAGTCGCCTGGTTGACACTTCAAGCGACTACACAAGACGGCTATTGTTTCGGTGTTAATAGAAGTGCCATGTTTGCGACCTTCCGCCTTTGAAGATCGACCGCTCATGATGGCACTCATTGTCGCTTGCCCTAAATCCCCCCACTTGCGTACGGTGTAAAAGGTAACACCGGCCTCGCGTAGACGATCAACCAACTTAGAGTAACTAATATATCCCACAGTTCCACCCCAAAAGGCATTATACCACATTTACTCGCATTCAGACCTCCCCTTTCTAAGTAACAGAATACCACATATATCGCACAATGTCTAGTGGCAAATAGCACAAATGTCCAGCACAATTATTGGTGCTACTCACACCTTGATTCGCACAAGTTTTTGTGCTATACTAATACCAGATCAAGGGAACACACACAGCCAGCAAGGCGCGGCAGCTTAAAACTTCATAGTACTGGCAGCGGCCAATAAGTTACTACCTTGCGAACAGCGCATTCTGCGCCAAAGGCGGGCAAGAAATCCAGGACAGCGCGACTGAATGGTATAGTGTGAAGGATAACAACCCACGCGGGATTACGGACATCCGCAGGTGCGATGTCAAAGTCGGGGATAAGGTTGTATTGAGCAATTGCTTTACTTTAATGACATTGGGGCACAGTGCCCTCCCTCTATACTATTTCCCGCTAAAAATGCACCAAGATTCGCGATGGATTTTCGTCGCTCGCTATGGCGAGGTAAGGAGGCGGACTGGAGGTCCGCTGACTGGACGAGCCGACGCGAGCGGCGAAAAGACTCGCGAAGATGGTGCGTTTTTTGCGGGAAATTGTATAGGCCGTCCTTTTGGTTACTTTTCCCACGGACGGGAAAAGTAACAAGTCCCCAACCGCAGTTGGGGCAAGCCCCTCCGCAGAGGACGAACCAAACCCCCGCAGGGAGAAGGGCAGATAGCCAAATCAAGACAACCCAAATTTATTTTTGATATAACCCTCTATCACATCCACACAGCGCTCGCGGCCAACGCGCGCGCTGTTGAGCGTCATGTCATAGTTGACCGGGTTCTGCCATGAATTCCCATTTGTGTAGTATTTATAATAATCAGCGCGGTATTTATCCGTTTTGGTTATAAGGCGATGCGCTTCCTTCTCGCTGACGCCCAGCTTGCTGACGATCGAGCGTACGCAATCCTCGCGCGGCGCTTCAATGTAGAAACTCGCCGCGTTCGGATAATCCTTCAGCACAAAATCCGCGCATTTGCCGATAATTATGCAGGATTCCGACTCCGCAAGGTTCCGAATGATCTGCGCCTGCAGGTTGTACAGGTTCACATCCGATATGAATCGCCCGTCCTGCGGCTCGGCCACCGTGTGGAATGGTATCCCGCGCAGCTTCTTGATTAATGTAAGGCCCGTCAGCTTCTCATCCACCTGGCCGAATAGCGCTTCGTTCAGCCCGCTCTCGTCGCTCGCCAGTCGCAGTATCTGCCGCTCATAGATGGGAATTCCGAGCCGCTCGGCCAGTTTAGTCCCTATCTCCTTGCCGCCGCTGCCGAATCCGCGCGCGATGGTTATCACATATGGTTCCGCCATAACATTATCCTCCTATCCTAAGTACGCCTCGCGCACCATCTCATTCTTCAGCAATTCCTGACCAGTGCCGCTCAGCGTGATCGTACCCACCTGCAGCACATAGCCGCGGTGCGCGACCTGCAGCGCCTTGCGCGCGTTCTGCTCGACCAGCAGGATGGTCATGCCTTCCTTATTAAGCAGCGTGATCGATTGGAATATGACCTCGACCAGCTTCGGCGCAAGACCCATCGACGGTTCGTCGAGCATCAGCAATTGCGGCCCGCTCATCAGCGCGCGGCCCACTGCCAGCATCTGCTGCTCGCCGCCGGAGAGCGTGCCGCCGAACTGCCGCCGCCGCTCCTTCAGCCTGGGAAACATGTTGAATACCCGCTCCATGTTTTGCGCGTTCTTCGCGGCATCGGTCACGGTGAACGCGCCCATCTGCAGATTCTCCTCGACGGTCAGCGCCGGGAATATCTTGCGGCCTTCGGGCACGTGCGCTATGCCCTTTACCACGACCTCGTGCGCGGGAGTCTTGCTGATCGTTTCGCCCTTGTACGTCACGGATCCGCTGGTGGGCGTCAGCTGGGATGAGATAGTGCGCAGCGTGGTGGATTTGCCCGCGCCGTTGCTGCCGATGAGGGTAACGATCTCGCCCTTTATCACGTGGAATGTGATATCCCGCAGCGCGTGAATCTGGCCGTAGAACGTGTTAACGTTACTAAGGGATAACATTATATCATCCGCCATACTCACACCCCCTCCGCAGCCGCGCCGTTTTCATCTGAACTTTCAACGCCCAGGTATGCCTCGATGACCTCCGGGTTATGCCGAATCTCATCCGGCGAACCCTCCGCTATCTTTACCCCATAATTCAGAACCGTTATACGGTCGGACAAACCCATAACCAATTTCATATCATGCTCGATCAATAGTATAGTTGTATTGAAGTCATTCTTCACCTTGATTATGAACTGAGTCATTTCCTCAGTCTCGCGCGGGTTGAGTCCGGCGGCGGGTTCATCCAGCAGCAGGAGTTTTGGCTCTAACGCCAGCGCGCGCGCAATCTCCAGCCGACGCTGCTGGCCGTACGACAGGTTCTTGGCCAGCTCACCCTCCTTGCCCGCCAATCCTACATAGTCGAGCAGCTCCAGCGCGCGGGTATACGCTGCGGATTCCTCGCGGCGCAAGCGGCCGCTGCGCGTGATTATGTCGAATATGCTCGTATGGATGTGCAGATGCCGCCCGACGAGTATGTTCTCGGCGACGAGCATGTTCTGGAACAGCCGTATATTCTGGAATGTGCGGCTGATCTTGTGCTCGGCGACCTTTTCCGGGGTCAGATTCGACAGCAGATGTCCGTCGAACCGGATCGTCCCCATGTCTGCGGTGTAATACCCGCTGATCATGTTGAAAAATGTCGTCTTGCCCGCGCCGTTCGGACCGATGACGCTGACTATCGCATGAGGATCCATCGTGAAATCCACGTCGTCGATGGCGGTCAGACCGCCGAACTTCTTGGTTAACCCTTTAACTTCCAGCAGCGGCATATCATTCACCCCCTTGCGCGGAGGCGTCGGCGGGTTTGGGACTGGGTTTGGATTTAAAGCCCAGCTTTTCCTTGATGGCCAGAACCCGCTTCTCCGGCAGCAGTCCGTTCGGCCTGAATATGCACATCAGCACAAGGATCAGCCCGAATATCAGCCGCTCATACTTGGCCGGGTTGAGCCAGGCGGGGAGGTTCAGCGCGCCGGACGTGGTCAGCTCGGTCAGCCATTGCGAGAGATCCTTCAGTATTTGTAATTGTAATACGGTCACGCACATCGCGCCGATGATCACGCCGCGCAGACTGCCCGTGCCGCCGAGGATTACCATGCACAGTATAACGATCGACTCCATGAACGTGAAGCTCGTCGGATCGACAAACTTCTGCATCGCGGCAAATACGACGCCCATCATCCCCGCAAGCCCGGCCGCGATCGTGAACGCCAGCAGCTTCATCCGCACGATGGGCACGCCCATCGTCCGCGCGACCAGCTCATCCTCGCGGATGGCGACCCACGAGCGGCCGATCTTGGAGTGTTCCAGATTCCGAACGACCAGTATCGTAAGTCCCAGCAATACCAACACTATCATGTAATAATGCACGGGCTGATCCAGCTTCATCCCGAACAGCATCGGCGGCTGGATCGGCGTGATACCCATAGGGCCGTTGGTGATGTTGATGGGTTTAGAAAGGTTATTGAATGTGAGGCGGATTATCTCCGCGAATCCCAGCGTCACGATGGCCAGGTAGTCGCCCTTCAACCGCAGTACGGGCAGCCCCAGCAGGAATCCAACCAAGCCTGAGACAACCAAAGCGAACAGCAGGAATGCCCAGAACCAATACCCCGATAGCGGGAAGAAACCTCCCGCTATAAAGTTGTTGGCTTGACGCGACGCGAATATGGCGTATAAGTACGCGCCGACGGCGTAGAACGCCGCGTAGCCCAGGTTCAGCAGACCCGTGAAGCCTACGACGATATTCAAACCCATCGACAGTATGGCGTAAATCCCGATCATCGCTGCCACGCGCGAGAATACACCCGAGGACGTTCCAACGATGGGCATCACGACCGCCAAATCCGCAACCATTATCAGCATTCGGATCAGAGTCGGGAATCCTTTATGCTGTAAACACAGTAAGCTGGCCAGAAACAATATGAAATACCAACTGACCCTTGGATGCGTCAGCAGCAATATAGGCGCGGCAATTATCACGGCGCACGACATTATAAACAAACATTTATCCCTTACGGACATTTGAACGAACGGGATCGAAGGCTTCAACAATCTGCTCATCGATTACACCTTCTCTCCGACGGGTTTGCCCAGCAATCCGGCAGGCCTGAATATCAATACAAGTATCAATATGATGAATGCCAGCACATCCTTATACTCCGAGCCGAATACACCGCCCGTCAGCGCACCCAGGAATGCCGCGCCGAATATCTCCAGCAGACCCAGCAGTACGCCGCCCAGCATCGCGCCGGGGATGCTGCCGATCCCGCCGAATACTGCCGCCGTGAACGCCTTCATGCCTAGTATGTAGCCGGAATATGGGGAGATTGAGCCGTACTGTATCGAGAACAGCGTGCCGGCCGCGCCGCCCATGCCCGCGCCTATGAAGAACGTCAGCGATATGACCTTATCGACGTTAATCCCCATCAGCCGAGCGGTTTCGCGATCCTGCGCAACCGCGCGCATGGCCTTGCCCCATTTGTTATTCTTAACGAACCAATTCAGCAGCAGCATAACTATTATGCATACACCGACTATGTAGAATGATTTCTCCGGTATCACCATCGACGGGGTAATGGTTATTCTTTTGGTGAATAATGTCGGCGCGTACCGGAAGTACGAGCCGTTCCGCCCCTCTTCGACCATGCGTACAGCATCCTGCAATATGAATGATACGCCGATCGCGGATATGAAGGGTACCAACTTTGGAGCGTTTCGTACGGGTTTATAGGCTATGCGATCCACCGACATGCCCAGTGCGCCGCTGAGCAACAGCGCTATGAGCAGCGCCAGTATCAGCGCCAGCCACGGTGGGAGGTTCGTCAGAATTCCGGCGGCCTTAAGCCCTAGCAGCGCCTCCGTTCCAACGAACGCGCCGAACATGAATAGTTCGCTATGCGCAAAATTGATGAATTGTAATATACCGTATACCATCGTATAACCCAGCGCGACAATAGCGTAAACAAAGCCCAGCGCCAGGCCGTCACTCAATAGCTGCGGGATAATCCGCGTCAGCGTCGATAGCTGGGTCAAACCATTCCCTCCCCTTTTGCAACACAGCTCTGCTCGAAAAATGCGGGAGCAGGTTTCTGCTCCCGCCATTCTACCACTTTTTAACTCTTACTTCAAGAAGTCCGTTACCGGCACGGCCTGGATGACCTCACCGGGATAGACCGCCGTGTTGTAAGTCATCACGTATACGCTGGCCTCGGTGTTGTCGCCGATGCCGTTGAATGTTACGTCCGTAGCCAGACCTTTATACCCGCTGGTCTTGCGGATCTGCTCTGCTATCTGCTCTCGGGTCGGGGTTGCGCCGGGGTTCGCCTCGGCGACAGCCTTGATGGCGTCCAGCGTCACATTCATCGCGTCATAGCCGTATGCGCTGAATCCGGAGGGGGCAATGCCGTACTTCGCCTTGAAGTCGGCCGCGAATACCGCGCCAGCTTCCGTTGTGGATACATCCGCTGCGACCGTGGTGTAATACGTGCCGATGACCGCGTCGCCCGCTATGTTCACGACTTCGCTGTTGTCGATGCCGTCCGGCCCGAGGAATATCGCGTCGATAGCCTTCTCGCTCAACTGACGGATCAGCAGCGCGCCGCTGTCATACGTCCCGGCGAAATATATCGCCGAAGCGCCGCTGGCCCGCGCCATCTCCTCGACCGCGCTGTAATCGGCCTCGCCAGCCGTGATGCCCTCGAAGCCCAGCACCGCGCCGCCTTTTTCCTCATAGCGGGAGCGGAACGCCGCCGCGATGCCCTCGCCATAGGCCGTCTTATCCGATATGATGAATACCGTCGTCAAATCCATCGTCAGCAGGAAGTCCGCTCCCGCAGGACCCTGCGCATCGTCGCGAGCGCAGATGCGGCTGACGATCGGCAAACCCCTGTCGGTTACTTCCGTCGCCGTGTTGCCGGGCGAGACCATGGGCAGCCCGCCCTGCAGATACACTTCAGACGAAGGGATTGCAACGCCCGAATTGTAGTGGCCTACTACCGCCAGCACCAGCGGATCCTCGATGAGCCGCTGCGCAACGGTCACGCCTACCTTCGGATCGGCCTGGTCGTCCTGCGGCGCGTGCTGCAGGTCGAAGCCCAACGCCTTGAATTCCTCAACGCGCTCCAGCAGCGCGAGTTCCGAACCATTCTTCAGCGTTTCGCCAAAGTTCGCCTGGCCGCCGGACAGCGGGAAGCATGTGGCGATCTTGATCACCGGGAGCGCGGCCTCCGCCAAACCCGCCGCGGGCACGGCCAACGCCAGCATCATTAAGGACAAAAGCAACGCGAGGTACTTTCGGGAATTTTTCATCGAATCCGCCTCCAGCTTTTTTGTTAATCGGCATGCCGTTCGACGTCATTTCTTAATCAAGCACTGTGTGCGAATTGGCTGACTTTGCAGGAATTAACAGCACACATTGCATAAACTGACGCCGGACGCAACTTTGGTATGAAATGATTATAAGATACTTTGATCGCGATGTCAATAGGATACGACAATTTTGCCATGGCGGTGTTAGCCGTTGACTGTTATGGATTATTCTGGATAATGCAAGTCGGCGTCAAATTTCCTGCCGTTTTGTCATTCGACTGGGTCCGCATATTTACTCGACCGAGTTTTCGATTTCATATTTACATTAATGGGACGTTTGTTGTATGATGGTAAAAAGGGGAGGATTCGTCTTTTCTAGAAAATGGTGGCTGTACAGTGAACAAGCACGTCGTCGGAGTACTGTTTCAGTAAAAGGAGAGAGGTAATTGGACGCTCTGTTCGGAAATTTGGAAGCTCTGTTCGGGAATCTTGGGTATATCCAGCCCCAGCAGGTGATAATGTGGATCATCGGCGGCATCCTCATATACCTGGCTATCGCGCGCGATATGGAGCCGTCGCTGCTGCTGCCCATGGGCTTTGGCGCGATACTGGTCAACCTGCCTATGTCCGGCGCGGTTACACAGGAGATCACGCGGTTTATCGACGGTATTAAAGAAGAAGCTATAGAGGTCGGTGTGCTGGACGTGCTGTCCGCCGCCGGCATCGCCAACGAGTTGTTCCCGCTGCTGCTGTTCATAGGCATCGGCGCGATGATCGACTTCGGGCCGCTGCTGTCCAATCCGCAGCTGCTGTTCTTTGGCGCGGCGGCGCAATTCGGCATATTCTTCACGTTCAGCCTGGCGGCGCTGCTGGGATTCTCCTGGGAGAACGCGGCGTCTATATCCATCATCGGCGCGGCCGATGGACCGACGTCGATATTTGTCGCTAACTATTTCAAAAGCGAATATGTCGGCGCGATAATCGTCGCGGCGTACTCGTACATGGCGCTGGTGCCCATCATCCAGCCGCCCGTCATACGCATGGTTACGACAAAGGCCGAACGCCGTATACGGATGCAGTATGAGCAGAAGGACGTCAGCAAGTTCGTCCGCATCATATTCCCGATACTGGTCACGGTCGTGGCTGGTCTGTTCGCGCCGAGGTCGGTCGCGTTGGTGGGATTCCTCATGTTCGGCAATCTGATCCGCGAGTGCGGCGTGCTGGATTCGCTGAGCAATTCCGCCCAGAAAGAACTAGCAAACCTGATAACACTGCTGCTGGGTATAACGGTCGCCGTCAATATGCAAGCTGACAAGTTCCTCAAGCTGGAGACGCTGATGATACTGGGGCTGGGGCTGATAGCGTTCATATTCGATACGGTTGGCGGCGTACTATTCGCGAAATTCATGAACCTATTCCTGAAGAATAAGATCAATCCGATGATCGGCGCGACGGGCATATCCGCGTTCCCGATGTCCGCGCGCGTCGTCCACAAGATGGCGCTGCAGGAGGATCCGACGAACCACATCCTCATGCATGCCGTCGGCGCGAACGTCTCCGGCCAGATCGCGTCGGTTATCGCGGGAGGCTTGGTCATCAAACTGGTCGAGGGGCTGACTAAGTAATAATTAGGTAATAATTAAGAAAAGAGGTGAAATTATGTCGATCAATGTCGGTAATCTGCTGGAATCCTTCAGCGTAATGGGACTGGGTATGCTGGGCATATTCATTGTAATGTTGATTCTATATATCGCGACATTCGCGATATCTAAAGTAAAGAAAGGGTGATATCCGGTATTTACATGGGTTTCCTCATCACCTCGATCGTGGTACCGCTGGCCGAGGGGACACGGCGCTTGTCGTGTCCCTTTTGTTTCTATAACAATTACTCTTCATCGTGCACATAATATCACCCAATACCCCGCGTCGCGCTCCAGCCGCTCCACTCGCGTGAATATTCCCTTGAGCCACTCCATCGCGGACGGCGCGCCTTGCTGCTTGCGCCAAACCAGTACGAGGCGTCCCGTATCGTTCAGAGACGCGGCCGCTTCTTGAATCAGGCGGCGGACGGTCGGCTTTCCGGCGCGGATGGGCGGATTCATCAGGATCCAGTCGAATTCACCCGGCACGTTGGCCAGACCGTCGCTCTCGACGGCACGTGCGCGTGCGGCTAGACCGTTGCGCTGTATATTTTTGCCAGCTAATTCAACGGCGCGCGGGTTGATGTCGCAGAGCGTAACATCCAATTGGTTGTGACGCGCGGCGATTATTACACCCAGCGCGCCCCAGCCGCAGCCCAGATCCAGCGCGCGTCCGGTCAGCGGCGCGAAGTGATCCAGCGTGCGGATCAGCAGCGCGGTGCCAGCATCCAGGCCGCCGCGCGAGAATACTCCGGCGTCCGTCTCGAATACCAGTTCGCGGCCGTTATCATCGATAGTGAATTCGCGCGGCCGATGCAATCCTTCAGGCGGCGGTGTGAAATAATGCGCGGGCATGATACGCCTCCTCGCGGAATATATTGTCCGGGATATTGATTCGACGATATCTATTATGGGAGGTTTTATCGATGGAAAACGGCAACGTATTTGGCAAGATTGTCGAATTTATCACGGGTTTTATTAAGAAGGATGGAACCACGTCAGGTGCCGCGCTGCCCGATCTATCGAGCATCAAGCTGCCGGATGCGATTACGCACGGTCAGTTTGGCGAGTTGATCAGCCTGCTGAAAGGGTTCCTAGGCTCCGGCGAAGGCAAGGCGGTTGAAATCAACACGCGCAACCACCTTTCAGCCGCCGTTACCGAGGCTGAAAAGGCGGGGGTATCCGTCGGCTGGGTGAAGATCAAGGAGCTAATAACCGATAAGCGTGCCCAAGAATTCATACAACCGCTGCTGGGTTACGCGGTCAAGAACCAGGAGCAGTTCGGATCGGTCATACAACTGTTCGTTGGCGGCAAGCAATAAGGTTAGTCGGCAATCCGATCCGCACCGCAAGCCGACCTCAACGCGGCCTCTTCCGGCACGGTTAACGAGCGGCACTGGCCGGGCTTCATTCCCTCATCCAAATGGATCGGGCCGATCGATAACCGTTCCAGCGTTATAACAAGCCTACCACAAGCGGCGAACATCCGCTTCACCTGGTGGAATTTACCCTCCTGCACGACGACCAATGCGGCCATTGAATCGTATTGATCACGCGTCAGTTGCGCGGGCAACGCGCGGAAATCCTTCAGTGGGATGCCTTGGGCGAATGCCGTTATATCATCATCAGTAATAGGCGCATCCAATACCGCGCGGTACAGCTTGTCGATGTGCCGCTTTGGATTCAGCAGACGGTGGGTCAGTTCGCCGTCGTCAGTGAATAACAGCAAGCCCGTTGTGTCGATGTCCAGCCGACCGACGGGCATCAGCTTGCGCGCGCGCCAGCAGTCGGGCAGCAGGTCGACGACGGTGCGGCGTTGGCTGTCGCCGTTCGCGGTGAGCACACCTGAAGGTTTATTCATCATAACAATGGGCGCGGGCTGGCCGTCGATGGGTTCACCGTCCAGCGCGAGTAAACAGGAGGATGGATCGACATGCGCCGCGCCGTCGGTGATAGGCTTGCCGTCCAATGTGACTCGCCCCGCGCGGATTAACCCGTGAACCTCCCTGCGCGTGCCCAACCCTCGGTTGGCCAGGAGCCGATCGAGGCGTATCACGCTTCTTTTTTAACGTCGGAATCTTCGGCCTCAACGTCCAGCATGATCGTACTTCTGCGCTTACGCTGCAGCGATACGTCGAGATCTTCTTTTTCGGAATCTTTTTCGACATCCTTGCCGCTGGTTTTCTCGTCGGATTTGTATGGCATCGGCTCTTTAGGCAGAATGCCCAGGATATACAGGCGTGTCGGGTGCAACTCGCGGTATTCGCGCTTCATCTCCAGGTAGAACGCGTAGAAGCTGGCCCACGCCAGCGGCCCGACATACAGCCACAACAGCTGGTTCGCGCCGATGAGTATCAGGAAGAACCGCCGGAGCGTCACGCTCAAGTATTCCGTAAATCCAAATACCTGGCCCAGCGGCGCGATCAGCGGCATCAATGCCAGCGCGCCGACCGTCGGCAGGAAATAATACATGAAGCTCAACCACATCGCCAGCAGCCGCGTCTTATGCCCGCGCGTGAGATACCGACTCGCGCGCATGGCGCGTCGAGCAGGCAGAGCTTTCTGACTGGCTAATACACACGGTACAAAACTATACGCCAGCAGTCTATCCACAAACCGCCACGCAAACGCCACGAACGACACCGCCGTCACCCCGACCAATGTTGGCGTAAGCCACAGTACATATGAAAACAACTCTTCGGAGTATGTATTGATGATGTGCAAGCCGCCCGCGTATGTCCCTACCGGAATCGCCAGCGTGAGCAATCCCCAAATCGTCAGCCACAGCGCGCTGTAGGCCATACCGCCGACCGCGCGTATATATTTATTCTTGAAACAGGCGAAAGCGCTCAATGGCGAAGGCTTCTTACCATATAACAACTGCATGAAGTATCCCGCGCGCGACACGCGCATCGGCTGGAACACGAACGCCCACGCCAGCAGCAGGATGCCAATCCCCGGCAGCGCCTTGACGCACGCATCCGCGATGCTGGATAGATCCGGCAGCGAACCAGTGGCGATGAGGATAGCGGCGGGTTTCCAGCCGCCCATAAGCGTTATATATTCAGAAAAAACCGCGTATACCGCCGTCCAGATTGTTTGGAACGGCCGGAGGAATATGTGGACGCCCGCATGAACGGCTGTTACGGGCAGCAGCCCCAATATCAGCGCCAGCAGCGGGCCGCCCCACGCGCGGTGCAGCAAGTCGCGCACACGGGCGCGTATGTCGGCGTTGTCAGCCTGGTACATTTGATTGATTTGGTCCATTTGATTCGAATGATTCGACTGATTCTGACGGCTTTGGGACGATGCGGCATCCGATTCAGCGTTTTCATCCCGGCGTTGTAATATGTACAACACCCCGAACGCCAGCGCCATCAGCGCGCCGCCCGCCGTGATGTACAGCCAATATGGTTCCAGGACGAGTATGTTTGTGATGAAGCCCAGCCACGGCACGTTGTATACGATCGAATCCACCGGCAGATATTTCGCGGCGGCGCCGACCAAGGCCGCGATAATACCTAACAGCGAGAGCATTCCCGCAAAAAACCGTTTCATCTGCAAACCTCCAGCCTATCGATTACGCCATGTCGACATTATAACGCTTAATGTGCAATATGTGCAAGGTTTATCGCGTTGTTATATTAAGGCTGGATATTAGTGCCAAGGGCCAAATAATTCAACGAAAAATGGAATTCTTTAACACCTCAAACGCGTTGACAACGCTGTGTCGAATCCGGTAAAATATAGAGGATGTCGTGAGGCTTACCCGTTGCGCTCGGAGGGTTATATAGATGAAGGTTGATCTGTCGTGTCCGCTTGAATTATGGGAATACCACCTGCCGACCAAGGACAGCGGCAAGGGCGGAGAATGCGTGCTGATGCTGTTTAATCTGGAGAATCGCACGATCTCCAGCATGCAGATATCCTTGACCGCGCTGAACGCGGCGGGTCAGGTTTTATCCACCCACACCGAAAGGCCTATGGCGCTGGCCGCCGAGGGCAAGCAGAGCTTCGAGCTGCGATTCGCGATGGCAGAGGGCGTGGATATGGATTCACTCTCGCTGCTGTTTGAGAAGGTGTGGTTCGACGACGGCACGGTCTGGCGGCGCGCGTCGTCCGCGCAGCTAACCGAATACGCGCCCAACGAGATGGAACCCGGCCGCGACCTGGAGAATCTGCGCTACGTCGCCGGGCCTGACGCTGTGGGCTATCCTGTCGATCAGGGCCGGGTGTGGATGTGCGTGTGCGGACGCGCCAACGCTGAGGACGAGGATACCTGCCGTCGCTGCGGCCGGAGCCGCGAGTATATTTTCCTGAACGATACACCCGGTGCGGTCAAGGATTCCATATCTTCAAGAGAAAATGAATTAGCGCAGAAAGGCGCGAAAGCCCGCGAGGAATCCTCCCGCCAGGAGTTGCTCAAACAGGTCGCCCTGCGGCGGCGCGTCAAATCTCACAAACGCCGCTGGCTTGGCGCGGCCATCGCCAGCGTGTTGATCGTTGCGCTGTATTTCGGCATGGTTCTGCTGCTGCCGGAGATCACTTACGCGCGCGCCACATCCTCACTGCAGAATGGCAGCGCGGTCTCGGCAAAGGCGATGTTCGAATCGTTATTAGATTATAGAGATGCGCCGGAGCAGGTGCTGGCCTGCGACTACGTGATCGCCGACCAGCTGCTTGAAAAGGGCGACATGGACAGCGTCACGCAAGCGCAGGTGATATTCGAGGGGCTTGGGGATTACATGGATTCGCGCAGCCGCGTGAATGAATCGCGCTACGATCAAGCCGCGCTGCTGCTGGGGTTCAACGAATTGGAGCGCGCGGGTGAGATGTTCGCCGCGCTAGGTTCGTATAAAGATTCGCACAATCAATACATGCTCTCGGAATACCGCCTGGCCAAACGGCTGATGACCGCCCAGCAATTCACGCAGGCCTCGGCGAAATTCACGGCGCTGGGGGATTACGAGGATTCGGCGGATCTGGCCGACCAATGCGTATACCGCTCCGCGCTGAATGCGCTGACGGAGCTTCGCTATGACGAGGCCGTGGCATACTTCCTTAGCATTCCCGATTATCAGGATTCGGCCGCGCGCGCTCAAGAGGCGCTGTACACCTCGGCCAGCGCGCTGATGACTGCCCGGGATTATGCGGCGGCGCGCGAGCGTTACCTGCAGCTGGGCGAGTATCGCGACGCGACGAGCAAGTGGAAGGAAGCGACCTACGCCGCCGCATCGCAGTCGCGCGACGAAGCCGACTACGCCGCCGCGCTGACGCTGTTCTTGGAAATCAAGGATTACCAGGATTCATCGGAGCAGATACTGGCGTGTTCATACGAACCGGCCAAGGCGTTCATGGCCTCCGGCGAGTACGAGAAGGCCGCGCAGCTGTTGGGTGCCATGCCCGATTATAAGGACGCGGCGGACCTGCTCAATCAGTGCAGTTATCTCCCGGCAATAGCCGCGTTCAATTCTGAACGTTGGGAGACTGCGGCCGCGTTATTCGACAAGATTCCGAATTATAAGGATTCAACCGCGAAGGCAAGCGCCGCGCGGT
Organism: Clostridia bacterium; assembly: GCA_025997215.1. Next base: position 14,028 of record BNUH01000059.1, read on the forward strand.
ATTACATCGCGGCTGATCTAGTCGCTGCAGGGAACCTGGCCGAGGCCGCTGTAAAGTTTGAAGCGCTGGGCGATTATGAAGATTCCAAAACCCGCGCCCAGGCCGCGCGTTACTCCCTGGCCGAAAATCTATTCAACCAAGGCGAGTATGCCGCCGCGAAATCAGCGTTTGAGGCATTGGAATCCTACAGCGACAGCGCATCGCGGGCCAAAGAGTGCGCGTATGAATCCGCCGTACTGCTAAAGGATTCTGGAGATTTGAACGGCGCGTACGAGGCGTTCAGCTCCATAACGGGCTTGCCCAAAGCCAAGGAAGCGGCGGACTCCTGCCTGTACTCGATGGCGCTCAACGCGCGCGACACGGGCGATCTGCCCCGCGCTGCCGAGTTATTCAAGCAAGCCGGAACCTACCAGGACGCTGAAACGCTGTACAACGACGCGGTGTTCGACGAGGCGGTACATTGGATGGACGCGATGGATTTCCAGCGCGCGGGCGAACTGTTTGACCTCATCGGCGACTACAACGGCGCGGATAGCCTCAAATCCGTAAGTTACGATCTGTGGTTGAGCGATCGGCTGGACACAGCGCGCGAACTGCAATCCGCCGGGCAGCTGGAGGAGATCGTCGCCCTGCTCAAGGATTTACCCATGGACGGCATCCCGGAATGGTACGCCGAACTGCGCACGATCTACGAGAAGGCCAACCTGGACATAGCGGACAGCCTCGTATCCGGCGGCGATCAACTTGGCGCGTGGGCATATCTGCAGGATGCGGGCGACTCTGCCGAAGCGAAGAAGCTGCGCGACCGCCGCATATTCAAGCTGTTGGGCGAGTGGCGGACGAGCGCCGAGGTGCGTTACGCCTTCTCGGACGACGGCACCGCTGTGCTGGCGGGCGAGGACGGCTTCTACTTCAATGTCGTCAACTACGGCGTGCTGACGGGTGCGGAACCTGACAGCCTGACCCAGTCGTTCACAATCCTGAATTACACGGCCAACACGCTCTCATTCAAGGACAAGTCAGGCAAGACCATCCGCTTGACGCGCGCGCCTGATACGATCCCGACCAGCGTTGACGAGTCGGACACCACGCGCGAATAATGCGGAAAGCCGCCGCGTGTCTCATCGTGTTCGCGGTAATTGTCGGCTGTACCGCGTGCGCTCCGACGCCGAAACTGATTACAGCGACGGCGTTTGACTTCATGGACACGTTTTCGACGGTGACGCTGTTGGAGAAAGACGCGGCGTTATCTGAGCATATATTCGACATATGCCGCGAACTGAACAGTCTGGCCGACAAACACGACAGCGCAAGCGAAATCGCGCGACTGAACGCGGCGCAAGGCGAAAGCGTGCGAATCTCGCCCGACATTGAAACGTTGCTGCGTATCGGAAAGGAAGCCGCGTCCATGAGCGGCGGGCTGCTCGACATAACGATCGGCGGCGTCAGCGGGCTGTGGGATTGGAATTCTCCCCTAAACCAAATACCGGACGCGGATGAACTGGCAGAGGCCGTTCAACATGTCGGCATCGACAGCCTGTCGGTCGGCAACGGATACGCGTCTGTCGCGAATGGCGCCGCTATCGACTTAGGCGCGCTGGCTAAGGGGTACGCGCTTGACTTGATCAGGAATTACCTTGACAGCACTGACCTGACCTCCGCGATGATCAATCTAGGCGGCAGTGTGCTGGCATACGGCAATCGTCCCGACGGCAAACCATGGCGCGTAGGCATCCAGCGTCCATTCAATACCGATGGCGGATTGGTCGGCGTTCTGGAAGTTACCAACCAATGCGTTGTGACGGCGGGCGTATACGAGCGTTCATTTGAATTGGATGGAATATTATACCATCATATACTGAATCCGCACACGGGCATGCCAATCCAAACGGATGTGTTGGGCGTGACGATCGTCACAGATAACGGCGCGTGGGCGGATGCATACTCGACGATGTGTGTGCTGTTCGGTTCGAAAGAGGCATTGGAATTCATTAATTCTCTCGAAAACGTGGAATGCGTGCTCGCGCTGTCGGATGGAACCATACTGACCAGCGACGGGATCGGCGGGAGGATACCGTTTACCGAAGGGAAATAGATGCATAATAGCAATAAAAGAATAAGTGCATGGGCGTGGCTGGGCTTTGTAATGGTGCTGGCATTCGCGCTGACGGCGGTTATATGTAACGGCGCTCAACTGTTTGGCGTGAGCAATTACGACAGTTACGCGTTCCAGGCCGATGCCTGGCGCACCGGGCAGACACATTTACCTAAGAATGTTACCCACCTGGAGTTGGCGATATACAACGGCGAGTATTATGTCAGCTTCCCACCTCTGCCATCGGTGGTAATATGGCTGTTGCAATGGGTGATGCCGCGAGGCGTGCCGAGCGGATTGCTTACGTTGATATACTTTTTATTATGCTATCCGGTATCATACTGTATCGCCCGGCGTCATTCGATCAGCGAGATGGGCTCGGTAATGCTGGCCGCGGCGGTGACAGCTGGCGGCAGCTTCTTGGATATAGGCGTGTCGGGCACCGCCTTCTCGGGCGGGGTGTGGTATCAGGCGCAAACCCT
>BNUH01000060.1 GCA_025997215.1 Clostridia bacterium
GCTTGAATGCTTTGCAGGAGGAACTTGCAGCGTTTACTATCGGCGGGCTGGTATGGGGAAACGATCCTAACACGCCAATACCAGGATTAACGCCAGGACAAAAATTTGACGGCAACGCATCCGGCACGGCCAATTTTGCTGGCGGCTGGACGCGCATGAACGAGGAAGGCGGCGAGCTTGCATACCTGCCGCAGGGCACGGCGATCGTGCCTGCCGACAAGACTAACCGCATCCTTGACAGCGGCAGTGGCGATAACAGTGTTAACGCCACAGTCAACATAACCATCGAAGGCAGTGCGGATCAAAACACGGTCTCACGGATACGCGATGAGCTGACCGCGTTCTTTGATGCAATGTGGCGTAAGAAACAATCCCAGCAGACAAACACCCGTGCGTTGTGGCAAGCCGCCGTTTGATAGCGCGAACCTATTGCGCAAGTTTGTAAAGCAGATACTGGTTCAGACTTACGCCTTCGCGCTGTGCGCTGCGCAAGAGCCTATAGTGCAGACTGCGCGGCACTCGCAATGAAATTCGGCCCTTGCACTCGTTAATGGTTGCAAGGAATGTCTCGCCGTCAATGGCGGTTTCATCGTTCGACGTTTCGGCGCGCTGCAGCATTTCAAGGTCAAACTCATCCGCATCCTCTTCGGGGGTTGCGCTAATGCGCGCTCTAATTTCAGCATCAGTCATATGTCTCACTCCTAATACTTGATATTGGTGCGTGTGTTTATTTCAGTAACGCGCGCCGTGCCGTCGTCCTGAAGCGAAAACAGGACGCGATAATGCTCTATTTTCAATCGGTATGAGTTATCGTATCCGCGCAGTTTCACGATGTTTCCGTCCCAACTAGTAAGCGACTTCAGCGCGCGCCGAAGTTTGTCGCGCGTCGTCTGATCGCAGTGCAACAGATATTTCGCTGCTTGCTTAGAAAGAGTGTAGCGCATGACATCGCCTCCGCATCACATATAATAGTATATGCGGCGTAGATTGTCAATATGCGTTCTGGAGGTGACGTGCCATAGTATTACAGTTGTACAGTAAGTAAAAACGTGTTAAACTAATACGGGTGAAAAAAGATGAAGTATACAAACGAAAACCTTCAGGCAGGATACACCAAGCTGAGCGAGCAGATAAAGCCTGTATTTAGCAGTACGGCTGGATATCAAAACGCGAAAGATTATCTATGGGGACTGCTTAGCCCAGCGCAAAGGAAGAACGGCTGGCAGTTGGCAGAAACGCTGGGAAAACAGGCGCCATACTCGATACAGCAAATGCTGTATCGCGGACGATTCAGCGCGGACGCGCTCAGGGATGTGCTGCGCGGTTATGTAAGTGAGAATCTGGGAGAAGAAGAAGGCGTGCTGGTGGTGGACGAAACAGGATTTCTCAAACAAGGGAAGAAATCCTGCGGTGTAAAAAGGCAGTACAGCGGAACAGCGGGACGAGTACAAAACTGCCAGGTGGGAGTTTTCTTAACATATGCCGGGAGCAAAGGGCATGCGATACTCGACAGAAGGTTATACCTGCCCGCGGAATGGTGTGAGGACGAACAGCGGCGAAAAGGCGCAGGAGTGCCTGAATCGGTAGTATTCCAAACAAAACCCGTGATGGCCTTGGAGATGATCCAACAGGCAACAGGGGTTAAACACCTTCCCGTGCGGGATGATCGTCACACACGGAGGGATAGATGCCTAGCCGCCGGATTTTCTTGCTCTGCGCTGGCTTGTGCAGCACTTTGCCGAGCCCTTTTGCTATACTTTTTGGTTGAGTGAATACAAAGATGGTGTCTACTACTCGCTCAAGTATACGCTGCTGTTCGATACTATCATGGTGGTTCGTTATGAGTAATAAGAAAAACACCACCAGCAAAAAATCGCTGATGGCGCTCCATATAGTTGTAGATGGCTAGAGTTCAATACTTTGCAAGCCGAATCTGCGCCAGCTGCAGTTCCACTTTGCGCATCTCGTCCACCTCGGTGTGATGCTCCAATCCCCATAGGCCAGTGTAGCCAGCATTACGTAAGGCGGGCAAAACCTCGCATGAACGGGGCGAGACGTTGTAATCCACATGGGTATGAACGGCTAACTTCGCGGCGGCCTGGTCGTTGCCGTCGAGGGTCTCGCCGCCTACCAACTCCCAGTTGTTCAGGTGGAGCAGAATGCCGTACGCCGGGCTGTTAACTCGCGCGGCCAGTTCTTTTTGAATAGATAATCTGCGCGACGCGCCCCAATGGTTCTCGGGGCCGAAACGGAAGCCGCAATCCTCGCCGCGCTTGCAATACGACTGGAACGCGCGTGTGACGACATCCATCTGCTTCTCGTTGGGTTCCATCTCGCGAATACCTACGTCTATGCGCACGGTTTTCGCGCCTAGGATCTCTGCCGCACGTAAGCAATCCTGAGCTTTGGCATCCTGCGACTTCTTCGCGTCCGGATCGTCAGCCCACGGATGCGCACCGTCACAGCACAGCGAGCCCAGCGTCATGCCGCGATCGTCCATTGCCTCGCGGATTTTCTGCAGGTAATCGTCGTCGTAACTGGTCAGGTAGCCGTTCCAGATGTCGGCGTTCACGATACCATAACGATACCGCGTCGCCTCCAGGTAACCGAACACGTCTATCATACCGCGCGACAGCAGTTTGTGGAACGAGTATGATGCTATAGATATTCTTTCCATACGGTTATCCTCCTATATGAATGGGTATGGTGGGTAGTTCAGCTTACCGAACGGCGCGTCCTGCTCGCGGATAGCGTTGGACTTACATAGCTCGGGTATTTCGTCAGCGGCAATCTCGCGGCCCAGCTTATGGCTGAGGAAGATGCCTTCGGAGATAAGCATGGTCTGCAGTGCGATATGTGGCGTGTCGATGGGTTCGACCTCGCCGCGCAACACACCAATCCAGTGTTTTTGAGTATCCTGATAGTATTGGTATAACGGATCGTGCCTCGATTGGCGGAAATCCTCCAGGCCGCAGTCAAGGCGCGTTTCAGCCGGATAACCCTCGATTTCGTTGAGATACAGGATATCGTCCTTGCGAATCTGGATGCCGCCCTCCGAGCCGTATATCGACGACATCGGGAACTCCGCCGCGTGTACCGCCCACGACTCCAGCACGTCCATCGTACAGCCATCCTCGAATGTGACGAAGCCCACCCCCAGTTCCTCTACACCGAAGTCGGATTCCTTGCGGCGAATGGCGGGCATTCCCACTTCCTGATAAACGCTGCCTGTGACGCGCTTCACCTGTGGTGTTTTCATCAGATACAACAACTGGGATATGTGGTACACACCCATGTCGTATAGCGCACCGTGCCCAGCCCAGTACGCGCTGTCGAATTCTTTCTCGCCATACCCATCGACGTACGGGCGACCACGGCGGCGATAGCCGACCGAACGCGCATGGTAGATCCTGCCAAGTCGTCCGGAATCGATCAGTGTCTTCGCTGCATTGACCGGTGCACCATAGATCATGCTCAGCTGGATATGCAGCTTCACGCCCAGGCTTTCCGCAGCCGACTTCATCGCTGCCGCGTCCTTGTACGAACCCGCCATGGGTTTCTCACAGTAGCAGTTTTTGCCGGATGCCATCGCAGCAATGGAGATTGGCGCGTGCAGGTTGTTATGCAGGCACACGTCAACGCTGTCCAGGTCGTCGCGTTTGAGTAGCTCGCGATAGTCGACATATCGATTCTGTATGTCATACTTGTTCACAAACTTGCCCAGTTTGTCCTCGTTCAGGTCACAGCAGGCGACGACCTTCACATCGTCAATCTTGGCATATTTCTCCATATGCTGATGAGCGATAATGCCGCAGCCAATTATGCCAACACGAATTTCTTTCATACGGTTCTCCTCCAACTCGTCTACTTAATGAATCCCGCTTCTTTCAGCGCGATAAGCGCCAGTAATCCACCCCAGTGATAGAACGCGTCACTAGACTTGCTGTTGCACCCCTCCCCATTATCGCCAGAGTAATTTTCATGGACATGGCCATGTTCAAGCCATTCCTTCATGATAAGTTTCGCGGAACGATCGGCCAGATCCTTCGCGGGTTTTGACAAATTGTGTGTCTTTAGCGCATTATACACCAGATAATTCATCGGTGCCCAGATTCGTCCCCGCCAATACTCCTGTTCCGGGTAAGCGGGATCGTTGCGGGCGATGGACGGCATGATATACTCACCCCAAAACTCATTGGGATTGTAGAAGTGTTCGTTTATTACCCGCTCACATTGCGTAGGTGTGACGCTATGGCTGTACAGCGCGTAAAAGTTGGTAGGCGATATACGTTTAACAAATTCCATAGTATCCATACGTTTGTTATAGAAAAAACCATCGGTTTCGCACCATAGCTGTTGAATAGCCTGCTCGCACAGCGCCAGCCGCGCCAGAAGGTTATCGCGTTGATCAAGGCGGCCTATTGCCTCGCCTAGTTCCAACAAAGCGCGGCAATCCATTATAACCAAACCTGTTAAGCCGACGTCAGCCAGTTGCATCATATGCGACGACGCGTCAAAGGGTATATCATCGTACATGGGAGAGTTATCAAGACCTGATTCCAGCGCCGCTCCCAGTAGTTGGTTCACGCCGTCTATTTCTGAATAATGCCCGACGCGCGGCGTATATGGATCAGATCCCCACGCAAACAAACCCGGCTTAATCTGACGGTGTTCAAACCACCAGTTGTTCCAGCCAATCAGATCGTCGTATACTTCCTCGATTATCCACTGTTCCTTGTATACCTTATATACATCCAACACCGACGCTGAGCCTACGGGCGGCTGCGAGCGGTCGAGACTGCTTGCGCCTAAGGCCGACGCAAAATTGGGCACGAACCCGCTGGGCGTCTTTTCGCGCGTAATTTCGATCAGATTGGAATATGCGATGGCTTTTGAGCCAAACGCCGCCATACAAGCCGCGAAATAGTTATCCCAACAAAACAGCACATATCCACTCCAATGCTTGTTCCAACGCCGGGAAACGGTTGATACTATGCGATTCTTCTTTGGCTCGAATATGGTATCCCACGCAAGGCATGTCTGCATCGCGTTATACAGTTCTGATAATTCGCCATATTGAGCTCGGCTGCCGTCATGCTTCTCTCTGCAATATGATATAATATCTTGTATCCCACCTAATTCCCTATTCGTTCCCGTGGAAAAACCAATGATGGTATCCATCTTAACGGATAGATAAGAGGTTTGTGTTATCGCGTATGATTCTTCAATGAGCTTCCCTGTTGTGAATATGTCCGTACGATGATACTCTAAAACAGCGGTGATTCTATCTTTTTCTTTTTTCACATATCCAGGCTTATTCCACAATATGCATACCTCGCCTACTAACGTAGGCGCATATTCGGGGATGGATAATGGCTTCACCAACAAGACCAGATCGTCGTCCTGTATACCACTCTCTACCTCGATCTCAATATCATACCAGATTAGCGATAAACGCGTATAGCTGCCGTCAAACGCGTGGGCGCCTGGTTTGACAATAGCCTGCCCCGCGCCCTTGTCGCCTACATCCGCTTCCTTCAGGTATGCCGCATGCCTGGCATCCTTCAAACAAAGGTTGATAGCAAGGGCATCAGGCATATGTACATGCGATAATACACTGCGTGTATTCCATGTGTTCCAGCCGCGTATGACACTGTCCTTCAACGCTTGATATTGATCCATTTGTTATTTAGTCCCTTCATAATTATCACATGATGATTGCATAATGATTAAGCTACACGGGGAAGCCATGCGTCGACTTCCCCGTATGTCACACGACAGGCGTTAAAGGCGTTATTCCGCGATTAACCCCCAGAGCAGCAGTTTATCATGGTTCAGCTTCTCTATAGCGTCGGTGAACGCGTCAACCCCAGAGCTCTTCATGTCTGCGACCATAGCGTCCCAGGCACTGTCGAACGATTCGGGCTTGACAATTATCGCGTTAATGACACCCTTCTTGACGGCGTCTTGTACGCGCTGGAATGCGATAGCGCCTTCCGAGTCCGACTCCATATCCGTGGTATGCCCGCCCTCGCCAGGCCACATCCGAAGTGGGAACTCACTGGGCGGCGCGAAGAAGTCGGCCCATGTTTCCTTACCGTATGCGGCTAGCACTTCCTTCTCGATGGGCGAATACTGGGCTATGCTGTTCTCCTTGGAAGCCGTGGTATAGAATTGGCCGGATGAGTCGCGCACTCCGTCACGGTAACCGGGCAGGAAATTCAACAGAGCGATACCCGTCTTTCTTGAATACTCACTGTCCTGCACGCGTTTATCCAGTTCCGCCTGGCGAAATACTCGCTGTCCATCGACGACATCGTAATGCGTACCCTCGATGCCCCAGTTGCTTAAGATCTGTCCCTCTTCACTATAATAGTAATTCAGCGCTTGCATCAGTGTCACCGGATCTTTACAAGCCGTTGTGATCAGCGCTTCCATACCAGCCGATGACAGTGTGCGTTCGCCGCTCATTGATGAATTGACGATCCCTTCATGGATGACGAGCGGATAACAGCCGTACGTGCGTTCATCTTTGCCGTCCTGGCGCAGCGCTTGCGTAGCCGCGCCGAACGACCAGCCCATGTCGCTAAGCGCCAATACGCGTCCGGTCGCTATCTTTGCCTGATACTGATCGTATGTTTGGGTAAACGCTTCCTTATCGAGCAGCCCTTCGTTGTACATATGGTTTAGCCAACGGAAGTACTCCTTCTCCTCGCCGGTCAGGATACGATATGTAACCTCCATCGTATCGGGATCAACATAGTACTCACCCGAGGATTGAGTACCGGCGACCATCATCGATGGGTTTGTCAGCGACAGTATCCAGCGCCATGAATCGGTCACCATCGTCATTCCGATAGTGGGCTGACCATCGATGGTGGGGTTCTGCTCGATGTATGTGCGAATGGCGTTCTCATAGTCCTCAAGGGTTTCAATTTGCGGATACCCCTGATCGCGCACCACCGCGTGCTGCAGGAAAAACCAGTTAAAGTAATCCAGCGACTCAGGATACTGTTCAGGTGCGGACAGGTAGTAGCGGCCATGATCCGCCGCGTTCCATATCATCCGATCCCACGCGGTACCCAGGTCGGCCTTGTAGTTAGGCGCATACTGCTCAATTAAGTCGGTTAATTCAAGCGCTACTCCCGCTTCGACGAACGGTGCCACCGCATAATGCGGGACCACTATATCCGCCAGATCGCCGCCCGCGATCATCAGCGCAATCGATTGCGCCTCATCTCCGACGGAATAGTCCATGTGGAAGTTGACGCCTGTCTTTTCGATAAAGGCATCGCCGACTGGAGTACCTGCCAGATCCCAGCTGTTGCCAGGATAGACATGTCGGACAGTGAATGTTTTCACCTCGGCCGCAATAGCCGGCGTGATTGCGGGCAGCGTCGCCATTATTAGTAACGCCGTCAGTAAGATACACCAAAACCGTCGTAGCATACCATTGCACCACCTTTTTTATTTCGTCAGAAATGGTTAGCATTTCTGCCGTTTCAGCTCTTAACCGCGCCCATCGTAAGGCCGGAGACAAAGTATTTCTGTAAAAATGGGTATACGACGAGCACGGGGGCCGTGACGATGATGGACATCGCCATCTTTAATGCTTCGGGCGTAACATGAGTGCGCCTGGTCATTTCCGATATAGCCATTTGATCGCTGGCGGAAGTTAGCGATATTGTGGCGGCTGTTAGTATCTTCTGCAGTTCATACTGCAATGTGGTGAGGTTTGGCTTAGAGTTGTTATATAGATACGAGTCAAACCAAGAGTTCCACTGTCCAACGGCTACGAACAGCGCAACGGTCGCCAATACAGGCAGGCATAACGGTAAAACAATACGTATAAATATAACAACATCGTTAGCGCCGTCAACCCGCGCGGATTCTTGGATGCTATCGGGCAGTCCATCGATATACGATCTGATGACGAACACGTTCCACGCGCCGACTATACTGGGCAGAATATAGACTGTAAATGTGCCGAATAGGCCCAAGCTGCGCATAAGCAGATATGATGGGATCATCCCGCCGCCAACGTACATAGTAACCGCGAACATCAGCGAGAATACCCTGCGCGCGATAAAATCCTTTCTGCTGAGCGTATACGCCATCATCGTCGTACAAAACACGCTTACAACCATGCCAATAACCGTTCTAAGCACTGAATTGCGAAACGCGACAATCAGGTTATGATCCTTGAATATCTGCTCATAGTTAGCCAGGGTGAACATTCGCGGCCACAGATATATGCCGCCTTTGATGGTATCGTACGCGTCATTGAACGATACAGCCAGCACATTTATAAATGGATATAGTGTGATAATCGCAAGAAGCACCATCGCAGCCGCCAGCTCATAATCAAACACAGACGCTCGCTTGCCATGACGCAAGCGGTTTGCCTTAACCACATCGACACTTGTCATATCGTGAGACCCTCTTTCACTAGGACTCTCTTTACTAAAAGACGCTCTCATTGCTGACTTTCTTGAACACCGTGTTCGCCGTCAACAGCAGAACCAGCGATATCAGCGAGTTGAACACACCGATCGCCGTGCCGAATGAATAACGCGCCATGCCGATGCCATATTTGAGCGCATACATATCTATAACCTCAGAATAATCCTGCACGATCGCGTTGCCCATCAGCATCTGACGTTCAAAGCCAATCTGGGTCAGGCTGCCAAAGGCCATAATGAATAGGACGACGATGGTTGGCCGGATGCCGGGCAGCGTTATGTGCCACATCCTGCGAAAGCGTCCGCAGCCGTCTACCGTAGCCGCCTCATAGAGTTCCTGATCGATTCCGGCAATGGCAGACAGGTATATGATGGACTGCCAGCCCGTCTCCTTCCATATTGTCACGGCGGTAATGATCCACCAAAATAGCCTGGGTTCCGCCATGAAATGCATGGGTTCGCGGATCAAGCGGGTTGCCTGCAGTATGATGTTGACGATGCCGTTATCTGGCGAAAGCAATCGTATAAACATATTCGCGATAACTACCCAAGATATGAAATGAGGCAGATATGATATAGTTTGTACCGTACGCTTAAATCGTACGTATATCATTTCATTGAGAAACAGAGCGAGCGTTATTGGGAATACCACTCCGCTCGCCAAACCCAGTACGCTCATGCCGACGGTATTCCTGAACGCGAGCCAGAACCGTGAATCCCGCCACAGCTCGAAAAAGAAGCGCAGACCTACCCATGTCTGCTGGAAAAAACCGCGGCCCAGCTTGTAGTTCTGAAATGCCATACTCCATCCCCATATAGGAATGTAGGCGAACACTACCAACCACACAATGAACGGTACGGACATCAAGAATAGATACCGCTGCTGAATTACCTTTTTAAGCCATCGCGGTCTACTAGCGGCTTGCTGAAGATTCACGGAGCAACACCTTTCTTTGGTCGCGCACTCTCACGCACTAATAAAACTATGTTTATTATATCCATCAAATCCAGCAATGTCTACCCATCAAATTAAACTAAATATCCTAGACTATCATACATCGCTTGTGCGCGTTAGCCATAATGCTGGGATATCATACATCGAACTCTGGTGTATCATACATAGTTATCTGTATGCAATAAATTGCGCACTTGACTTTTCAGCAGCCGCCTGCTATAGTACATTAAGAGGTGATGCTGTTCTTGAGGTTTGTCAATAATTTACGAATGTGGAAAAAACTGATTCTATGTTTTGCCTTGGTAATGATCATACCGTATGGAATGGCGCTTCATTTAGCTAATTCTATGCGGCATATTCTTATGCATAACGCCAATGAACAGGCATCAAACGCTATAGATCGTGTGGAAGTGCGCGTCAGCCAAATACTGGGCACAGCGGTTTCCGTGTCTACCAGCATAACGCGTAACAATGACCTAATATCCTTTATCATGGCTGATTATGAGAATGAATTTGACAGGGTAAAAGCATCGTGGAAATATGGTGATTTATCCGAACATATAATAGAACATCCATATGAAATTGATGGTTTATTCCTATATAGCGATAAATACAACGTGCTGAATACGGGATATATAAAGAATCCAACCAGTGAAATTAGGAATACGAATTGGTACCTTGACGCGCGGAATAATGGTGCGTTGCTGCGTTGGGCATATACGGATAATGATAATTTTTCGCGTAGAGGACTAAAGAATCTGACATTATGTCGCTCCATATTCAAAGGACGGGAGTTTATCGGTGTGCTATGCATATATATTAACGACAAAACCTTTCATGATATTATCAACCAAGAAGATCTTGAAATCTTTATATTCGACATGAATAATCAAATTGTTAGCTGTTCTGATTCAGTTTGTTTTGACATGGTCGAAGATGAGATGTGGACAAAATTGACAAATGATCCATATGGACAGATAGATTATAATGGTGAAATCTATAGCTCATTATCGCAAACACTGATGATCAACGATGTTGAAGGTGCGGTGAATATCGTTGCGCTGTATAATAATGAAAAGATTGTAAGCCCAATAAGCACGATCGCAAAGAAGGCATATACGATTATTGTTTTCGGCAGCCTTTTATCCGTAATAATTGTCTTTTCCTTGTCAAAGATAATGAGCAAACGCCTTGAGAAAATCAGCAATGACATTCACCACGTAGCAAATGGAGAACTTAATTATAAACCTGTATTAGATGGTGCGGATGAGATCGGGAACCTATCAAACGACTTGAATAGTATGATAAATAATCTGCGGCAGCTCATTAGCGAAAATGCGGAGATAAAAGAGCAGAAGCAAAAACTTGAACTATATCAGAGAGATATTCAGCTGCAGATACTAACCAATCAAGTGAATCCGCACTTTCTATTCAATACGCTTGAAAGCATACGTATGTCGGCGATAATCAATGGCCAGGACAAAATATCCGACGCGATACAGAAACTCAGCAGATTGATGCGTAAAAACTTGAACACAAGTGATCAACCTATACTGTTTACCGATGAACTGCTATTCGTAGAGGATTTCTTGGGGTTGCAGAAAATCCGTCTTGGAGAGCAGTTCGATTACCAGTTTAATATTAACGATAACACCAGAGATTGTTTGATACTGCCATTTCTTCTGCAGCCTTTAATTGAAAACGCCATTAAGCATGGCCTTTTACCACTATCGACGTCGCAGGGATATGTTGTTGTAAACGCGTTTCAAAATAACAACACCTTCATAATAAATGTTATCGATAACGGAATTGGTATTGATACAGTTCATTTGAAGGAATTACAACAGAAATTAAGCGACTCCGATGATTCATATGATGGAGGACATATTGGATTAAACAATGTCCATCAGCGAATACAATTATATTATGGCACCAATTATGGTTTGTCGATCCAAAGTACAAAAGGTAACGGCACAATATCAACGCTGCGTATACCTTATATTCGCGCTAACACAAATATGCGGGCGGAGGCTACAACATGATTACGATATACATTGTTGACGATGAAAAGATAATACGTGATGGGTTACATCATCTGCTAGATTGGACATCGTTAGGTTATGAGATAATTGGTGAATCAGGTCATTCCGAAGATGCGCAGCGCGCTATCTTAGCGCTGCTGCCTGATCTTGTAATAACTGACATAAAAATGTCAGGAATGAACGGAATTGAGCTGATCCGAAATCTCCGGAACAGTGGATACAATGGCCAGTTCATTATTATATCGGGTTATGCGGATTTTGAATACGCAAAGAGTGCCATTCATTTTGGTGTAAAATCATATATCCTGAAGCCTATTGACGAACGTGAATTAGCTGGTGAATTGTATTCTCTAAGACGTGACTTTATCGCGCGAAATTCTACGGATAATCACATAAATGCTGCGTCATTCATGGAACAAAGATGGTTGCGTTACCTTGAACAGCGTGACAATCAGATACCGTCTGATATATCCGAAGAACAATCTTTCCACAATAACAATACAAACGCTGAAATACGGATATGTATATTTCAGTCACCTTCCAAAACACAAACTCTTTTTAACAATGAGATTCCGCCCATACCCAATATGCTAAACAAGCAGGGGATATTTGCGAAGTGGCTTTACATAATGCCACACCAGGCGGTTCTGATAACAAACCAAGATGTGACATCACTGAAAGATGCTGTGGATATAATTATCAAGCAGCATGTGCTGCGGGATGATATTGCCTGCCTTGCCGCTATCGGCAAAGGCGTCGGCTCTTTCGCTGATATTCGCGAATCATTTTCATCGGCGAAAACACTGCTTGACCATGCTTTCATATATGCTCAACAGAACATAATTGTTTATGATAATACAGTCGTTGACTCTTCTGATTTAACTAATATCTCAATCGATCACTTGATTAATTCTATTATTGACCATATCAGTGAATATAAGTTGAACGATATCCGTTCAGAGTTTGAGTCATATGAAGGTTACTTTATCGCGAATCGCTTCAATGAATTAGAGATCAAGATACATTATAGCAATATGTATTCGCAGCTTATCTCCGCTATTAAGGAAAGATATCCCTTGTTATCTGCATCAGTCGATAATTATCAGCAATTTATAGAACAATCATATCTTGAAACAAACATAACTAAGCTAACCGCACTGCTTCTATCGCACTTGAAGAATATAACTGCGGTCGTTTCAGAACAACAACCAGAAGGACCTATAAATAAAGCAATATATCTGATCAATAAAAATTATGCAGACAACCTCACAGTCGAATCAGTGTCTAAACAGTTACACTATAACCCTGTTTATTTTGGCAGGAAATTTAAGAATTGCACCGGTGAGACATTTGGCAGTTATGTTGATAAAGTCCGTATTGAACATGCAAAGGATTTACTCAAGCATGATCAAAAGGTGAATGTTGTTTCAAAGATGGTTGGCTTCACAAATGCTGACTATTTTGGCGAAAAGTTCAAACAGTACACTGGCGTATCGCCTAGAGATTATCAACATATGTGTTTACCTGATAAATAGGATCTCCAGCCACCTTGGTAGATAAAGTCAAGCTGATCTGGCAAAGCGGACAGGCTGTGTTGGCTGGAGATACTGGAGTTTACTTATCGCGAAGAACATCTCGAGGTTGGCATAGATATGCTGGAATTCACAACCGATTAGGATAAAATTTACCATTGTAGACCATAGCCAGTGCAACCGGATTGCAGCTGGATGGAATTTAGGTCATCGAAGACATCCGCACGAAGGGTTGCAAAGATATTGCATATCACGCACCTGATGTTCCTGGATTGGGTGGCTGAGACGATTTTGCCTGTTGGTATTTCTGGCTAATGTTAAGAGAGAGCGTCTGTTCCGCTCCCGATGCTGTGCATAATACGCCACCCACCCAACGTCCCGCGCCTTCTGCATGCTAGCATAGGCATAGGTCCCGCTCAACCTTTTAAGAATCACATGACGGTTCTTCCAGCCCATACCCAATGATATAAGGAACGTAGTGCCTTGATATTTCTCGTTGTATAACGAACATTCCAGCCGAGTAATCGTTCGGATGGTCTGCGCGTGTCGGCATAAGCGGTTGATGAGATCTTGGTAGGCGACTATATCGTTTGGTGGTGCCCCGTCAGGGTATACTCTTACTACAAAACTGGATCACGAAAAAAAAGGAGCTAAGGAGTGGACAAACTGGAGGAATGAGGAAGAATTATCCAGGCTTAGATATCCAGTATTTACCATGCCAATTACTGGGATTTGGCTGGCTTTTCTATTGGTGGGATTCGAACCCATGACCTAAATTTTGCGGTTGCACACTTTCAAAAGTATAAACGTTTCAAAATTTCGTTACGTGTGCATACTCTTTAGCTATGTCTCGGTTGCGCATCGTACAATCGCATCGTGCTTTACGCTGTACCGTGTTCCTCTCCTTTTTGTACCGCCGTCAGTTCTATCAATATTTGTTCGCCGTTGCTTTTCAGCCTGCACTGCGTTGAAGACATCTTCCGGTATAATTATAGTATATTTCTTTATACATAAGCATTTGGCAGACTCGCCTTTGTTCGAGCATGTCATCGGAGCGGAAATCATATCAAGTTGCTTGCTGAAAAAGTTTTGAAGAGGAGTACCTGACCAGCGTACTTCTCATTTGAGAGCAACTTGTCGATTGCGTTCTTGCTCCAACCGTCCTTACCGGTGGGAGATTTCACGCCATCAGCTAGGCTACGTTCCGAAAGGCAAAAAAGACAATAGAATATTTTTTGAAATCTTAAATCTTTTTTCGTGGTTTTGCGTTAAAAAGAGTGTAAGGATCAGAAACGGAGGTGAAAACGATTGACGAAATCTTTCTCATAGCAAAAGCCAAAAGAGGCGGCAAGGCTGCTCTCGGTCTTTTGATAGAGCGCTGCTATGACAATATATATAAATACATTGTTCGCCGAACAGGAAATGCCCAGATAGCTCCTGACCTGACGCAAGATGTTTTCCTTAAGCTGACAGCTTCTAGCGGCGGGTATAAGCTCACGGGAAAGTTCTCGAATTTTGTTTTCACGATGGCGGTTAATGTTTGCAATGACTACTTTCGCAGGCTGAAACCGCCGCAGGAAGATGTTGACGGCTTGGAGGGTGTGGAGACTTCAAACGCCCCGGAGCGAAGCGTGCTTGAAAGCGAGACGGCGGGCATTATTCGGCGTGGGCTTTCTACGCTTTCAGACGCACAACGAGAAACCGTAGTCTTGCGCTATTACCATGATATGAAAGTGAAGGATATTGCACAGGTAACAGGCGTTTCCGTTCCGACGGCAAAATCACGGCTTAAACAGTCTGTTGACAAACTGAAACGCTATATCGGCAAGGAGGGATATTTTGAATAGGCAGCAGGAGACAGAGTTTAAGAATCGGATTGCAGGGTATACCGTCCCATCGCCCGACGAACAAAGAAAGCGGCAAACGATTGCGATTGCTCAGACGGCGCTTTTGGACAACGTTATCACCAAAACGCCGCTCTTGTCCTTGGTGTCGGCGCAAGCAAGGTATATTTCAAAACCGCTATGGTTTTTACAGCTTGCGGCGTTATTGGCTACCTGGGTTTTGGGGAATGGGCTTGACGACATACGGCAAGTGGAAACATTTATGTTTGTTGTCGCGCCGATACTCACGTTCTATACCGTGCCGGAGTTTGTCAAGTCACGGATATATGGAATGAGCGAGTTGGAAATGACCTGCAAAAACAGCCCCGTTAAAATGGTTATTGCCAAGCTCTTTTTGATAGGGACAGCAAATATTATGGCAATTATCATAATCGCTTTGATATTAAGCAATCGTTATGAGATTGGCTTTGCAACACTTCTCGCATATGGGCTTTTACCTTTTAATGTAATAAACTGTATTACACTGTTGGCGACAGATATTTTCAAAATAAAGGCTTCTTATGCTCTCTTGTCTGTATCACTTGTTGCGGCATTGATTTTCGTATTCGGAAGCCAATCCGCTCATTTGCTCCAAGACAGCATAGCGGTATGTAGCTTAGGAAGTGCAGTATTGCTGATTACACTACTCATATTTTCAATAAAAACAATCAAAGGAAGGCAGGATATATTGGTATGGAACTAACTCTAAATCATCTCACCCGAAAATATGGGGAAAAAGCTGCCGTAGACGATTTCTCGGCGGTATGCACTCCAAAAGTGTATGGCTTGCTTGGTGCGAACGGTGCAGGGAAAACAACATTAATGCGGCTCATATGCGACATTTTGAAACCCACAAGCGGGAGCATTACGCTTGATTGTGTGGGGATAACAAGCCTTGATGAAAGCTATCGTGAAAAGCTCGGCTATGACCCGCAGCACTTTGGGTATTACCCGGAGTTTACAGCCTATGACTATATGCTTTATATTGCCGCGCTGAAAGGAATTGTCGGCACAAAGGCAAAAGATGAAGCAAAACGGCTCCTTGATACTGTCAGGCTGTCGGATGTGGCGAAGAAAAGAATCAAGACGCTTTCTGGCGGTATGCAGAAACGGCTCGGCATAGCGCAAGCCATGCTCGGCAACCCCGACATTCTGATATTGGACGAACCTACCGCGGGGCTTGACCCCAAAGAACGCGTGCATTTCCGCAACCTGATTAGCTCTTTTGCGCCGGGAAAAATCGTGATTCTCTCCACTCACATTGTTTCGGATATAGAGTATATCGCCGCCGAAATCATGATGATGAAGCAAGGTCGCCTTGTTAGTCGAGGCGACGCACAGAGCATTATAGGTGTTATCGCTGACAGCGTTTGGGAAGCGACAGTCGCGCCTGATGTCGCGGACAAGATA